>DATLVM010000178.1:0-16693 GCA_035577445.1 Pyrinomonadaceae bacterium
CATTTGAATTAGGGCGGCGATGAGGCTTTGAGCAAAGTGGTCAAAGCCCTTGAACAGGGTTCCGAACTCGACTTGTTCACCGCGCATCTTGCGGAGATAACACATGAAGACACCCACCATCATCGGACCTATTAGCACGATGGGAACGGCGCCGCCGATGAGCACGCCGACAGCGACAATACCGAGGAACAGCCAGTACTGATCTTTGATTAAGGCCCAGCCTTCCTTGATACATTCCACTGGTTTGATTACGCCTGTACGAAACTGAGTTAGGGTTGCGTCCATTGTCATCGACCTCCAATTGAGTCGCGGTCATTCGTCACGCCTTTTGCAAATCGAATAAGTTCCCAGTCGCTTCATCTTTGTGGAGTCACAGCCGTCGTCGCCGTGTTCGCGTCTTTGATCCAGCCAGAGTTTGCCAGCAGCGGTTTCAATACGGTGCCGATCGCGTCAGCATACATTGCGGCGCCCTTCCGGTTGGGATGTCCCACGGCGGCCAGCTTGCACCGCAGGAGGCGATCTTCACGAATCACCTTTTGCTCGGGCGATTCAGAAAGGGCTGGCGGAAGCAGGGCTTTGCACAACTCGTCACGTTGGGTGCGTCGTTCGTCATTCGCGCGCAGTTGCACGCGACCGAGTGACAAGACGACGAGTAGCTTGCGCACCGCCGACGCGTCGAACCCCCACAAGCGCGAATGATTGGCAGCAAACGAATGGTCAGGGTGAAAGCCGGCGTCGGCAAAGAGCGCGCGCTGATGCGAGCCCCTGGCCTGCAACTGAGCATCAACCTTACGCGCCGCGGCCGACAGCATCTGATCAGAGGTGTGATACCACTCGCGCGAAATCGCGATCAACCGCGCGCGCAGGATCTTATCGGTAATTTTCGGCGTGCCCGCCTCGGGCAAATAAAAGCGTTTTGCCAGCGCCCTCATGAAGAGATCGTTCGCGCTTTTCTCAGACAAGATTGGGTAGTAGCCGGTAATCACGACGTGCGCATTAGGAAATACGTTTGTGATTCGCATGAGCAGCGCTTCGACCGGCAGGCCGCACTTTGCTTGCGCCAATTCGCGAATTCCATCCGGCGTGTTCGCCGCATTCAATAGTCGCCGTGAATCCAGGTCGTTGATGCAACCATCGACAATCACCAGATCGACCGTCAGGGGATCAGCATACATCTTCAAGGCATGATCGAGTTGTCCGTTAATCGTGGGATAGCCGCGACTCAATTCGCCATCAAGGTCGGAAAACGCGGGCGGCTCAGATTGATTCACGGTTCCAATAACGGCTCCGGAATGTGCTTCGATCCGCTCCAGCACTTCGCGTCCGGTGTTTTGGCGCAACCAGGTCTTAACCAAATACCAGGCCTTATGCTCGTCTTTGAGGCCCTGTCCCCACGAAATTGAATCGCCCAGCACCAGCAGGTTCAGCGGACGATCAATTTTTCGCGGTGTGTTTGATTGAGTTGTTTGTGCGCGGGCGAAGGAATAAAGCAGGAGCAGCGCCGCGAGTGCGGCGATGGCAAAACGTTTTGTAAGGGGACCGTGGGCCTTCATGCGGAGAACGAACGAATTGTAACTCAGAGAAGTTGCGCCGACTACCGCGATGTTTTTGGAACGCGGCCATCCCTGGCCGCATCATCTTGAAGCACTAACGACCCAGCGTGCTGCGCACGCTTGCGGGCAGGATGCCCGCGCTCCACCTACGACGCCGCCAGACGATCGAGAAAGTCGCGCAGCAGATTAATTGATACCTGCAAGCGATAGTCGCGGCTCGAACGAATGTCGTCAATCGGAGAGATTTCTTTAGCAAAAGTGGAAGCCGCCGCTTCCGTCGAATCGTTGTTCAGCGGCTGATTCAACAGCGCGGCTTCAGTTTCGAAGCAACGCAGCGGAATGGGAGCGACGCTGCCGAGCGCGATGCGAAGATGCGAAACTTGGTCATGGTCGATCTTGCCGGTCGCGGCGAAGCATGTTTTTGAGATCGCCTGCGCCTTGCGCGTGCCGACTTTGCGATAATAGTGCGTTAATCCTCCAGTCAAACGCGGCAGACGGATCGCGCGCAACAGTTCATCCGCGCGAATGTCCATCTGTTTGTAACCTCGGTGGAAGCGTGCATAGGGAATTCGCCGCTCTCCGGCTTTCGAGATCAACTCAAGTTCAGCATCGTAAGCGAGCAACGCCGGTGGAGAATCCGCGGCCGGCGAAGCATTCACGATGTTTCCACCCAACGTGCCGCGATTCTGGATCGCGATGCCGCCTGTCTCTCGCGCGGCTTCGCAAAGCATCGGAAATTCGGCTTGCAGCACTGGATGGTTCTGCACTTCCGTGTACGTGGTTAACGCGCCGAGGATCACTTGATCGTGAGTGACTTCGATTCCGCGCAGCTCCTTAAGATTCCAGATGTTGACGTAGTTCTTATGCGGCAGCTTGCCGGCTTCGAGCAGCACCATCAGATCAGTACCGCCGGCGAAAGGTTTCCAGGAGTCATTCGGGCGTGAAAGCAAGTCGAGCACTTCATTCAACTTGGAAGGCGAGATGAGTTGATACGCTGGAATGAAGGCTCTCATCCTTCGACAGCCCTCACCACCGACTCAAAAATCTTCATGTACCCGGTACACCTGCAAAGATTTCCCGCCAGACCATGGCGAATTTCAGCTTCAGTCGGATTCGGATATTTCTCAAGAAGGTTAACGGCGGCGATGATCATTCCGGGTGTGCAGATGCCGCATTGCGCGCCGCCGTGTTCAATGAAGGCCTGCTGCACTGCATGCAACTGAGTTTCGCTGGGCGCGATGCCTTCGATTGTCTTGATGTCGCAACCTTGAACCTGAGCCATCGGGACCAGGCAACTGTTCACGATCTGGCCGTCGATTATCACTGTGCACGCGCCGCATTCGCCTTCGCCGCATCCTTCTTTTGTGCCGGTCAAGCTTAGCTGCTCGCGCAGAACATCCAGCAGACGCTCCATCGGAAACGCTTGCAACGTCCGCGGCTCGCTATTTACCGTGCAGTTAATTTTGATCTTTTCCGCCAAGACCTGATGCGTCCTTACGATATCGCGCCTAAGAGCGAAGGATATCATGAAGCTGATCAGGATTGGCGCAATAGCAGGTGGTGCCCTAATTTCAAAACTCTGATTTGACTGGAGCGCAACCGCCTCGGTTGCTGGCTTAAGAGAAGGGCAAGCGAGGACGCTTGCGCTCCAGTCAAAGCCGTCTCACTATGATTTCAAATAGGGCACTACCCAATAGCAGGACGGATTGTTTATCGATTTCGGTAGGCAGCGACGATATTGTTGTGGTGGTCAAACGCCTGCACAACCAGATGAAGTTTCGCCTTCTGTTTATGGACGATGATAGTGGTTGAGGCGACGTTGCCATTCGTGGCTATCAGCGATTTGTACGGCCAGCCATTAACTGAAACGTCGATCCGGAAGATTTTCTTGTGAGCATGCGCGCGGCGGGTGGTCGAACTTGCCGCAATCTCATAGGTGTGCCGTTTACCCTTGACACACTTCACCGAAAGAGAATAGACGGGCTTTGTTCTCAAGTGACGGACAGCTTCCGCAATTAGATCTTCATTGTGTCCGATGAGGTCCAGCTTGGTCATGTAGTACCGCTGGTTAGGTGTGATTCCCAATTCTTCCAACGGTCGTCCTTCTCTTTCTCCCACGCGAATGCTGCGGCGAATCGCAATGCGCAAACTCGTGTCCCGGGGCAAGGCCTTGAACGGACTCCGGGAGATCCCACGCGAGTTCTTGATGAATTCGTCGAACTCCCAGACATTCGCCCCACCAGCTCCCGTGTTGTCGCTAGTGCCCAAAATCTCTCCGACTTCGTTGTCCTGAAAGCCGGCCGCGAACATGTCAGTCGTACTGTAGGACAGCGCGTCTGTAATCAAGACGACCGGGCCGTAATACACCTGCCCAATGTCATTGGCCATCTCTTCCGAGGTAAGCGGAAAGCCCATCGAATACGTGGCGCCGGTGGCTACGGCTTCACTAATCGAATTAGCCCATCGCGCGAGGCCCATTCCTTTCGGCGCTGTCCGGCAAATCTCCAAGTTAAGTGGGGTGTTGATGAACTCAAACAGCTCAGGTCTGATGCGCCGCGCCGTGAACAACTGAAGCAATCGTTCGCCCGCGCGAATTCTGCCGCCGGGGTTTCCACGCACATCGATAATCAATCCGTCCTGAGGAAACTCCTCGGCGGTGATGACTCGTTTGAACTCTTCGACAAAGGCCCGATGATCGCCGACCTCGAAATCGAACAAACGGACATACCCCACTTTTTGTTCAGCTAACCCCTTCAATCGCACGGTGCGCACCTGGCTATAGAAGACATCCTCGTATCCCTTATGTCCCGGGATATCGCGCGGCGCAAACATCTCGCGGCGCACCTGATTGATCTTCGTCTTCTGAACGTCCACTGAAGCTCGCTTGTACCGCGATTTCTTTGGCCGCGGCGTCGCCACGGTGCGATAAACGAGCCAATGTTGTCTCAGCGTTCGCACCTTCCGTTTGAGATCGCGAAATGTAATGTCGACCCATTCTTCGTCGGGCGGCAGAGAAGTACTGAGAGGTCGGATGGTGAGACTATCGAGGCCGCGAGCAAAGCGCGCGTCCAGGTTGCTGCCGGATTGGATCTCGCCGTTGATTTCGATGGCGCGGCTGACCGCGACGCCATTCCAATAGAGAAGTTCCACCCCAGGTTTGAAGGCCGCGGCTTCGCGGTCCGATTTGGCGTCAATACTGAAGTGTCTGGTAGCTACGCGCGAAACCAGGAATTTTTCCGATCGATTCCCCTTGCGATCGGTATCGAAGTATTGCTCGACGAGGAAGGGAAGAAACGCAACTCGGTTCTTGAAGGGGCTGGGCAACAGGTAGCGCGTGTGAATGTCGCGCAGGGAAGAGAAGATCTCCAGCAGTCGCTTGTGGAACTGCATTTCATCTTCCATCCGGTGCTGTGTTTCCAGGCGGTACTTGAGCAGCTTCAGACGCTGGATGGGATCGATAGCGTGCATCGCGCGCTTGAGCGGAAGATGCACATAGTTCATCTCCAGCAGGAGAATGACCTGATCGAGAATCCGCAAGCGCTCGTGCCGCGTTAAGCCGCGTCTCTGCTGCGCCGCTTTCAAGAAGCGCGACAAGCGCATCGGCATATCGGCGCTGGCAGCCGCTTCCAGATCGGCCCTGGCTCCGAGTTCTCGTTCAGCCACCATTTCCTCCTGCAGGAGCTTGGAGAGTAATCAAATCAGACAAGGCTTGATTCATGAGGATCATGCACGCACATGTGCGCTGTGGTCGGGGCTGCTACACAGCGCAACATGCGTGATGACGTAGGTGGGCCTAAGTTCCTACTTCTTGGTGGCTTTCTTCTTGGCAGTCTTCTTCGTCTTTTTCTTGGTTTTTGCACTGCCGCCCGGATCATCCTTGGGACTAGAATCATCCACGAAAAGTATGGTCGATGGGAATGGAATCATGGTTGTTCTCCTTCTTTGACTGAATTGTGTTCACTTCACACCCTGAAGTACTTGCGCGACTTGTTTTCGGTAAGTCTGAATGTCAGGTCGTCGCAAATAACTTTGATACGCCTCAGCGCCCCAAACCTGAGGCAACGCATTGCACGCTGTTTCGGCCTGCGTGGCGTAGTCCGACGCGGCCAATTTGTCTCCTGCCAGGTCGCAGGCGCGCGCGGCAATCAGAAGTGCGCGCCATTCTGAATCTTTCTGGCCCGATTGTGCAAACATTTTTTGCACCTCGAGTGCAGTTTGCAGTGCCGCCGTCTCCTTGTTGAGGAGCATCGCTTCAGCCAAAGCCAGTTGGGTGCTGGTAATCAGCGAACGGGACTTCAACACTTGCGCGGCCGCCAGAGCTTCTTCACAGAGCTTCTTTCCCTGTGCCACCGAACCGGAGAACGCTTCGGCCAGGCACATAGTCTGTTTCGCGTGCACCGCCGTGTCCGGGATTTTCTCACTTAAATCCAAAGCGAGTTGAGCTTGCTTCTTGGCTTCCGCATATTGACCCTGGCTCAAAGCCATCCTGGCTCGGATCAACGGCACCCAGACAAGCACGGTCTTCATTTGTGCCTCTTTTTTGTTCGCCAGTTCAAAGGCAGTGTCGAGCGCGGTGCGGGCCTCGTCATATCGCCCTAACTGCCAAAGAAAATTGGCGCGATTCATTTGGTCCGAGGCCAGGCCACGTTCTGATTTGCGACCTTCATCCAATTTGACCTTCTCATCGAGGTGCGACAGCGCTTCCGTGTACTTTCCCTGATTCGTACCAGTGAGAATCGCCAGATTCATGTGGGAATCTGCCACCCCAATTTCGTCGCCGGCTTGTTTCACCAACTCACTCTGTTCCTGGAAATACTTTAAGGCGGTAGCGTCTTCGCCTTTGTCCTGATAAGCGCGGCCCAGCAGAGTCAGAGCCTGCGAGGTCTCGCGCCGGTAGCCGGCCGGCTTAAAGAAATTAAGCGCAATTTGCACTTCTGAAATCACGCTATCGTTGTCGTTCTTTTGATAAGCCACACGACCGAGCGACAAGTGCGCCCTCATTTCCGTGGCCTGCGACCTGGCTCCGCGCGCGAGTTCCAACGCCTGCTGGAAATAATTGGTCGCCGCTTCAAAATCGCTGGTGATGAAGGCCAGGCCCAGATCGATCAGACCGTTTGCCGCGACGTTTTTGATCCCACTGGCCTGCGCCACCCGAATCGCATCGGCCGCCAACTCTTTGGCGTGTTCGATATTTCCCAGGTCGCGATAAACGAGGCTCAATTCAAGTTCGGCCCGCGTAAGCTGATAGTCGTTCTTCTGACTTTTCAGCATCTCCAGGACTTTCTCAAGTTCAGTCTTTGCTTCGGACAGTTTGCCCGTGCCGAACAGAAATACTCCGCGCTGGAAAACTACTTCGACCAAACCCTCTTGGTTCGCAAGGATCTGATAAATCTCCTCGGCACGCTTGAAGGACTTTTCCGCATTCTCAGCATCTCGCTTCCGGCTGTAGGCGATACCCAAATGCAAAGCCGCGCCGGCGGACTGTGAATCCAAAGCGGCGGCTGTCGAGTAATTCTCGATAGCTTTATCCAACTGCTCGCTTCTTTCATAAGCGCGTCCTAAATCGACATGAGCATTCGCCTTTTCAGGCGCCGAGGCCTGATTGACAATCTTTTGGTACGAGCCGATCGCACCGGGAAAGTCGCGCCGCGCCGTCGCATCAATCGCCTCGAGACGGAGCTTATCAGTTGGGGCAAGATCGCGGTTATGGGCCAATGCATTCGCGGCGAGCAACTCGTCCTTCGCTTGCTCAGTGCTATTGATTTCGAGATACGCTTCAGCCAGTCGCGCGTGAGCGGGCGCATAGTCGGCGTCCAAATCGACCGCTTGCTTCAGAGCTTTGCTCGCTTGAAAGTAAGTCGCCGCATTAATTGCGTTAACACCGCTGTCGTAATAGCCCTTCGCCGCCGCGTTAGGTTCATAGGGAGTTGACCGCCAGAGTCGCCATCCGATCCACGTCGCGATAATCAAAACCGGAATCGCGATGACGGCAATTCGAAACCACTTCAGTTGCCACAAACTCTGAGCCGTACTCGCAACGCCCGCCGACGAAGGATGGCGCGTCACGCTGGGCATCAACTCAGTTGCTCCCGACAGCGAGGCCCGCAGCTCTCGCAGGTCACGAAGAATTTCATCCACGTTCTGATAGCGATCGTTGGGCTCTTTGGCCATCGCCTTGAGGATGATTTTTTCGAGGCCCTTCGGAATTCCGGGATTTACTTCGGAAGGTTTGCGCGGATCGACTTGCAGGACCTTCGAAGAGATTTCGATCTTGCTGCCGCCCGTGAACGGCGGTTTCCCGGCCGCGCATTCATAAAGCATGACGCCGAACGAAAAGAGATCGCTGCGCGTATCGATCGGCTGTCCCTTCAATTGTTCAGGCGACATATAAGCGACCGTGCCGACGATGTAGCCCTCTTCGGTCAACTGGGTCACGGTCTTTGCTTCCGGACCGATCGTATCTTCGGCTTGGGCGACGCGCGCGAGTCCGAAATCCAGCACCTTCACTTGGCCGCGCGGCGTGATGATGACGTTCTGGGGCTTGATGTCGCGATGAATGACCCCACGCGAATGCGCTTCCGACAACGCTTCGCCGACTTGGATTCCCACGTCGATAACTTCATCGGGCGTCATCGGCGACTCGAGCAGCCTGACCCCGAGCGTCTCGCCCTCGATGTATTGCATGACGATGAAAACCGCATCGCCGTCCTCGTTCACCTCATGAATCGCGCAGATGTTCGGATGATCGAGAGTCGCGGCGGCCCGAGCTTCGCGAAACAGACGCTTGCGCGCGTGAGCATCGTCGATTGATTTGGCCGGTAACATTTTGATCGCGACGTTGCGCTCGAGTTTCGTGTCGTGCGCGAGGAAGACTTCGCCCATGCCGCCCGCACCAAGCTTCTGGATAATTCGGTAATGTGAAAGTTGCTCAACAGCCAAGCGGATTACCTCACGAGGACAGAACCAGTTGCCGGGGCGCGATCATTTCGCGGATTGTTTGAGACGACAGGTTGAAGCACACTTCCGACGCGATCGATTATGAGTTTTCTACTCTGAAGCAAGATCAATGTCAATCAATGTTTTAGGCCGGGCCGGGCTCGATTTCTACTCCGGTTTACGGCACATATCTTTGTAGAGCAGGCTATGTTGTTTGAATTGTTTGCGGTCTCAAGCGTAAGCGATTTCCATAATTGCGGGATGCTGCGCGAGCCAAAGAACATCATTGGTTTGATGGTAGATTCCTCCCGATTGCTCGGTCGATCGATTACCGCTACCCGGCTCCAATAATTATTGACAGTGTGAGACCGGGAATGTTTCCCATGAGAGTGCAAATTCGATGTGCTTGCGCCCAGATTTGCCCACCCTATATGCATGGCGATGAACTGGAATCGTCTGAAAAATGACTGCGCTACTTTGGGTCCAAAATTATTGACAAGGTAGGAGACCGGGAATATAGTCCTGCGCGTCTTCTCATCCTGCAAGAAAGGAGAACCCCAATGAAATTAAGAAGGAATGTGAGAGGGCCTGGCACTGGTGACGATCCAGGTGGCGGCACCGGTGACGATCCAGGTGGCGGCACCGGTGATGATCCGGGTGGTGGCGCTCCTGCTCCGGGTACCGGCGACGATCCGGGTGGTGGCTAGCTAATTTCATCACTTGGGAACATGAATCGGTCGTATCGATCCAACGACCCATAAGTGAGGGGCGGCCCATAAAAAAGACCCGCCCCTCGAATTTTGCCCGCCTCTGATTACAAAATTAGATGGCTAATGCGCCGATCGGAATCGGCTGACCCCGTGAAGACCAATCTTGGAGCTGGGGCCAAACCGCTACGACCTTCGCCGCTTCATGCCGTTGCTCAACTGAGTCCACCCGAGACGTCTTGTCACCGCGGAGCGGCGGAAATGTTTATGATAACTGACGAACTACAAACATCAGGTGCCTGGGGCACGGTTTGGTGGAGACTTAGCTGGATCATCATTGAATCACTTTTGAGGGAAGGCCTAAGCAGCAGGTCAATCAGATGTCGCTCGGGGAAATCATGCTGACGGCACATCCATCCATCAGCGCCTCAGGCATTAAAGGAATTCGATTGAACTGGGTTCCCGTCGCGTTCTCGATTGCGTTGAGAATCGCGGGCGCCGGGCCATCCATGGGCAGCTCGCCGATGCCTTTCGCCCCACCTGGCCCGAACGCGTAAGGGTTCTCTTCAAAGAAGACTCGAATCGGTGGCAGGTCAGCCGCGGTGGGCATGATGTAGTTGGTCATCTGACCGTTCTGCATGCGGCCATTCTGCCAGACCACATTTTCGTAAAGCGCGTAGCCAATCGCTTGCGCCACGCCGCCTTCGATTTGACCCTCCGCCAGCACTGGATTGATGACGCGTCCGACTTCCTGCCCCGCGACGAAGTCGTCGACGTGAACTTCATAGGTCAGCGGATCATACGTAACTTCGGCGACGTAGACCGCCCAGGCGAAAGCGCCGTAGGCATCGCCTTCATACTTTTCGTCGTCCCAACGAATTCCCGGCGGCGGTTGGTATTGGCTCGATGACTTGAGCGCGCCGAACTTCGCGATGTAAGCGGCGCAAGCTTTTTGAAATTCCGCTTGCGTGAATTGTTCTTTCAAGAGGCCGCTGCCGACGAGCGTCTGTTTTAATCCGAGCACTGCCGACTCAACTAGCTTACCGACGATCATCGTCGTTCGAGATGCGACCGTAGGCCCGCTGTTTGGGACGTTGCCCGTGTCTGGCTGAACAACTTCGATCAGATCGTAATCAATGCCTAGAGCTTCCGAAGCGATCTGCGCGAAGATCGTGTTGGTGCCCTGGCCAATCTCAGTGCTGGCGGCGAGAATTTTCACGCGGCCCTCAGCCGTTGCTTCTGCTCCGACAACTGATTGCAAATAAACCTCGCCTGAGCCTGTGAACCCGGCGCCGTGCATGAACGTCGCGAAACCAATGCCTTTTAGGGTACGCACGCCTCCGGCGTGCTGCATGCCGGAGGCATGCGTACCATTTTCCCTCGCAAACCTCTCCCGCTTCGCATGATAGTCACTCAACTCAAAAGCGCGCTTCATCAATCCTTCAAGATCAACTCGCTCGCGAATCACCTGGTTCGTCGCCGTCGTCTCGCCCTGCTTAATGAAGTTGCGTCGTCGAAATTCTTCCGGCGTGAGGCCAATCGCTTTCGCGACTTGGTCCATGTGAAGCTCTAAACCAAAGATGCTCTGCGGCGCGCCGAATCCGCGAAACGCGCCCTGCGGAGGGACGTTCGTCGCGACAGCTTGGCTATGAATTCGCACGTTGGGACAAAAGTAAGGCCCGGCGGCGTGAATCGTCCCACGCGAAAGCACGACTGGCGACAAGGTACAGTACGCGCCGCCATCGATGACGAAATCGATCTCCATCGCCAGCAGCTTTCCGTCTTTCGTAACCGCAGTCTTATGTCGCGTGCGCGAGGGATGACGCTTCGTAGTAGCGACCATGTCTTCGGCGCGGTCGTAGATCATTTTGACAGGCTTGCCGGATTTCCAGGCGAGCAGCGCCGCATGTCCGCTAATCATCGACGGATATTCTTCCTTGCCGCCGAACCCGCCGCCGGTTTCAGTTTGAATCACGCGAATTTTCTCTTCCGGCAAGCCGAACAATTTGATCAGCGCTTTGTGAACGTAGTAGGGACACTGCATCGATCCCCAAACCGTGACGCCGTCAGTTTGATTGGCAATTGCAATCGCGCCATTGGGTTCGATGTAGAGTTGTTCCTGCGCGCCGGTTTCGTATTCACCTTCGACGATGAAGTCGCCTTTGGCCCACGCGTCATCGACATTGCCTTTGTTCACCAGGAACTTTTTGAAGACGTTGTCGGCGCCCCAGATGATCTCTTTTTGGTCGAGCGAATCTGCCAAAGAAAAGATCGCCGGCATCTCTTCGTAATCGATAGAGACGTGACGGCGAGCTTCTTCGAGCAGGTACTTATCGTGATGCGCGAGCAGAACGATTGGCTCTTCAGGATGATTCACAACTTCGTCGGCCAGGTACGGCTGATCGTTGAGAATCAGCGCCACGTAGTTTTCGCCCGGAATATCTTTCGCCGTAACGATCGTGAATTCGTCCCAGGGAATCGCTCTGTCAGCACCGCCTGTGATAGCGGGCGGTTGATCTGATCTGTCAGTACCACCTGCGGTAGCGGGTGGTTGCTCGAACGTGATCGACTTGATGCGTCCACGCGGAACCGAGCTGCGCACAGTCACGCCGTGCAGCATGCCTTCAAATTTCAAGTCATCGACATACAAAGCCGCGCCGATAACTTTCTTCCGGCCTTCTTTGCGGGGAATGGGTTTGCCGACGAGGGTCATAGATTTCAGGTGATCAGATCACAGCGCATCCTATTATGAATGTAATCTTATCTCCACAACTGCGAATTGACGCGGTCAATAGCAATTCGAATTTGCTTGCAAGCTGGTTTCAAGGCAGTCGTCAGATCAGCAACATTGGGATCATAATCAGCTATTGTTATTCCTAAGAGGTCCGAAGGTAGGTCGATGGTTTTGTTAGCCGGACGGATGATAAATGCTCGCCGCCGAGTCAGCTTACCAATGAATAAACCTAGTTCTAGAATTACGTTGTCTCGAGCGACGCGCTTTAGCTTTCCACGTACGCGAAGCTCATCGTCAGGAGTGAAAATGAAAACACCAAATTCGTATTGTAAGACCGCCTGTTCTAGCGCCTCCAGTGTCGCAGTACCCAGTCCAAACACTGTTCCTTCATTCCAGACCTCTGGCGCAGCGATCTCAGAGTCTCTTAACGAGTCGCTTAGCGCTTTCGCCAAGCCAAGGCCTTCGGTTGATGATCCAATAAAGATCTTTGGAAGTGCATCGATGTCTTTTCCAGTCCTAATCTTCTCGACCAGCCGCCCGCCTTCTTCAAACATTCGATCCAATGAATCCAAATGCTGAGGCAGTATTGAAACCCGACCGTTAACTAGAGTCCTTCTACAGTCGTCGCACAGTGCGCGAGCCTTCATGCTCTTTAGTAAACCCATCTTTTCGTTATTGAAGTCAAACGCACATCCACGAGTAGCATCATGAGGCTCATGGTCGGGCGCAATGAAATAGAAGGTACTTATAGCAAGGGCGTGAAGATAATAAGCCGCCATTCGAGTTCCGGGGATAATGACACCGGGAACGTTGGCAATCGTTATGACTGCTAATCCCTCGTCAGCGAGCGATCCCCAAAACAGATTTGTAAAGTTACCCGATGTTAATTGCGAGTCTATGAACACTATTAAGTACGGATGATATCCGCTGATCTTGATCCTGAACTGCTCGATGGCGTTCAGCAATTCATCGAGATCAACTTTGGCATATTCAAAAGGCCTCAACCCTCTCGCGATCTCCTCTGGCAATGAGATATAGACAAACTCATTCTGCAATGAATTCGCATGTGCAATTGTCCGTCTGATTGTTTCGGGAGGAACATTACCGATTTGGGCAACCTCGATTGGCATCTGAGCCATGATTTTGAGTCTTACTCCAATCGACGGTTTTTGAGTATTTTCACGATGGGTTGGCGTATTTCAACTGGCCGGTGATGTCCATTATTTCGATGCCGACTAGTTCTTCTCCTTCGTAATCGAAAAGGACGCCTTCGTCGAAATTGCTCTCGCTACGAGTGGGATGCGCCTTCTCTTTGAGGCGGACGTAGAGCGTGTCCACGTCATCCTGATAGTCAAGCCACAATTCGCCCGGCGGAAGGCTCACTCGCTTGCGCGCAGCACTAAGCAGTTCTTCTTTACTGGGAATTACTATTCCTCTCGGTTCTCTTTGCGCCATAGAATCTTTGCCTTATCCAGCTTCTCTTCAACGCGAGCGGAAATTATGAATCCATCTCGCCGACTCTTCTCGACGTAGAAGACATGAAGGAAAGCCTTGCGCCCCAAAACAGCAACTGCCGCGAACGCGCCACGCCTACTGGCTAGAATATAGTCCGGGTTCTCGATCGCATCAAGCAAGGTTTCACGATACGAAGCTAGCTCAGGATGTGAGTCAAGAATGTGTTCCCACCGCTCGTCAGTAAGGCGGATCGGAACTCCATTGACCGAGTCTGCGAGGCCCAGAATCATAGGTCAAATTGGTCGCGGGAACGATTCATCACTTACGTTTGCGGCGCGACACGGCTTTGCTTCTGACAGCGCTCTGCTGCGCAGCCTTCCGTAGTTTTGCAGGAAGATCCTTATCATCATCAATGAGCACGTCGGTTGAGATACCCACCGAACGCGCATACAGCAACAGAGTCGGAAGATGAGGCTCGCGGTCACCAAGCTCATATGCAGAAATTCTGCTGCGAAAGTATTTCTCCGCCAGACCTAAACGCTCCAGCATCCCATCCTGAGAAAGCCCTAAGGCTAAACGAATCTGGAGCAGCTTATGGCCCAGACGATCTGATTTTGGATTACGCGCGCTGACCATCAGGTTAGTCCTCCTGATGGCGCGAAGGTATTTAGACGATTTAGACGATAGCCACAGGCTCTAAGCAGTTTTGCCTTGACCGTCACTGGGCGAATTCCTCAATCAACTGCACTTCGCGCTTAAGGAGATGGTTTACTAATTCGCTTACGTCCTTCCCATTCTTCTGCGCCAAATCTTCAAGCTGTTTTTGAAGCTCTGCGTCGAGATATATCGGCAAGCGCAGTTCAGCGCCCTTACGGTAAAACTTTCCTCTGACGCCTTTGGAAAAATCGTAATTACGCTTCATGACTATTTCCTTTTTGTACGAAAACCATCGCTGCTCGCTCGAAAGAAACCCTATGCTCACTCAGGTTCTGCCGAGCTTTCACCGGGTCCCACTCGAATTGGTACTCAAATCGCCGGCTCACATTCTCATCGTCCTAAATCTCAACCGGCACATGCGACACGGCAGACTCATCGCGCGAGTGCATCGTCTCAGCTTCGCGCGTGATGCGGGTTGGGTAATTTTCGTTCCAGCACGCCACACAGGATTCATCTGCGCTGAGTCCAGTCGCTTGTTGCATGCCTTCCAGCGAAAGGTAGCCGAGCGAATCCGCTTCAATAAAATCGCGAATGCCTTCGATTGAATAATTCGCCGCGATCAGTTCGGATTTGTTGGGCGTGTCGACGCCGTAATAGCAAGGGCTGATCGTCGGCGGGCACGAGATGCGCACGTGGATTTCTGTCGCGCCGGCTTCGCGCACCATGCGCACAATCTTTTTCGAAGTCGTGCCGCGCACGATCGAGTCATCGATCAAAACGATGCGCTTGCCTTCGATCAGATGGCGCACCGGGTTCAGCTTAATGCGCACACCAAAGCTGCGGATCGATTGCTTCGGCTCAATGAACGTGCGGCCGACATAGTGGTTGCGCACCAGACCGAATCGAAACGGCAAGCCACTTTCCGCCGAATAACCAATCGCCGCCGGCACCCCTGAATCCGGCACCGGCACGACCAGGTCGACATCGGCGGGGTGCTCGATCGCGAGCCGCTGGCCCATCTTGTGTCGCGAACGATTCACGGACTGACCGAAAATAATCGAGTCGGGCCGCGAGAAATACACATGCTCAAAGATGCACATCGAGTGACGCTGAGGATTCAGGGGATGCGATGAGCGCAAACCTTCTTCGTTGATGACGATCATCTCGCCTGGCTCAACGTCGCGAATGTATTTCGCGTCGATCAGATCGAAGGCGCAGGTCTCAGACGCGACGACATAGGACTCTCCCAATCGTCCCAACGCCAACGGCCGGAAGCCGCGCGGATCCCGAATCGCGATCAATTCCTTCGGCGTCAGAAACAGCATCGAGAACGCGCCTTCGGTGTCGCGCAACACTTCGGGAATTGCTTCGGCGACGCTGGCGGTGCGCGAGCGCGCCACGCCGTGCAGCACAACTTCAGTGTCAGACGTCGAGGAGAAGATCGCGCCTTCACGTTCCAGGCGCTTGCGCTCCTCGCTTGCGAACGGCAGGTTGCCGTTGTGACAAACGGCGATCTGGCCGTGCTGGCAAGTAACTGAGAACGGCTGGCACTCGCGAATTGAAACTTCACCGGCGGTGGAATAGCGCACGTGACCGATCGCGCTGGCGCCCTGCAAACGATCGAGCCGCGCTTCGCCGAAAACTTCCGAGACGTATCCCATGTCCCGCTCGGAAACCAGTTTCTCGCCGTTCGAAACGACGATGCCGCACGACTCCTGTCCCCGATGCTGCAGCGCGTACATGCCGAGGTAAGTCAAACGCGTGGCTTCCCTGTGGCCGTAGATGCCAAAGACGCCGCACGCTTCGTGCAACTTGTCGTCGTCCAGTTCGATCATTCGAGTTGGATTATAACGGCTCGCGTGACTTTCGACCATAACGATCGCGCGCGACAAACATCTTCGATTGCGATATAAAGTTTCGGGCGACGCATTACGATCGAAAGGACGATTGGATGGCCAAAAAAATATTCTTAGGTTCGATTACCGTCGTGGTGGGATTGATCGTCTTGGCGGCAGCGGTAAGGTTCTTTGGCAGCTCAGTGCGAGCGAATTCACCGGCCGGCGACGCCACCGGAACCTACAACAGCAAGTGCGCTAAGTGTCACGGACGCGACGGTCGCTCTAAAACGACGCGTGGACGCCTGACGCATTCGCGCGATCTCAGCAGCGGTGAATGGCAGAACGACGTGTCCGATGAGCGCATCTACAATTCCATCAGCAACGGCAAAGGAAAGATGCCGGCATTCAAAAAGTCTCTGACTGATAGTCAGATCGACGAACTCGTGAATTACGTCAGGCGTTTGCGCAGATAGGAAATGGACGAAAAGCACCCGGCAATTCGAATCCTCAAAATTCTGCTGGCAATCGCGCTGCTGGGCGCGTTGTTCTTTGCCGGCTGGCGCATCTATCGTCGCTTGCCTAATGAATCGATGACTTCTCGGCTCGAAGGCCCGCCATCTCAGGTCACCATCGTACTTAATAATCCGGCGATTGCGGACAGCACCCAACTGGAACTCTATCCGATGGATTTTGCGGCGACACAACGTGAATTCGTCATTAATGGACGTCCGGGAAAAAGCTTCGAGGAATATCTTGCCGCTCGGCTGAAAACACTTTTGCCCACGCGCGCACGATTCGACAAAAATGGCCGAG
>DATLVM010000179.1:0-3950 GCA_035577445.1 Pyrinomonadaceae bacterium
TGACCAACCACGCGGCGTGCGGAAGATTCCGGTGACCTGCACTTCGCCGAGCAACAACGCCGTCGTCGGCTTTGGCGCCGCCACGTGCGCGTTGGCCGCGGCCATCTTCTGCGCGCGATAACGCTCAATGCGAGCCTGAATTGAAGGCGGCTCGAGTTTCGTCATGGACTTCGGCGGCTTGATAACCGGCGCGTACTTCCGAAACGGGTCGCGACCCGCGGAAGACTTCTCGCTGATGACCGGCGCCTTCTCCCCTTTCTTGTCCTGCGCTGAAACTATCAGCGCGCAAGAACTCAGCGCGAAGAAGATTGCCGCGCTAACGATATATCGAACTGTGTTTTTGTAATTCATCGTGGTTTTCCAAACGCTTGCTAGTTATTTTTCGCTGGAGTAACAAGTTGCGGCGCGGCTTGCTGCACTGCCTGTTGAGTGGCCGCCGCCGGGTTGCTGCCGGCCGGTTGGTTGGGCTGGCTGGCAGCTGCTTTCTGCAGCTTCTCAGTGGAAACGTAATAAGCGGTGAGATCAAAGCGAGCCTCAATCGTCTTGCTGAGGGCCTGCTTGTCGAGTTGCTTCACCTCGAAATTGTTGATCGAGACGATGCGTTGATAGTGCGCCATCTGATCAAAGAACGCGCGCAGTCCATTGAATGAGCTCTGGACGGACACGTCGATCTTCTTGCCGCTATAAAAATCCTGCTGGACATCGTCCTTCGGCGAGAACTTGCGGAGCGATAGCCCGGTGATGCGGGCGCGATCCTGGATGCCCTGGAGCACCTTTGTCAGTTCGCGTTGCTCAGGCAGTAAGGCATTGAGTTCGGCCAACTCTTCCTGTTTGTTTTTGTAAACCGTGCGGAACTCGCTCAACCGTTGTGAAGCGATCTGCGCTTCCGCGTTGGCCTTCTTGAAAGTATCAATCTGCGCCTGCAGGTCCTTCGTGTCTTTACGAGTGCCGCTGGTCACGAAGTACCAGAAGCCGCCATAAATAACGAGGGCGATCACGGCAAAAATGCCGAAGCGCAGATACCAGGGTAAGCCGTTCATGTTTCCGATCTTCATAATGTTTTCCTATTGCTTCGCCGATGAACTATCGAGCTGAGTTCAGTGTTTAGCGGCAACGTTGTTGCCCTGGTTCGGTGCGGGAGTTTGGCCATTCGCTTGCGGCTGTCCGGCGCGAGCGTAGTTGCACTTGATCGTGAACGAAACAATTTCAGGCAAAGCCACGACAGAATTGGATTGGGCCGCGGCCGCCGGGGCTGAAGAACCGGAAGCGTTCTTCACTGCATCGGCAACTTCGCGCTGCGTTTCGATGTTCAGGTTCGTGAAGAGACCCGAAGAGAATTCCAGGCTCTGGCCGAAGCGCGTGACTGACGCCTCGTTCGGCGACTCGCCTTTGATCGTGACCTCGGTATCCTTCTGGTCGACACTCTTCAGATAGAGGCCGGGCACCGCATCGAATCTGGATTTGATCTCAGCCAGAACGCCGCTCGGGCCTTGCTGTGAGGCACGCAACTTCTGAATTGCATCGATGCGATAGTTGATGTCCGCGATCTTGTTCTGCAGATCAGCCTGTTCGCGCTTGACCGCATTCATCTGATCGTTCATACGTCGTTGCTTATCGAGCTCGACAACTGCAGCATTGTGTTGTGCATTCGCGCTCACATAGTCGTAACCGATGCCCAGGACCAACAACGCCGCCACGGTCATCACCAGCAGAAAGGTCTGCGTGCGGGTGTTCGCCACCTTGTCTTCGACGAAGGCAACACTCGCCGGACGATCAGTAATTGAATTTAAGAGATTGACTTTAATCATCGCGCGTCGACTCCTCTCAGTGCCAGGCCAACTGCAATGGCCATTTCAGGCACGACTTCGCGCATATACTCAGGATCGAAACGTCGCGAGTCGACCTTGATTTTTCTAAAAGGATCAAAAATCTCGACCGGGATTTCGAACTGCTTCGAAAGAAAATTAACCAGCCCTGTGAGTTTCGAACCACCGCCCGAAACGAGGATCTTCTCGACGGCGGAACCTCCGTCTTCGACGGTCGCGCGGTAAAAATCCATCGTCTTCTGAACTTCAAGAGCGAGAATGTCGGAAACCGTCTCGAGAATCGGAGCGATTTCCCGATGCTCGAGATTTTCGGGCAACGGCATACCACGCTTGATCTGTTCGGCATGCTCAAACGTTAAGCCGAGTTCCTTTTGCAGCAGCGACGTGTATTGACTGCCACCGAACGTAGCGTCGCGGGTGAACACCGATCGATTGCCGATCAGGATGTTAATGTTCGTCGTCGACGCGCCAATGTTCAGCAACGCAACCACATCTGTCGGTTGCGGGTCATAGTTCAATTCGTAGCAGTTCTGCAGAGCGAACGCATCGACGTCGATGACGGCCGGTTGTTTGCCGGCGAGTTGAATCGCCTGCTTCAAATTCGCAACCTTGTCGCGCTTGCACGCAGCCATCAGCACGTGAATCGCATCTTCCTTGCTCTCGGTAACGTGATAGTCGAGGTTCACATCAGAAATGTCGAACGGTATGTGCTCTTCGGCGTGCCACGCGAATGACTCTTGCAATTCGCCAGGCGTCATCTGCGGCAATACGATGTTCTTTACGATCACCGAATGGCCATTGACGCCGGCCGCAACTCTGTTCGTCTTGATCTTGTGCTCGTTAAAGATGTTCGCGATGGCGTTCGAGACCGTGTTCAATTCCATGATCTGTCCGTCAACGACTGAGTCCGCTTCCAACGGCTCATAACCAAGGCTGACCAATTGGAACTCGCTGCCTTTGCCTTGCAGTTCGACGGCCTTAACGCTGCTCGAACCAATGTCGACGCCGACCATGCTCTTGTTTGTACGTTTCCAAATCATCTAATTGATCCTCGCAATTCTGAACATCAACAGCCGCTGGCGGCGTACGCGAGCGCGAGCGCGAGCGCGGCGCGCACGAGGCAAACCCGGACGCACAAAGGTGATCCGGCAGGGGGTACTTGAATTCTTTCGCATCGAATTTTTCAAAAACTTTTGATTGAAGGCTTCGTTTCCACGAAGGGCGGGGCGTGTCTGGCGGGTGTGCCGCCACATCAGCAGGCGGAGAATTCTAGAACCGTGATAGGTAAAGGCTACGGGCCCCGACTGCCAGACTCAGGCTACAATACGCAGCCAACCATTGTCAACATCATTTTACATCGCCAAACACTGCTGAAATTCGCTTGAAAGCCGCGTATTTGCCGGTTTGCCAGTGACTCTTTATGTCGTTAGGATGCGTTCCGTGATCGCGCGACGTAGAAACATCATTGGTGCTTTGGCGCTACTGGTCGCCTGTCTTGCGCTGTGGATTTATTGGAATCGTACTGCCAAGACAGACTTGTCGAACTACGCGCCGGCAGATTCGCTGGGCTATATCGAGGTGAATGATCTCGCTGAGATCGCCGGTGGCGTAACTAAAACGCAAGCCTGGAAGTCGCTCGCTGGGCCTGTTGGCGCGCCGGCAAATTTGACTCCGAATAGATGGCTCATTCGACTAGCTCGTTGGACAGGCATCGGATCGACTGACACGATTCTTTTCGCGCGATCTCAAGTTGCCATCGTGCTCGGCGGAGCTGAAGGAACGCAGGAGGGTTCGACGTTAACGATCAAGCCACTCACAACTTTCATCATCGACACCCACACAAGTCAGCGCCGAATGCGCGCCACAGTTGAGCGACACATCGAAGAACTCGCGCGACGCCTGTATCAGAATCCGGTGTTCGTGCGAAAGCAGATCCAAGGCGCTGATCTTCAGGAGTGGCAGACCTCAGACGGCACTCACGCGATCGTGTTCACCTTCGTCGAGACGGCAGTCATCGTTAGCAACGATGAAACTTCAGTGCTGCGCTCAATCGACGCGCGCGCCGGCCGGCGCACATCGTTGTCCGGCGCAGGCGATCTTGCCACAGCGCGGCTAACTCTGGAC
>DATLVM010000180.1:0-3425 GCA_035577445.1 Pyrinomonadaceae bacterium
CCAATCGATCGTCCAGCCTCCGCATTGATTACCGATGTTGTCGGCGTTCTTGCCGGCCACATGAATCCGCGCAAGCCTTTTCGACAACGGCAGAGTCCGTCTTTCATTCTTCATGAGGACCAGCGACTGACGCACACACTCGCGCGCAACTCGACGATGTTCGGCAGAACCGAAGGTCCTATGCAACCGCCTGTCAGCAAGCTGAGATCGGCGCTTGTTCATCAAGCCCATCGCTATCTTCACGCGCAGGATTCGCTTGACCGCATCGTCGATCCTGGTCATCGGAACGCGACCTTCATCAACCAGTTCGCGCAGCAGGCCGATGAATCGACGGTAGTTAGACGGCTCCATCGCCATATCCATGCCCGCGTTGATCGACTTCCCGATCGATGTCTTAAAGTCTTTATCGATCTGGCCGATCGCGTTGTAATCGGAAATCAGAAACCCTTCGAACCCAAGTTCCTGCTTCAGAATCTCAGTCAACAGTCGCTTGCTCGCTGAACACTTCACGCCGTTCCAACTGCTGTACGACACCATGATCGAACCCACGCCGGCTTTGATCGCGCTGACGTAGCCCGGCAGGTGTATGCGGCGCAGTTCAGCTTCGCTCAAGCGCGTATCGCCCTGATCGAGCAAGTGCCTCTGCTCTCGATTCATCTGTCCGGTGCCCATCGACGTGCCGCCATCGCCGACAAAATGTTTCGCGCACGCCAGCACGCCGAGCGGATCGCTCAAATCACTTCGCTGCAAGCCTCTGATCGCCGCCGCACCCAGTCTCTGGACGAGTTCCGGCGTCTCACCGAAGCCTTCATAGGTACGTCCCCAACGCTCGTCGCGCGGCACCGCGATGCACGGCGCAAAGGCCCAGTTGATTCCGGTCGCGCGCACTTCTTCCGCCGTGATACGCCCGGCCATCTCAACCAATGCCGGATTGCGCGTGCACCCGAGCCCAACGTTGTGTGGGAAGATCACCGCGCCGAGTACGTTGTTGTGTCCATGCACCGCGTCGATACCGTAGAGAATCGGAATCCGCAGGCGAGTCTTCAGCGCGCGGCTCTGGTAACCGTCATACAAGTCTGTCCAGGCCTGCAGGCTGTTGCCGGATTTCGGATCCGAACTACCGCCACTCAACAGCGAGCCCAGAAAGTAAGTTTCAATGTCGCTTGGATCTTTCAGCGCGCTTTGCTCGGCTTGCGTCATCTGCCCGAGCTTCTCTTCCAGCGTCATCTTTGCGAGCAGCGCGCGCACTGCTGCGTCATAAGACGAAAGCGATCTCGGCGGCGCAGACTTTGGGCGAGCGAAACCTGCGGCTGCTCGCACGCTTCCCGGAGATGCAATGACTCCCGCCGTTGTTAACAACGACGAGTGAATGAATTGGCGCCGCGCGATTTTAGTTTTCATCCGCTTCAATGGACTCCTGACCCATCACTCGTCCACTCTTCGCTCGTCACCCCTTACCCCTTACCCGTCCAACGGACTCCTTACTCCACGTCCGCCCTTGTTCAGCACATGAGTGTAGATCATGGTAGTGCGCACGTCCTTGTGACCTAACAACTCTTGCACGGTTCTAATATCGTATCCGTCTTCCAATAGGTGCGTAGCAAAGCTGTGCCGAAACGCGTGACATGCTCCGCTCTTCTGTACGCCCGCTTTGCGCAGAGCCGTCTTCACCGCTCGTTGCACGTTCTGTTCGCTGGCATGATGCCTCCGAGTCTTACCCGATCTCGGATCAACCGAAAGCTTGTCCGCCGGAAACAGATATTGCCAAATGAATTCCTTGCCCGCCTTCGGATACTTTCGCTCCAGCGCATGTGGCAGATAGACTTCGCCATAACCCTTCTTCAGATCGTGCTCGTGCAGATGGCTCACCGTTTCGATCTGAACTCTCAGTCCCGGCTCCAGCGTGCGCGCCAACATCGTCAACCGGTCTTTGTCGCCTTTGCCTTCTCTCACCCGAATCTCGTGCCGCTCAAAGTCGATGTCCTTCACCCGCAACCGCACCGCTTCCATAATGCGCAAGCCCGATCCGTACAGCAGACTCACAATCAATTTCTCTTCGCCGCGCAGATGTGCGATTACCGCATTGGCCTCCTCCTTGGTAAAGACCACCGGCAGGCTGCGCGAAGTCTTGGCTCGCTCGACACCGGTAATCTCCGGCAAGTCCAACTTCAGCACATGCCGATACAGAAACAGCAGCGAGTGAAAGGCCTGGTTCTGCGTCGCGGCGGCCACCTTCTCGTTCACGGCCAAGTGAGTGAGAAAGCTGCGCACATGCTCCGCCGAGAGGTCTTTCGGGTGCTGCTTGTGATGGAAAAGAATGTACCGTTTGATCCAGGTGAGATATGCTTGCTCAGTCCGCAGGCTGAGATGTCGAAAGCGAGCGACATCGCTCACCTGTTCGAGAAGTTTACGTTCAGGCATGCTGAAGCATTATATCGATAGCTGCGGACTTATGATAGACTCTGACGTATATTTAAATAGTTGGATGCCTTTATGATTCTCAGATTAGTTCAGTCGATGACAGCCTTGACTCTGGTGATAGCTTGCCTGGCAATTGTTCGTGCGCAAAGCTCAAGGAGCGATCCCCTTAAACCCTATACGACTTGTAAGGTGCAGGGTGAATTAAAGATCAAGGAAGTCACGCGCAGAAGTTCACGGGACAATTACCGCGAAGTCACCACGGACAACGGCAAACAGAAGGTATCAGTACTCGACGGTTATCGGGTAATGTTTGGATATCCAGACATTCCTTTTTATTTCGCAAACGTCAAAATCGAGCAGTCCGACCCGGCTCACTACGCGCGAGACAAAGAGATCCTCATCGACGAAAAAAAGCACTTCGCTACGATCAAAGAAGCCACGGCAATGGTTTTTACCGACAAGAGGTCATTCAACGGCTTTGAGGATTACGGATTTGACCGGGAAAAGATCGACGTTGGTGACCAGGTCGCAGTCCACGTTCTGTTTTATGATCCGGTTCGCCTCGTTGTCACGGTCTATTTTCTCAACCAATCAAAAGCTGTCTTCGGGAACAACCGCAGATTCGAAACGGTCAAAGAATTCCGCGAGTTGCGAGACGACTTCTTGAATCATTATTCTGAGTGCCTTAAACGTGTTGCAGATGCTCAACCGTGACGGCATCCAACAAATCGGGTATGAAAGTCGGAGTCAAGCAGAGAGATCTCCTTAACCGCCGGAGTTGATTAACTTCGGAGGGCTATTCACGACTCGCCGGCTGGCGGCTCAAGTTTGCTCACCGAGTTACTTACTAGTACCGAACCGCCCGCACTCAATCACCCTTTGTCGACCGTTTTGTTTTTGCTTCTGACAGCCATTCAGGTATGTGAGACCTCACGCGCTGAGGCGCGGCCTATGGTTCGATTGGGCTTTGGTGGTCGGTGCGGGCCTAACCATTGGACGGGACT
>DATLVM010000181.1:0-16168 GCA_035577445.1 Pyrinomonadaceae bacterium
GAAGCGAGCGCTCGACTTCGGCCGTGAAGTCCACGTGGCCCGGCGTGTCGATGATGTTGATGCGGTGATCGTCCCAGAAGCAGGTCGTGGCGGCGGATGTGATCGTGATCCCGCGCTCTTGCTCCTGGACCATCCAGTCCATGGTCGCCGTACCGTCGTGCACCTCGCCGAGCTTGTGGGTGATGCCGGTGTAGAAGAGGATGCGCTCGGTGGTGGTGGTCTTACCGGCATCAATGTGGGCCATGATGCCGATATTCCGGAACAGATTTAAGTCTTGCTTAACCATTTCTGAATTTTGGTACGCACGCTTCCAGCGTGCTGGCACGCCAGAGGCGTGCGTACCGTTACCACTTGTAATGCGCGAAAGCCTTGTTGGCATCCGCCATGCGATGCGTATCTTCTTTCTTCTTCACCGCGTTGCCGCGATTGTTGGCCGCGTCGAGCAATTCAGCAGCAAGGCGATCCGTCATTGTCTTTTCGCCGCGTCCGCGCGCGTACAAAACAATCCAGCGAATTGCCAGCGCGCCACGACGTTCCTGGTGAACTTCAACCGGAACCTGATAGGTGGATCCTCCGACGCGACGCGATTTCACTTCGACCGTGGGCCGCACGTTTTCAATCGCGCGCTTGAACACTTTCAAAGGCTCTTCGCCGGCCTTCTCGCCAACCTGTCGCAGCGCGGTATAAAAAGTGCGCTCCGCGATTGAACGTTTGCCGCCCCACATGATGCCGTTGATGAACTTCGTCACCAGCGGACTGTTGTAGACAGGATCGGGAAGAACAGCGCGTCTTTCGGCAACTCTACGTCTCGGCATTGATTACTTCGCGCCCCCCTTCGGCCGTTTGGCGCCGTACTTCGAGCGGCTCTTTTTGCGATCCGCAACGCCGACCGAATCAAGCGTGCCGCGAATCACGTGATAGCGAACACCCGGAAGATCCTTGACGCGCCCCCCGCGAATCAAAACGATCGAGTGCTCCTGCAAATTGTGGCCAACACCGGGAATATAGGTCGTCACTTCGATGCCATTAGTCAGACGGACCCGCGCGACCTTGCGCAGCGCCGAATTCGGTTTCTTCGGCGTCTGGGTGTAGACGCGAGTGCACACGCCGCGCTTCTGCGGCGAGCTTTGCAGCGCCGGGCTGGCCGTCTTGTATTTGACCCGCTGGCGTCCTTTGCGAACTAGCTGATTAATCGTGGGCATCTTTCTCTTTTCGGAGCGCGGGCATCTCTGCCCGCATCATTCGTTTCTCTCTCGGTGTCGGTTGAGCCCGTCGCTACCGCTCCGGGTACTGACACGCATCAGCGTGAGCGCGCTTAAAGCGCAAAAAGGGCCGCGGCCTGCCTCTTTCCGGAACGTGTCCGGCAGTCAGCGCAGACAAACTGGCCTGCTCTTGAATTTAACTAAAGGGACGTTCTGATTTCGCTTTTAGGCGGGCGCGGATTTGGCTTCCCAGTACCCAATATAGCCGAAGCTTTTCTGTAGCGTCGCGACGCCGAGGTCTCGTCCATCGCGTTCGCATCATGAAGGATGCGAGAACTACGCCACAATATTTTCAAACGACCGATGCCGCGCATCGAGCCGGGCAACGCCTCCGCACCGACAGAACCAGTAACAGCGTTGCACTTGAGGAACTCAGACCGTAGTCCGAAACGGGAAACTATACGGACGCGCGGGAATGATGTCAAGCAAGGATAGACACTCAACTCTTCAATGCGCCATCCACTTAATCAGGTAAACGATTCCGGTCACAGCGCCCGCTATTATCGCCAACAGCAAAACGATGATTGCGACAACGATCAGTTTGAACCTGCGATAACGATTTTCGTCCGGAGGCGAAAGCGAACTCTGCGGGAAATAAGGCGGTGGTGTGTATGTAGCCATCGGAAATCTTCTCTAAGTATTGCACGGATCGGCTTAAAAAGGCTTACCGGGTGAACGTTTGGGTGTGGGTTTCGCTTTTGAGTTAGAGTTGCCGTTCAAGTTTCCATTCCCGTTGGCATTCTCCTGCTGCTTCTTGAGCATGTCTTCCGCATGCTTCTTTCCTTCCTTAATTCGCTGCGTACCTTCCTGCGCGTTTTCCAGGCCGTCGCTTGCTCGACTGTCGTTTGGATCGAGTTCGAGCGCTTTCTGAAAGGCTGACGACGCTTCCGGATATTGTGCCAGGCGGGTTTCAGCCATTCCCAGGCGGTACCACGCTTCTTCATCTTCGGGCTTGAGCTTGGTCGCCTGACGGTAAGCCCGCGTCGCGTCTTCGTCCTGATGCAGGAAAGTATGCGCTTCTCCTAACAAAAAGAAGGCATCGCCATCTTTTGGGTCATTCTGAATTTTCTTCTTGAAGAGTTCGACTGATTTTTTGTACTCGGCCTCGGATTCGTCTTTGTTTTCGAGGGCGGCGTAGCTCATTCCCAAACGAACGTGCGCTTCCGCATTGTCAGGATCCTGGTTGATCGCCTGCTTAAATTTTTCAGCGGCCTGCTCATCCTGATCATTCTTGTAGAGTTCCTTACCCTGATCGACGAGCGACTGCGCGTTTCGCCTGGCTTGTTCGGGATCGTTTGAATTGATGGCTGTTCCGCCGGCGTTCGCGTTTGAGTTTGGCTTGGCGCCCTTGCGACAACCGGCCGGGGCCAGCACTAACGCCGGCAATGCGCACACCACAACGAGAGTTCGCCAGGATCTTAAAAGTGCAGTCATAAAACCGCACCTATCTACGCGAATTGTAAGGCGTGAGTCAAACCGCGAAAGGGGCGCGCAAGCTGTCAGTTGGATTCTCTATTAGGCCGGCCGCGGACAAAAAGAAAAGCGCAAGTCAAAGCCTTGCGCTTCGTCACAAATAGAATGGGCGCTGCAACGTGGGGGTCGCAGCGCCCATCCATTTTCGTGGTTACTGTCCTCACCCCAGCAACCACTTGAGACGGAGGATCCACCAACCGTCTCTCTTGCCCCACAATATACATCGCAACGCTTGTGCCGCGCAATAGAGATTTTCTGCACGGCGAAACGCCTGTAAAAGTCGTATTTGGAAGAGGTTCCGGGCTTCGCTCAAGTTGGCGAATGAAGATTTTTCACCGTCCGCTCTGTAAGATTTTCTCGACGGTGAAGATTTTATGTAGCGCGAACTATTGCGCCGCTATCTATGCGCCTATTTCCGCGCGAATGACTTCAGCCAAAAGGCTCGCGCTCGTCCTGACGTGCGCCTCGTCTTCGCCTTCGATCATAACTCGGGCCAGAGCCTCAGTACCTGAATAACGCAATAATAACCGCCCGCGATCTCCCAGTTCTCGCTGAACCTGCTGCGTTTTGTTCGCTATCGCAGGAACGCTTTCGAAGGGCACCTTTTCGCGAACCCTGACGTTAACCAGGATTTGCGGGTAACGAACAAAGCCGCGCGTCAACTCAGCCAGGGATTTTCCCTCGTCCTTCATTACGCGCAGCAGACTGAGAGCCGTGATCATTCCATCACCCGCAAGACTTACGCCGGGGAAGATTATGTGTCCTGATTGTTCCCCGCCCAGCGATGCTTTCGATCGCAACAGTTCATCCAACACGTACTTGTCGCCCACGTCAGTCCGAGAGAGTCTTATCCCGCGCTCTCGCAATGCGACTTCCAAGCCTAAGTTGGTCATGACCGTCGCCACCACAGTGTCGCCGTTCAACTCACCGCGCCCCTTCAGGTAACTGGCCAGCACCCACATCGTCGCGTCGCCATCTACGAAATTACCTTGGGCATCGACGAACAATGCTCGATCAGCATCGCCATCGAATGCGACGCCGACGTCAGCGCGTTCCGCGAGGACGCGCTGCTGCAAAGCCTCAATATGTAGAGAGCCGCAATTCAAATTGATATTCCGACCGTTCGGTTCATTGTTGATGGGGATTACCCGGGCTCCGAGATCGCTAAGGAGTTTCGGCGCAATTTCAGAAGCCGCGCCGTTCGCGCAATCGACAACGATCCTCAGATCGGTCAACGACAAATCACCACCGATCTCATGCTCCAGGTAGTCGAGGTAGCGATCGCGCAAGTTAATCGCATTTTGCTCGTTGGTCGCACGAGCAGCATCACCCGCTTCATGCATACCGAGTTCGCCCTTGGCGATGTCAGATTCAATCTGTCGCTCAGTTGCATCATCAAGTTTTCGTCCACTCGGATCGAAAATCTTGATGCCATTATCTGCAAAAGGATTGTGAGACGCGCTGATGACGACACCCGCATCGGCCGGCAGGACGCGCGCAAGGTAAGCCACGCCGGGGGTGGTGATTACTCCGGCCGACTGCACCGAAGCGCCGCTCGCGACCGCTCCCGCCATCAAGTCCTCTTCAATCCGCGGTCCTGATTCGCGCGTGTCCCGGCCAGTCACGATCACCGGTGTCCGTCCGGTGGTTCGCTCCGCCAAGTGCCTGGCCAGCGACGCCCCGATCGTACGAACTGTCTTCGAATCTAACGGGAATTCGCCTGCCTTGGCGCGAATTCCGTCGGTTCCGAAAAGCTTCGTTTTCTTGTTTGTCAATTATTGGTTCCTGGAATTTAGGGGGGTAAAGCCTGTTAGTTAGCGGCGCGACCAGTCACGAGAAACCAAAGCACAAGGGTGATCGCCAGTGCGAGCAACTTCAGACTCCAGTCTTCAACGAAGATGCGCCTCAGCCAACGTCGGCCACGCGTGGCGAAGTCTGCAAATGAATTGTCAGTTGTCATCGGCAATTTCGGGAATCAAATCTCGGCATGACGCTCAGATTCAGGAACGCGCCTTATCGGAGCGTCCTGAGTTGTCGCGTCTCCTTCAACCGCCTGGTAAATCAACGCGCGGAGTCGCGGCGGATCAAGCGCTCGTTTTATTCGCCCCGCCCGGACGAATGAAATCAGACCTGTCTCTTCGGATACGACAATCGCTACCGCGTCTGAATCTTCTGTGATGCCTAAAGCGGCGCGATGTCGCGTGCCGAGGTCCTTCGCTACTAACGGATTCAACGACAACGGCAAAAAGCACGAGGCCGCCGCGATGCGATCTCCGCGCACGACGATAGCTCCATCATGAAGTGGCGACGATGGGTTAAATAAAGAAATCACCAGATCGTAACTGAGTTGCGCATCCAGCTTCACACCGGCATCAACGATTCCCTTCAGGCCGATACTTCTCTCGATCACAACCAGCGCACCGGTCTTGGTCGACGCCAGGGTCGTTGCGGCCAAAACGATCTCATCATAGACGGTTTGTCCAAACTGTCCGCGATGCCGGCGAGAAAACGGAACTCGAAATCGATTGCCAAAGCTGATCAGGCCCTGACGCATTTCAGTTTGAAACAGCACGATGATCGCGAAGCCGACGTAGATCACCGCGCCGCGCAAGACGAACTCCAGCGTCGGCAGGCGCTGATTCACCGACAACCAGTAAAGAAAGCCGAAGACTGCGAGCGCCGCCGCCATCGGTGCCGCGCGCGTACCGCGCAGAAGTTTCAGCACGCCATAGACGACGAAGAAAACCAGCACGATGTCGACCAGCGAACGCGGCTCGACTAACCGCGCCAGATGAGTCGTGAATGGCATCAAGAACGTCACTTTTTATAGTCTACCGCGCACCTGATGCTCCGCATCGCATCAGTCTCAAAAACCAAAATCAGTACCGGAAAAGAGTCCGCTCAGATGGTCACGTCCGTTTCCGTCGTAACGGACGCTCCCGCTGGAATTATCGCGGAAAAAGCAAAGACAGGCAATGGTGATTTCTTAACGGAGCAGCGTTATGCCGACTGGTAACGATGAGTTAGGAGCAGCCTTCGCTCCGTTAGGAGCGAGATGTTTATAGCCCGGATCCGGCAAGACTCGTTACAGCTCCTGTAGGAGCGAAATGTATGATCAATCAATGCCCTTAAAGAGAAACTTCTCGTCGAACGTCACTTCGTATTTCTGCAACCACGCGAGGTATTCATCCTTGAAGGTTCGTCGCCTGTGATGCTTCTCCTGGTTTCGAATGTAGTTAATGATCTTATCCAGCTGAGAATGACCGTATGAAAAAGCGCCATAGCCCTCCTGCCAATTGAACCGTCCGTGAACCCACTTCTTTTTGTTTATGAACTTCGACGAATCAACCTTGATGTCTTGAACTAGGCCCGCCAAAGCCATCGATGGCTTCAATCCGATGAGGATGTGGACATGATCTGACATTCCGTTAATGGCGATTAATTTCTGTTTGCTGTTGCGGACAATGCCAGTCATGTACTTGTAAAGTTCTTCCTTGAACTCCGGTCGAATTAGCGAGAGACGCCCGTCAACCGCGAAAATTGTTTGAATGTAGATTTGTGAGTAGGTGTTTGCCATGTCGATTCCCATTCCGCTCCTAAAGGAGCTATGAGAGACTAGAAGACCGCGCGTACTATAAACATCTCACTCCTACGGAGTGAAGCGAACGACGCGTTGTAAGTAACCTCTTCAGAAAGCTTCACCAAATGAGCGTTCCATTATCAGAGTCTATTGTCACCGCAGTGGCGCGACTAATTGACGATTCAATGATTGAGCCAAAGCGCGAGCCCACGCATTATGATCTTGAGGTTCAAGCGGAACGGACTGGTCTCAGAGTTGCGGATCCGAAAGCCCAAGGACAAAACGTTGGTAAAGCAAAGCGAGTGCGCGCAATGTTATTGTGGGCGCTCGAAAACGATGTGGAAGCGGGTGGACGTTTCATAACCGGCCTGATTGCGAATGTGCGAGGTTATGGTGGCTTTCGGCCAACCTCGCCGAATTATGTTGGTGAAGAAGCCATTCGAAATGCGAATGAGGCGGTTCGCTCGGAGGGCTATGAATTAACAATCGATGGGCAACTCCAACCGGTTCTACTCGATGGTCTAGCAGGTGCTGAAATGACGGCGGCGTTAATGGCATACGTACGTCGCGCTCAGAAAGGCGTGATGGATGCAGCTTTGGTTACTGGGACAGGAAAGGATTTGTTGGAAGCAACGGCCAAGCACGTTCTTCTGGAGCGGGAAGGAGCTTGTCCAGAAACTACATTTCCTGCGCTACTCGGGTTGGCATTCGTCACGCTGGGAATGGTCACTTCTCAACATCCCAAAATTGTCGGGAGAGAGCCAGTAATGCTCTCGACCGCGCTCTATTCGATGTGGCATGCGCGATCAATAGAATACGCAACAAGGATGGGACCGGTCATGGTCAACCCTGGCCTCCGTCAATAACTGAAGCTGAAGCTCGAGAGTGCACAGAGTTAATGGGAATGATCGCCGGTAGGCTGTTATCTCAATTATAAGCGTTTTTTCTGACGCTTCAATGTGCCACGTCGAAGAAACCCGACTAACTCGCCGGCGGGGTTGATAACGCCGACGGCCCCGACGCCATTATGAGCCATTAGTTCGTTGACGCTCTCGATCGTCGCGTTCTCAGGAACGAAAAGCTGCGAGTTCACAGTGCGCATAGCGTCCCGGATTCGCTGGCTTCTCCATTTGTCGCGTGGGATTTTCTTCACGTCTTCGAGAGAAAGAATCCCGAGCAGCCGGCGATTAAGCGCCACCGGAAAACTCGCCTGTCGATGCAGCGGCAGCACTTCATCGATAAGCTTGCTGATGGGCCAATCAGGTTCGACTGCGATGGGCGCCGACATCGCATCGCGAACAGTGGCCGGCGAACGAACACTACGCACTACGCTCGTCGCGGCGCCTAAAAGAAACACGCCAACCAGTACGGACCAGAGGCCCATAAAGTAGGCGCGGAAGGTTGGCGCCAGGGCCATGTAGATTCCGAACGCGATCAGCACCAGCGACATCAATTGACCGCAGAAGCCGGCAATCCGCGTGGCATCGCGAATGTTGCCGCTGCGCTTCCAGATAATGGCGCGCAACACCCGGCCACCGTCCAGCGGATATCCGGGAAACAAATTGAAGATCGCAAGCAGGAGATTTCCGGCGCCGATAAAGAAAAAGAATGACGTGCCGAAATTGAAGTGCAGCGATGCCGTGATGAGCATCCCGCCAAAGGCGATCAGCGAAAACACAAAGCTCGCCGCCGGCCCGGCAACCGCGATGCGAAATTCAGCTTTAGGATTTGCCGGCTGCGTTCGCAATCGCGCGAGTCCGCCAAACGGGTGCAACACGATCTCTTCAATGTCGATGCCTTCCGTGCGGCCCATCAATGCGTGGGACAACTCATGACCGAACACCGAAAGGAACAACGCGAGCGTGGTGACGACTCCGAGTGTCCATGCGGCGAAATCGCCAGTGGGCGGTATCCGTAGCGTACCGAGTTGTAGGGGATGCTTGCGAACGTTCGCAGCGATCAGGACGACGCTCATCGCGAACACGATGAACCAGCGATAGTCGATGCGCACGGGAATGCCGAAGACGCGCGCGACCAGGATTTGTTTTTTGAAGAAGTCTTGAAGCGCCATCGACAAACTTTAGACGCCACGCAGCGGAGAGAGTTCCGACTCAGCGACCTCCCTCACGGTCGGGCTACTGCCCGTCACGCCATGCTGACCGAGTGCTGCCACTCTACCTCGAAAAGCGGCACGGGTTGTTCGCGGTTCTTTACCGTGATGGGATCGCGGGGGACAAGTTGATAACGCGATTGGGCAGCCTTGGCCGTGACTTCGCTCACCAGAATCTCGCCGGCCTTGGCATTCGACTCGAGGCGCGAAGCTGTATTCACGCTATCGCCAATCGCTGTGTATTCCGAACGACGTTCCGAGCCGATGTAGCCGACGATGACTTCGCCTGTGTGAAGCCCGATGCCGACACCGATCTCAGGATAACCTTCCGCGCGCAGTTCATCATTAATGCTCAACATGCGTCGCTGCATCGCCACGGCGGCAGACATCGCGTTCGCGGCGTCTTTGGGCGTCACCGTCGGCGCGCCGAACAAGGCCATCAATCCATCGCCGAGGTACTTATCCAACGTCCCGCCGTGCGCGAAGATAATGTCGGTCATCGCTGAGAAATATCGATTGAGCAACTGCACGATTTTCTCAGGTTGCGCGTGTTCAGAGATGCGCGTGAAGCCGCGAATGTCGGCGAACAGGATCGTAATGGTCTGCGTCACGCCGCCAAGCTTGAACGAGTTGGGATTCTCGAGCATCTGCTTCACGACATACTCAGGCAAGAACCGCGAATAGTTAGCACGGGCGACCTCTTCCTTAGCGAGCCGTTCGTGCGCACGGACGTTCTCGACCGCGATCGCCGTTTGCGCCGCAACCGCGCTGATCAATTCGAGGTCGTCGGGCTTGAAAGCTGAAAATGGATCGAGACGATCCGCGTACAGCGCGCCATGCACCCCTGATTCCGTGAACAGCGGCGCGCAAATAGTTGAACGCACGCCTTGCGAAACGATCGAATCGACTCCCGCAAACTGTTCATCGGCGGCGGCATCCTGCGACAGAAGCGCAACGCGATCCTTCATTACTTTGCGGGTGATCGTGCGGCCGATGGTCATCTTGCGCGCGTGCGCTTCCAGTTTTTCATCGCGGGCGCGCGTCGCAATCGGAAACAACTTCGCTTCGTCCGCGTTTTGTTCAGTCACGATGCCGTCGGCGAGCAGCGCAACGACTCGATCGGCCGGCGTCGATCGAAAGATGATGTCGGTTGCCATCTTGAAGATCTTATCCAGATCGAATCCCGCGCCGAGCGCCTTACTCATCTCGTAAATCTCGCCGAGGATGTTTGCCTTTCTTTGCAGCGATTCGAGTACCTTGTCGCCGCGGGCCACGGTCGTCGCGCCTATCGTCAAGCTCGGATCGGATTGTCGCAGGACCGTATTCAGCACGTCCTTCGCCGACATCAACAATTGCGTGTGACCCAGCGGCTTGTCGTCGTAACTCAGATCGGCGGTGCGTTCTTCTTTGGCTTGTTCGAACTTCAGCGTGCTCGCGCCGATCGTCACGCGATCGCCGTCTCTTAACTGGTGCTCGAATTTTTGTTCACCGTTAACGTAGACTTTATTTGCGCTGCGTTTGATTTGGCCATTTACGAGAATGCCGTCGATGATCATGAACGAGCCGTCATCGTTCGGTTTGATGTGGGCGTGATGCCGGGACGCGCGCGGGTCATCGAGCACGACGTGATTATCAGGCGCGCGCCCAATCGTGTAGGTCGTGCGCGCGTTCAGTTGTTGTTGGGCCTGGCGTCCGCTGGCGTCGGTAACTTTCAGAAAGGCCATAGAAGATTGCGCAGCAAAGGCAGCGCGATGATTCTACAAGGTAAACCGCGTTTCAGCCTAGCAACACTTGATAGTACATTTCCGTAAGAAATTCTTGCGCTGTGACCTTCGTCGGTGACATGATGCGCACACCGAGCGACTGAACCTCGATCGAATTTGGAGGATTCCATGACCGGCCTCTCACGCTTGCTCCTGCGAACTACTTTTATCGCCGTAGTCTTCTGCCTTCCATCTCTGGTCAGCGGGCAACCGAATACGAAGCCGAAGGCCACCGGATCAATTGGGGGCCGCGTGAACGTAAGCGGTAAAGCCGCGCCTGAGATCGAAGTGGTCGCCATCATGGTGGGTTTACCGAATCGACGTCAGGTCACCCGAGCCACCACGGACAGCGAAGGGCGCTATCGCCTGAGCGGATTGTCGGCCGGCACGTATCAGGTCATCCCACTTGCCCCAACCATGGTCGCGGCGGTCAACAACTTCGATTACCGCATCTATGAAGGCGCCGGCAAATCAGTCATGCTCAATGAGTCTGAATCGGTTGACGATATCGATCTGAGCCTGGTGCGCGGAGCTGTGATCACCGGCCGCATCACCGACGCCGAGGGCAAGCCGGTCGTCGAAGAAGGGATTCGACTCGACTTTGTAGATCAAAATGGTCAGCAAACGGCTTCCGGTTCCGGTTACGCCAGCAACTATTTAATGTATCGAACTGATGACCGGGGAATCTATCGGCTGTATGGATTGCCGCCCGGATTCTACAAAGTCAGCGTTGGCAGGGACGCGACCGACGGGAGTGGGTCAGCCCAGGGAGGCTATTACGTCCGCACGTTCTACCCGGACACCAGCGACATAGCGAAGGCGAAAGTCATAGAGCTGACCGAAGGCAGCGAAGCCACTAACATTGATATCAAGTTGGGCCAACGCGGCGAAACGTTTAGTGTCACCGGCCGAGTCATCGATGCCGTCACGGGTAAGCCGGTGGTGGGCATTCGACCAACCTATTCATTTCAAACGGGCCCCGGCGGAACATTTACGGTCGGAGGTGCGCCAACCGATGCCCGCGGCGAGTTCCGTTTTCCCGGGCTCGCGCCGGGCCGTTACCAAATCTATGCTTCATCGCGGAATGAGCTCTATGTCCCCTCGGGGAATGGAGGAGGCTACTACAGCGATCCAATTACCATCGATGTCGTCGATAGCGATGTCACGGGAGTTGAGTTAAAGGCAACTCAGGGCCTGACGATTAGCGGCGCCATCATGCCCGACGCGCAAACGAACTCAAACGCCATCTCAAAGTTTCCGCGCTACCGAATCATGGCGAACGTAAGATCCAATGCTCAACCGCAAGCTTACACAAACGGCATGTCTCCGATCGCCGCTGACGGCACCTTTCAAATTTCAGGTTTGAGTCCGGGAAAAGTCGGGTTCTACATCGCGCCGCTGCAACCCGCGATGGTAGGCGGGACGCTTCCCATTTCGCGTATTGAACTCAACGGCGTCGAGGTCACGAGAACCCTGGAGATGCAGCCCGGGCAATCTCTTTCAGACGTCCGCATATTCGTCAGCTACGGCACCGGCGTGATTCGCGGCACGGTCAAATTCATCAACGGCACAATGCCGTCCGACGCCCGCCTCTACGTCGGCGCCCGCCGAGCAGGAGCTGGCCCCGAAGCCGGAGGCACCTTCATAAATAGTGGCGGTGAAGTCGATGCGCGAGGCAACTTCCGGATCGCGAATCTTCCTCCGGGAACCTACGAGGTCATAGTCAATCTTGGAATTATGGGGTCATCACCTCGGCAACCACCGAGTCAACCGCGCCCGCCGGTCAGACAAACCGTCACCGTCACCGATGAGACTGAGACCGAAGTACAGTTCACGATCGACCTAAACCCGGAGGTACGGCCATGACCAAGCGTTTCATCGGCGGCGTCTTGCTCTGTTTGCTGACGGCGATCGTGGCTTCGTCATTGAGCGCGTCTCTGTGCGCGCAAACACCTGATAATCTGGCGAACTCGCCGGGCGAAATCACCGGACACATTGACGTGCCTAACGGTGAATCGTTAAGTGGCGCGAGCGTACGCATAGGGTCCTTTTACGGCGCCATCGGCGGACAGTCTCAGGCGTTAGCAAAGATTGACAGCAGCGGCAACTTCAAGTTTACGGGACTTCCACCCGGATTGTATGGCGTCAGCGCTAACGTGCCGGGCCTGGTCATCGCGCCGAATCCTCCTTCAGCCGAGGCGCGACGGTTTTATCGCCCCGGCGATACGGTGAACTTCACTCTGATCAAAGGCGGTGTGATCACCGGCAAGGTGACGAACGCAGCAAATGCACCAATGGTGGCTGCGCCGGTTCGCGTTGTCAGAGTCGCTGATGCCGAAGGCAAACGACTGCCGACGGCCAGTGTATTCGGCGAAACACTTACCGACGACCGCGGCATCTATCGTCGCTACGGATTGATCGCGGGAACTTACATCGTTTCGACCGGAGGCATCAGCCGAAGTCCCAGCGGGTTGTCGCTTGCTTATTCGAGCGATCTGCCGACGTATGCTCCTTCATCGACTCGGGACACGGCAGCCGAGTTTGTAGTGCGGTCGGGTGAAGAGGTAACCGTCGACATTCAATATCGGCGCGAAGCGGGGCATGCGATCAGCGGCGCCGTGGCGGGATTGCCCGAATCACAATCATCCTTAACACCCTTCCTGACCTCGGCTTTCATAAACCTCGTTGAGGTGAAGACGCGTGCACAAATCGCGAATACCAATGCAAGTTCGTACACCAATTATGGTTTCGAGATGACTGGTTTACCTGACGGCGAATATGAACTCACAGCCCAACAGAGCGATCTGATGTCCGATCCCATGCGCGTCAGCGTGAAGGGAGATGATGTCTCTGGCATTACGTTGTCACTTCACGCACTGGCATCGATCAGCGGCCACGTAGTCTTCGAAACCGATCCGAAAATTGATTGTGCCAAACGCCGCGCGACCGCGCGACAGGAGACGCTCATTGCTGTACGCCGCTTCACCGCGCCTCCGACTTCGGCCCGCAGCCCCAAAGAAACTGCTGCGGATGTTCCACTGCTCTTCAACAACTTCGGGCGCGAGACGGGCCTGGATGAGAAATCGGATTTCGCCATCAAGTCTCTCCTGAAAGGAAATTATTGGATCGTTCCGCAGCCACCCGATCCCGGCTGGTTTGTGAAGTCAATTGAAGCTGGAGCGAAATCCACCACTGCGAAATCATCTGCCAATGTTCCGCGCGACGGAGTTGCAGTCGGCGCCGGTGAACGCGTCTCCAACCTCACCGTGACTTTCACTGACGGCGCCGCCACGCTCAAAGGTCGCGTGACTCTGCAGAAGGGCGAGCAGTTGCCCGCGCGTCTTCGTTTCTACCTGGCGCCGGCGGAAAAAGAGAGCAGCGAAGACGTTCTGCGCTTCTTTGAAGTCGGCGTCCAGCGCGATGGGACTTTCTCAATCGGCAACATCACACCAGGTCGCTACTTCGTTATCACGCGTCCGGCCGAAGACGTGGACGCCACGACAATCAAATCGGTCAAACACGATACCGCTTTTCGCAACGACATTTTGAAAGCCGCGACTTCGCTCAATCGCCAGGTGACATTCAAACCCTGCGAACAAAACGGTGAGTACGAATCTCCGCTGTCCGCTTCAACTTCTCCACAATAGATCCAGTTTCTTGCATCCGTCTTGCGACATCTAATCGCGATGCTGCGACATCGAACTCCACCGAGGTGACAGCGAAACTCGACCGGTGGCCGATGCGTAAAAGAATCACGCTGAGTTGGCTGCCAGCAATCGCCCGGTTGTGATAGATTGTGTTTCAGTTTGAGATTAGGCGGGCCTAACCGCCCGCCTTTTGCTTTTGATAATCGAAGCGTCCGGAAATGCGCGCGAAAGCTCGCGCTCTTGACGACTGAGACTAAACGGAGTCCTTGTGAAACGAATACTTCTGGTTCTTGCGCTTATTGTTTCTTTTGTCGCGCCGCTCACTGCGCGACCGATGCCAATTTCAACAAATCCACCGCGCCAATCACAGGGCGCGGCGCCGGCGCGCATCGCAGCCACGAAACCTGTTTCCGACATCGCGAGCAAGATTCTCGCGAACGGTTTGGAAGTCGTCGTGCTGGAAGATCATTCGGTGCCGGTCGTGACGATCGAGCTGGCGGTGCGCAACGGTTCGTTTACAGAACCTCCGGAGTTGAACGGTCTCTCGCACCTCTACGAGCACATGTTCTTCAAAGCGAACCGGGCCGTCGCAAACTCTGAACAATACCTGCAACGCATCGGACAGCTCGGCATTGCTTACAACGGCGAGACCCGCGAAGAAGTCGTCGAATACTACTTCACAACCACCAGCCCCAACATTCGCGCTGCGATGAACTTCATGCGTGATGCGACGCGCTATCCGCTGTTTGACGAAAAGGAATTCGATCGCGAGCGTCAGGTTGTGATCGGCGAAATCGATCGCAACGAGTCTGAGCCGGGCTACTATCTGAACAAAGAGATGAACGATCGGCTCTTCTATAAATACCCGAGCCGCAAACAACCGCTCGGCAATCGTCAGACTGTTTCGACTGCGACGACTGAGATGATGAAGTTGATTCAGGGACGCTACTACGTGCCGAACAACTCAGCGCTGGTCGTCACCGGGGACGTGCAGGCGCCGGACATTTATAAGATGGCGGACGAGTTCTTTGGTGACTGGCCCAGGCGCGAAAAGGATCCATTCGCTGAGTTTCCGATGGTCGAGCATCCGCCGTTGCAGAAGAGCGAAGGCAACATCATCAAGCAACCGGTGACGAACGTGCTGATCGAAATTGGCTGGCAAGGCCCGTCGATCGGTAAAGACGATGCGGCAACTTATGCTGCGGACACTTTCTCGTTCATCATGCAGCAGCCGGACTCGCGGTTTCAGCGTAATCTGGTCGACACCGGATTGGTAAACGGCGTGGCGATGGGTTACTACACGCAACGAAACGTCGGCCCCATCAACATCATCTTTCAGACGTCGCCCGACAAAGCGCAGGCCGCGCTCAAAGCTGTCTACGGCGAAGTCGCGCATTTCAACGACAAGGACTACTACACCGACGAGCAATTAGACAGCGCGAAGGCTCTACTCGAAGCTGACGATCTTTACTCGCGCGAAAAGTTCGATGAATACGCCAAGACGCTCGGCTTCTGGTGGTCATCAACCGGCATCGATTACTTCCGCGGCTACCTCGGGAATTTGCGCAAGACTTCGCGCACCGACATCAGCCGCTACATTACGACCTATATCCAGGGCAAGCCGCACGTTTCGCTGGCGTTGATTTCGGAACAAGCTCAACAACAGGCGAAGCTAACGCCGGAGGATCTGATTGGGCGGTAACCAACAATTTGACATTTGTCATTGGATATTTGTCATTTGGCATTTTCAGAGTTGAATGAGCAAAGAGCGCTTCGGTCAGTCTCTTATCGAAAACATTGTCTCTTATCGAAAGACAATCAGACATGATGAGAAATTCAAACTTCAAATGGGCAAATGACAAATCTCAAATGCCAAATGTCAAATCGTTTTCTTTAATCGGTGCATTAATACGAACATTATTCGTGCTCGCGTTGACCGCCGCTGCTGCACTCGCGCAACCGCAAACAGCGACACCCACGCCGACACCCGACTTTCAGGGCGTCATCGCTCGCCAGGCAACGCTCGTTACTGAGTTCGACGTTAACGGACTGAAAGTGATCGTCAAAAAACGCGAAGGCAGTGCGACTGTGGCCGCCGGACTGTTCATTCGCGGCGGCGTGGAAAACATCACCGCCTCAAACGCCGGCGTCGAGTCTTTAATGCTAAGCGTCGCCAGCGAAGCCAGCGCGAGCTATCCGCGCGATCGCATGCGGCGTGACCTGGCCCGGCTGGGGACAGTGATTGGATCAAGCAGCAACTATGACTACTCGGTGCTTAGCCTTGCTTCGACGAGAACGAACTTCGATCGGTCGTGGGACATTTTCACTGACGT
>DATLVM010000182.1:0-12192 GCA_035577445.1 Pyrinomonadaceae bacterium
GGACACGCCGCAGCATTTTCCATCGACACGGTTGCCGGCTGAAATTCTGTGCGCAGATAACCAAGGTGATGATAAAGCGGAATGAGTTTGATCGGCGCGAACGTCGCGATGTCTTTTTTGGAGTATTCAATATTGAGAATCTCGCGAGATGCCTTGACCAGGTCCGATTCCGGAATTGCTGAAGCGCCGGGAAAATGCAGCGAGCAGATCGGAATGCGCGCGCCTTTAACGGTGAATACTAATTCCTGATTATCCTTCGTTACGTATGGAAGATATTCAACGCGCCCGTTGATGTTGCGCGCAGCGAGCAGACGCTGAAGTGCCGCGGCGATCTTTTCGGTAGTATCACCTGTGGCCGGCGCGGTGCCGTTGAAGAAAGGAACGTCCTGGCGAATAGCGGTCAGAATTTCATCGTCAGTGAACCAAACAAAGTTCTCGAAAACTATCGGTAGGCTTACGGCTGACTCCACAATATCGAACGTAACAATCGCCCCATCTCTGGTGTTGCGCGTGCGATAGCCGAGCCGCCTGAACAATCCCGATTGCATCATCTTGTTCGCCGCGGCATCGAGCACTGTTCCATCTACTGCTTGGCCGATTTGTAAGCCGCTGAGGGTGATAACTTGATCGGCGCTCATTCGTTTTAGTCCGGTGACTTCGACTTTCTGAAGTCTCGCACGCTGCTGGCCTATCACTGACACAGAAACCAATGTCAGCGCGAGCGCGATCGTAAGGAGCCGGGTTATGCTCATTGATGTGCCGAAGTTCATTGTTTGACTCGGAAGCGGTTGCTAACGCATCGTTGTTCGCGGTACTCGGATTCTATCTTGAACCGAGCGGCGAAGGCCAACCTGGCCTCGGAGCATGCGTAAGACGACGAAACGCGACGTGATCGTTGCCACGTGGGTGGCCCTGAACCGGCCGAATGTTGGCGCGAAGGAATTGCGCGCGGTTCAGAAGGAGTTGCGACAACAGTTTGGAGAGGCGAATGTCGCCAGTCCGGCTGCGATTGCGCGTGTGTTGGCGGACGAGGGAGCAGAGTTGTGCCATCCGCAAATCATCGAACTGGATGCGACCTGGCGAAAATCGCAGATCCATAAAAAAGCGAAAAAGCTCAGTTCATTAGGTCGTTTTGCATTCGATGGGGCGCTGACACTCGCAGAGGCGAGGGCGATGCTCGAAGAATTGGAAAACCTGCGAGCACGGTTCGCGTCGGTGGAAGATACGGAAGCCCTGGAGGAGCTGCGCTTGTTCGCGGCGGATGCTCGCCGTCAAGCCGAGACGTGGGCAAAAGATCGAACTGGCGAGGCGGGAACCCGCGCGACTCAAAGAGAAATTCTTGAGTGGATCAAAGTTTGGATGCAGACGCCCGCGCTGTTTACCGATTGGGTTGAGTTGCGTCGTCGCTCGGCGGATTTTCGCAAAAAGTTTCTGGACGAAGAGACTTCAACGGGTTGACTGGCCTAGGCATGTACGGCCGGCGCCTCGTTGAATGGTTGAGCCGATTGATATTGATGAGCGAGACGCAGGAGAGTTCCTTCTGCCCAATATGGTCCAAGCAATTGCATGCCAATCGGGAGTCGTTCAGACGAAAGACCGCACGGCACGCTGATGCCAGGCACGCCCGCGAGATTCGCAGTCACCGTGTAGATATCGTTGAGGTACATCGCCAGCGGATCGTCGACCTTTTCTCCGAACTTGAATGCAGGGGTTGGCGTGGTCGGCGTCAAGATGGCGTCGCATTTTTCAAATGCTTTCATGAAGTCCTGTCGCAGCAACGTGCGCACCTTCTGAGCTTTTAAGTAGTACGCATCATAATAACCCGCTGAGAGTACGTACGTGCCGAGCATGATGCGGCGCTTCACTTCGGCCCCGAATCCTTCGTCGCGCGTCTTGCGATACATATCGCGCAATCCCGGCGCATCTTCGGCGCGAAAGCCATAGCGCACTCCATCGTAACGAGCGAGGTTCGACGATGCTTCAGCAGTAGCAATGATGTAATAAACCGCGATGGCATACTTCGCATGCGGAAGATCTACGTCGACGATCTCTGCTCCAAGCTTTTTGTAAGCATCGATCGCTTTTTCGATCGCGTCGCGGACCTCATCATCCAACCCTTCGCCCATCAAGGCGCGCGCGACGCCCAGCCGCACCCCATCGAGGTTCTTTTCGGTCTCGCCAATGTAATCCGTGACCGGAATGTCAGCCGTCGTAGCATCGTGCGGATCGCGACCGGCGATGGTTTGCAGAACGACGGCCGCGTCCGCTGCCTGGCGCGCGAACACTCCGATTTGATCCAGAGATGATCCGAAGGCGACTAATCCATACCGAGAAATGCGGCCATATGTCGGCTTCAGGCCGATGACTCCGCACAGCGCCGCAGGTTGGCGCACCGATCCGCCAGTGTCGGATCCGAGCGCGACTGGGACAATCCCGGTGGCAACCGCCGCTGCCGATCCACCGGACGACCCGCCCGGGACGCGCGATGTATCCCAGGGATTCTTCACCGGTCCGAACGCCGAGTTTTCGTTCGAAGAACCCATTGCGAACTCGTCACAGTTCGTCTTCCCGACAACTACTGCACCCGCGTGCAGCAGTCGATCGATTACCGTCGCATTGTAGGGCGGGTGATAGCGTCCCAGGATGCGAGAGCCGCAGGAAGTCTGCATGCCGCGAACACAGATGTTGTCCTTGATGGCGATCGGGACCCCGGCCAGCGGCATTGATGATTTGTCAGATTCTATGTCGATGCTGTCCGCGCGCAACAACGCGCCTTCGCGATCGATTTCCAGAAATGCGTTTAGCGTGTCATTCAATTTCTCCGCGGCATCGAGCGCAGTTTGCACCGCTCCGCGCGCAGTGGTGTCCCCGCGTGCGATTCTGGCCTGTAAATCTAATGCTGATTGAGTCGTAGACATTCGATTTGCCGTGATTTAGGCCAGCACCTTTGGAACGCGAAAGTGTCCAGCGGCGGGATCGGGCGCCTGATCGAGCGCGAGCTTTTGTCCCAAAGACGGTTGCAATTCATCGGGCCGCGACGATCCGGTGCGCTCTCCTTCCGGCGTCAGGCCGCCGAGTGCCGGCTCAACTGTACTCGTATCGACAGCGTTGAGTTGTTCGACGTAGGTCACAATCTCAGAGATTTGCGGCGCGAACATCCTGCGCTCATCGTCGGTGATGTCGAGGTGCGCGAGCTGAGCAATCTTTTCAATGTCGGCTTCGGTAATCGCCATGGTTCTCTTCTGCCATCAAGTCAGAACGGCCTGCGGTAGCGGGCCGTTAATGTTTACTTGCTTGACTCGCGATCAACCACCCGCTACCGCATGTGGTTCTGACAGTGCCTTGTTCAGTTCGCATCGCGGGCATCTCTTCGCTCGATGCAATTCTGCGCCGCGCGAACAAATCGCGCTCGCAATTCCTCGTCGGCAATCGCGCTTGCCGCAAAAAGCAACTCCGTCGGCGCAGGTTGATTCTTCGTTTCCTTCACTGACGCTGTATCTGTTGGGCGATTCGACTTGAGCGCGTCTGCATCAACCCGAAATTCGATTGCGTCGATCAAACTCCCTTGCAGCAGATTATTAATTCGGAAGATTAATTCAGCAGACATGTGCTGAAGCTGCTTCTGCCAAATTGGATCCGCGACAGCGACGATCAAAGTTTTCGATACCAGTCGAACAGGAATTGTTTGGCGCCTCAAACCCGCGCCCGCCGCCTTTGACCAGGCCAGTTTCACCGCCAATTCAGCATTGGCGCCGTTGGCTCGCAGAAGCTTGGGCAGCAGAGCAGTTAGATCGATCATTAATTAAGCTCGATTGCAGTCGACAGCGAAAACTTCGACAATGAATCAAGTCGGCAAGTTTAATGGAAGAGGCAGCGAACGACCAAACACGCGCTCTGGAAAAACTGATTTACATCGCAAATAGGAATGATTGAGCTTCCGAAAATAATTCTGGCTTCTGCCAGTCCGCGACGGGCTGAGCTTCTTCGGACAGTCGGATGGCCATTTGAAACGTTGCCGGTGGACATCGACGAATCGCGTTTGCCGGATGAAGATGCCGTCGCCTACGTTACCCGCCTGGCTCGCGAAAAGGCGCAAACTGCGGCCACACAAGCGCAACATCTCACGATCGTGGCCGCGGACACGACCGTCGTCATCGACGACCATATTCTTGAAAAGCCTCTCGACCTGGAAGACGCGAAGCGCATGCTGCGGCTGCTGAACAACCGCTGGCATCAGGTACTCACCGGGGTTGCGTTATTCGACGTCACAACCTCGGCAATGAAGATTGCCCACGAAAATACGGAAGTGAAATTCGCCGCGATGAGCGATGAAGAGATTGATTGGTATGTGAACACAGGCGAGCCGATGGACAAGGCCGGCGCCTATGCCATTCAAGGACTCGGGTCGCGGTTTATTGAGAAGATTCGAGGAGATTATTTCAACGTCGTGGGATTGCCGGTGCGGTTGCTTTACAACTTAGTGAAGCAACACGTGCGATAGCGAGCCGCTTCACAAAACCTTGTCCAGTTTTTCCGCCAACTGCTTTGCCAGATCGGCATTCGGATCGAGTCCACCGAGTGTCGCGACAACCTGGCCCTGTTTGTTGATTATCACTGACGAAGGAAGCTGATCGACGCCCAGCCTCTTCGAGACTGCTCCGTCCGGATCGCGCAGAACCGTGATCTTGTATTTTCGACCCAGGGCCCTCAGGTCATCATCAGAAGCGAAGTTCTTTGACTTCTGCGAATCGGATTCACTACTGACCCAATACACCGCGACGCCGCGGCCCGCGTATTGATCGGCCAGCTTCTTCAGGCCTTCCATCTGGTTGCGCGTCAAAGGTAGCCACGACGCGCCAAACCCCAGCACTACAACTTCACCGCGCACACTCTCTGATGTCACCGCCGGGCCATCGATTGAGCGAAACGAGAACTCCGCGGACTGCGCGCCGGTTCGCGGCGGGACTGAAGCCAGCGCGAGCGCTGCCAGCGCGGCAGTCATGAGAACCTTGGTTCGAATGTTGGTTAGCATTGAAGCTCCTTCGTTCCTCGCCGGAAACCGCCGGCGATGACAACTGCTTAGATGCTAAATCGTGGCGCCACGCACAAGGGCGCAAAAGCCACGGAAAAGCTCAGCAAATCCTTCAACCCGTCCTCGGTGGCTGGCCAAACGCATCTTGGTGAAGCCGGACGTAATCTTCCCACGTGTCCATGTCGCGCGCAACGAAAGGAGCGTCGACTGGCAACCTCCGCACCTGACCGCGATGCGCTTCAAAGAAGTTACGCAAGCCCTTTTCGGGATCGAGATTAAGCAATTCGTTTCGAAATGAAAGATCGATCAGCACCGGGTGCCCACCGCGCCCGTTGTGTTCAGGCTGGACCAGTTTCGAGCCTCGCCGCCATTCATCGGTAATAGAGCGAATCGTGGCACTGTCTACCGCCGGATGGTCCACCAGAGCGATGAGCAGAGCGTTGGCGGCTGGCGAAATCTGTTCCAGACCGCGGACGATAGATACAGACATTTCACTCTCAGGTTCAGGGTTGATCGCGAAGGTCACGCCGAGGGCTTTCAAGTGTTCGCGCACTTCGTCTGCGCGATGGCCAAGCACGACAACGATTTCACTAACGCCGGCGCCGCGGAGGTGAGTCAGACAAGATTCGATGACTGTACCTTCACCGAAGGGAAGTAAAGGTTTGAATGCGCCCATCCGGCGCGAGTGCCCGGCAGCAAGCAGAATTGCGGCAACCTGTTCCACTGATCATTCCGCGGACGAGGGTGGCTCCCACAGTTCCACGCGATTGCCTTCGGGATCCATCACCCAGCCAAATTTGCCGAATTCGGATTCTTCGAGGTTTGCTTCAACCTCGACACCGTCTGCGCGCAGCGCCGTCACAAGTTCCTGAAGATTCGCCACGCGAAAGTTGATCATGAAGGGCTGAGTGCTCGGAGCGAAATACTTGCTGCTGTCAGGAAAGATGGACCAGGCGGTGGCGCCGCCATCTGTTTGCGGATCGTCACGCCAGTGAAAAGCAAAACCACCCCAGCTTTCTGATTCAATCCCGAGATGCTGACGGTACCATTCACGCAGCTTGTCCGGATCTTTCGCTTTGAAGAAGATGCCGCCGATGCCTGTGACTTTTTTCATTTGTTCTCCATGTGCGGGCTTTGTGCCTGACAGTGTTGATTGAATAACAGCGTGCAGGGACGATCTGCTCTTAAATTAGTTCACGTAGCGCACGGATTGTATATTGACGCGCCATCTGCTTGCGCCATTGATAGACGAAATCGGTGTTGTCGAGCGGACGCGCTTTAACGTAAGCGGCTTCAGCGGCGGCGTGGATTTGATCTTCGTCAAAAGGTTTTCCGATCAAGGCCTGCGCGCTCTCGTTCACTTGCACGGGTGAAGGTGCAATGCCGCCGAGAACGATCTTGGCGTCCGCCACGATCAGGTCGCTACCGCTCCCGGTACTGACTCCATTGCGCGTGTCAGAAGCCCGACCGTTAGGGAGGGCCGCATTCCTTTCATACTTGACGTAAGCCGCAACTCCCAGCACCGGAAAATCAAACGCGCCGCGACGCCGCAACTTCTGATACGACGCGCGCCAGCCATTGGTGGGTGGCAGATGAATATCAACCAGCAATTCATCGGGCCGCTTGTTCATGTAATCGATGCCGTCGTCTTTGTAGAACTCTCGTGCTTCTACCATTCGCTCGCCGGCGGTCGACATGAATCGAAACTTTGCGCCAATGGCAACCATGACCGGTACGAGATCGGACGATTGCACGGCCCAGCACTTGGAGCTGCCGGGCGCGACCCAACAGACGTCGCCATCCTTCTTCAAGCAAAAGTTGATCGCCTTCCGCCATTCGTAATTCTGATCGTAATAGTTGCAGCGAGTGTCGAGCAGCAGGTTCCCACCAATGGTCCCCATGTTGCGCAGGATTGGAGTTGAAATCGTCCTGGCGGCTGATGCGATGACCGGATAGTCGCGCTTGATGATCTCATTCTCGCAGATTTCAGTCAGCGTCACGCTTGCGCCAATTACTGTCCCCTCGGTCCCGACTCCCGACACCTGATGCAGTTCCGGCAGGCGCATGACAGAGATGACGGTCTTGGGCATCTGCTGTCGGCGCTTCATGTTGGGATAGAGATCGGTTCCGCCGGCAACGAACTGCGCCTCAGAGCCAACGTCCGCGACAATCTTCACCGCGTCCGCGATGGTCTGCGGCGTGCGATAGACGAATTTGGGAAGGCGCATCATGGGGTTGTTATGTCCGCTTCTTCTCTTTGATTTTTATTTCTGGATGCCGTTCGAGAAAGCCACCGCGCTTGAACTTGTAGCGCCCCGGTTTGAGCATGTCGTCATCGGTCCAACCGCGCTCTAACCCTGCGTCATAGTCCGCCTGTGTGACGACTAGTTCGAGTTCATCAGGCCGTGAATCAGATTTCTTATCACGCTGGATCATTAATTGTTACGCTACCCGTCGCGACCGTGTCGCTGTTTTGCTAGCCGGGGACTTCTTCGCTCGTGATGTTTGTTGTTTCGCGACCTTCGCAATTACTCGCAGGACCTCATTGATTGACTCATCATCGGGGAAGGCCTCTCTTACATCAGCGTCGAGCTTAACGATATTTGTACCGGAGCGATAACGTTCGGCGTAAATACCCCGCCCCACAAACTTCAGTTTGCTAAGATCGTATTCTGCCCTCATCTCGTCCGCGTCTTCATCGAGTTTCTTCTTCATACTGTTGTCTTTCATGTCTTGTAAGCTTTCGAGCCTGGATTATTCTAATTCCGCCCAGCTCGATCTGCGAAGGCGATGTGAATCAATCGTCCGCCGGCCGATGTGCCAATCGCAAGATAACGTCGCTCGGTGATCGAATGATCCGGGTCCTGGTAGTACGTGGCTAACTGATCGTCGAAGACAGTCACAGCTTCCTCGAAATGAAATCCCATGTTTGCGAAGGTTGGTTCTTGCTTTCTTCGGATTCCATTCAAATTCCATGCGGTCCGCCCCATTCCAACCTATCTCTTCACGTCCCGCCGCACCAACAGCAACAAATCAACTCCCGGTCGCAGGGGATACGCGCCTTCGTCGGCGTCAGAAGGGATCACGTCATACCGATCGGAATACTGCGCAGTAAGCTGCTCCTCCTGCGCCTTTGAGCCGATAATGATTGGCTCGTTTGTCGGTACGATCTGCTGGTAGTACCCGACCTTTTTGTAATTGCGGAAGTACCAAGGCAGCGGCCAGTAGTCAGGCGACACGATCGCCACGCCCGTGTCGGTGCCAGTGCCATTCTTCTGCGCGATGCTCTCGATGCGATCAATCATTGTCAGCATCTCGCGTTTGGTATGCGCATAGACGTAGGGCAACTGGTCGTCGTCGTAATGAACAAAATTCAGTTGATAGAGTTGGTATCCGCAAAAGGCGATTATCACCGCAGCCAACACTGGCGCCAGCGCCGCTGCGTGATATTCGCGCAGCTTGTCATAGGCGAATTGCAGCGTGTATCCGGCAGTCAGCGCCATCGGGACGACGAAGTTCAAACTGATCCAGGGTGTCTTGTATCCCACCAGCGAGTAGGCCGCCAGCAATCCAAACGACCACAGCGCCAGAAACAGCGCCAACCGGCTGTTGGCCCGCCATAAAGCGATCAATGCGCCCAGCGCTGACAACACGACGAGGATTCCTTCTTCCCACAGCAGCCAGTAAGTGTATTGGTACCAGGGATGTTCGTGCTCATGCGTGCGCTGGCGCCAAAGGTTCAGTGTCTTCAAAGCGTCGCTCACGCCCTTCGGATAATTAGTGAAGAACGATGAATAGAACAGCACGTTGACGAGGATAAAGATGGCGAGCGCCACCAAGGCGACGGTCGCGAGCGGAATCGGCCCTCCGAATCGCGCGAGTACTGAATCTGTCGGTATCTCCGATGGTTGCGAACCCGCGTCGGCGCGCCTTGGCTGCAGAACAAAATAGAGCGTTGCCCCGATTAGACACACCACGCTGATCCAGATCCAAATACTATTCTTATATTCATTGAAAGAGGCGACGAACAGGATGGTCAGCGCCATGAACATGGCAAAAGCTGTGAGGGTGACGTTGGCTGCCAACGAAGATTGCGGTGATGTTTTCCGCGGCGACGTTTCTTCGAATGAGTTTCCCTTGCTCAATTTCTTACGCGCTACGAAATAGAGTTGGGTCGTCGCAAAAGCAATCAGCAGCACCGGGCCATTGATAACCCAGGTTTCCTTGGTCGCGACCATGAGCCCTGCCGAAATCGCCGCCAGAATCATATAGACGCTGTTGGCGGTGTCGTAATATTTCAGCGCTGCGACGACGATGCCCAGAGTGAAGAAGACAAAGAGCGTTTCGTGAATGAAGTAACGAGAGAGGTAAATCGCTCCCGGCGAGATCCCGATCAATACCGCCGCCGATAACGCACCGATTGATCCCAGCCGCTTCCGCAACATCAACGCGAGCCAGATTGTCGCGATGCCAAACAGCGCGGTGACCAGGCGAATATTGAATGTAGTCAGCCCGTACGCATCGCGCGCCTGTACGCCGCCGAAGAATCGCGCCAACCACGGAATAAGCGATGAGAAAAAGTAGAGCGTGGGCCCGTGATAATTTTGCGGGTCGTAAACGTACTTGCCATCACGCACCAGCGTCACCAGAAAATTTCCGTTGACTCCTTCGTCGTGATGAAGTGGAACCAGTGTGAGATAGAAGAGTCGAAGGATGGCGCCAGCGATCAAGATCGCGCCTCCCACCAAACGATAGGTTGAGTCGGAAATATCGCCAGGCACCGACGCTCCCGCATCGCTGCCGGACCTCGCGGCCTTTTTCGAGGTTGTTTGCTTCCTATTTCGTAACTTTGAAGAGGTGGTACTCATCTACCGTTATGACTTCGGGATAACGCCGAAAGAAATCGTCGTTCACAATCATCACCGATCGCTCCTGCGGATCGACTACAACATAATCGACGCCGTATTTAGCGAGCAAGGCCGGCGCGTTGGGCGCGCCGCCGTAGATTTGCTTGATTTCGTTTTCGCGCGGGCCTGAGTCGATGCCGTGGGTCCAGATGTGGCCGGGATATCCCATCACCGAACGCCGGCCCGTCAAGAAGATCGGCGTGTTGTGAATCGGCGCGTGCAGGATCGTTGCGCGCGGGGGCGTTTGCTGCTTGATTGCTTCTGCGAACGTCACGCCGTCGCGATCGAACTCTTGATACTCGCCTTGTCTGCTTGCTAAAGCGAACACGTCAAGCCCTCCCGCGAGCGTCAGCATCACAAACATTGTCGCGGCCATCACTCGACTGAACCTGGTGCCCTCCCAGAGTTTCGCGATGAGCAGCGCGACGAGAGGCGCCGAAGCGATCCACCAGTAAAAGAGAATCTTGATGTTGTCCCAAATCCACGGCGCGAATTTGATCAGGTTCGGAATGATGAAGCAGAGCGTGAAGGGCAGATAGAACAGCAGCAGCTTACGCGAGACGAGATATGAATCGGTTTTCCAGAGCAGCGCCGCAACCAGCAGCGGAATAAAAACGCCGGTGTTCTTAAGCCAGAAGACAATCACGTTTTCGGCGCCGTGACCCCAGCCGAATTCCCAGCCGATAAACGCGCGCGTGCTGACAGCCGAGCCATGCGTTGACCAAAGCAATTGCGGTCCCGCGATGAGCGAGGCAACCACGAAGAAGCCGAACCATTCGCGCCATCGTTTGATGTTGATGAGCGCGAGGACTCCGCCCACCCCCATTGCGGCGATAAAACTGTGAGCGTGAACCAGCGGCAGCAAGCCGGCGACGAAGCCGGCGGCGAGCATACGAGGGCTGACGCGGAGAAGGGGAGATGGGGAGATGGGGAGACGGGGAGATGGGGAGACGTGGAGTGGAGGAGGCGAGACGTCTGTTTTCTTTGCGCTCTTCTGCGATCGCTTTTTCTCCGCATCTCCCTGTCTCCCTTTCTCCGCGTCTCCCTTTCTCCGCGTCTCCCCGTCCTGCATCGCCTGCCACCACTGCGTGAACACAATCACGGCCAGCGGAATTCCCAACAAGAATCCTCGTTGTGGGACGAGCAAACTCGTCACCGCATTTCCCCAGCGCCAGCCCTGCCCCACTTCGGGCAGGATCGTATACGAATGTTCGATGTGATTCAGGATGTGAAAGACACCGCTGTCTGATTTGTTGACGTCGCCAAACAGCATCCACCAGCCGAAGCCCCCGTTCAGAATCACCAGCATCGGCGTCAGGATCGCCGCTGTGCGATTGCGCACTAGCTGCAAACCAAATCGATGCAGCACGCCGACCAGCGCGACGCCGATGATCCAATTCTCAATGAGCAGCGACTGGCGCAACGTCGCGCCCAAACGCACGAAGATCGCGGAAATGAAATCAGTGAGAAACGGATAGGTGAAACGCGCGCCGGCGAAAGTTGGATCTTCCGGCGGGTAGTTCTGACCGAACGCGAACCGCGTGATGACGCTCAGGTGGAAGGGAAGATCGCCGTAGTTGTTGAGAACGCCGGTGTAGTATCCCTCGGGCTTGTCCAACAAGGCGCGATCAAAGACGAGCCACATCACAATCATCACGCCCGCGTAAAAAAGAAAATAGATGAAGGCCCAGCGATCGGGTCTCGTGCTGGCTCGACTGATTGCTTTCAGCGCGCTGTCAATGTCTTTGTTTAGTTGATCGCGGATCTTTTGTGAGCCGAGCAGCAGGAAGGGAAGTAGTAAGACTATTCCAGTCAGGCCGATGGAAATTACATTCAGGCCAAGCGCGAGCGCCATGACAAAACCGGCGAGGGCCATCGCCGCGAAACCGATGCATGCTCCGCTACATAAACGCGAAGCGAGCGGCGCGCCCTCATCATATTCGTAAGTGAGAAGCGTGCCGCTCGCGATTGCCAGAAGAGATAGGGCCAGAGATGCGATCATAAATGTCCGACAAACTTTAGTTTGTCGCCCACTCTGATGACCCGACGGTGTCCGACAAACTGAAGTTTGTCGGACATTACACGCTCATGATTTCGTGTTCTTTCGATTTCGACAACTCGTCGATCTTTCCAATGTAGGTGTCAGTGAGTTTTTGAATCTGCTCGAGCCCGTCGCGTTCCGAGTCTTCTGAGATCGCTTTGTCCTTCAGCATTTTCTTCAGTCTGTCATTTGCGTCTCGGCGGATGTTGCGG
>DATLVM010000183.1:0-2674 GCA_035577445.1 Pyrinomonadaceae bacterium
GTCCGGAGGCGGGTCGCTCTGAAAATCATTAAGCCGGGAATGGACACGAATAACGTGATCGCCCGGTTTGAAGCCGAACGTCAAGCAGTGGCGCTGATGGACCACCCCAATATCGCCAAGGTGTTTGATGCGGGGGCGACCGAAGCCGGTCGCCCCTATTTCGTCATGGAACTTGTTCGTGGGGTCAAGATCACGGAATACTGCAACCAACATTCACTCACGACGGAGGATCGGCTTAGCCTTTTCGTGCAGGTTTGTCAGGCAGTCCAACACGCGCATCAGAGGGGCATCATCCATCGGGACATCAAACCTTCCAATATTCTCGTAACGCAATCGCTGGAAGGCGTGGCCACGCCCATGGTGATCGATTTTGGGGTTGCCAAAGCCACCACGGATCAGCGTTTGACCGACAAAACGGTTTTCACGGCCTTCGAGATGCTCATTGGCACACCTGCCTATATGAGCCCGGAGCAGGCGGCACTCAGCAGTGTTGACGTGGACACGCGCACGGACATTTACAGCTTAGGAGTACTGCTCTACGAATTGCTGACCAGCTCGACCCCTTTTGAAACGGAGGAGTTGCTAAAGGCTGGCCTCGACGAAATCCGCAAGGTGATTCGTGAACAAGAACCGCTCCGACCGTCTACCCGCCTGAGTAAGATGGCCAGGGCCGATTTAACGACGGTTGCGCAACAACGCCGGTCCGAGCCGCCCCGACTAATCCATATTGTTCGCGGGGACCTCGACTGGATCGCGATGAAGGCGCTGGAGAAGGACCGTGGGCGGCGCTATCAAACGGCCGACTCCCTCGCGGATGACATTCACCGCTACCTGGAAAATGAAACGGTTTCTGCCAGACCGCCCAGCCGTGTCTATCAATTTCGAAAACTCGTCTCCAGGCACAAACTCGGGTTTGCAGCGGTCGGGATTGTCATGGTGACGCTGGTCGCTGGTTTGAGCATCACGATCTGGTCCCTGGCGAAGGAGAAAAAGGCGCGTCACGACGCGGACCTGGCGCGCATCGATGCGAACGATCAGCGGAAGAAAGCACAAACGGGTGAGCAGAAAGCTTTGGCCGAAGCGGCCCGAAGCAAAGCAGTGACGGAGTTTTTGAAGAGGATGCTCAGCGGCGTTGATCCATCGGTTTCTGCAGGATATGACACGTTCTTGCTGCGCCAAATTCTTGACCACACGGTTGAAGGTATGGAGCAGCAGTTGACGAACCAGCCCGCCGTCGAAGCCGATCTCAAGGTGATTATCGGAGGAGTTTACGGCAGCCTCCGAATGTGGAAGCAACAGGAATCATTGCTGCTATCTGCTGCGGCTTTGTATCGGAAGTCGCCCGCGGGCGCCGAACAAAAGATTGCGGATACTCTCGCCGCCGCGACTAACGCGCATCTGATGCTGGCCAAGCTCAAAGAGGAAAAACCAGAGTATGGTGCGCGTTGGCCGGCGGACGAAGCGCACGCACGTTATGAGGTAGCGATACGTCGCAGCAGCATCATGCTGGGGCTAGACGATCCGCGTTTCGACGAGTCGTTGCAGGTCCTGGCACGTTTGTTAACTAACAAAGGCAAGGCGGAGGAAGGAGCGGATATTTATCGTGAGCTATTAGGAGTCCGCCGAAAGCACTTGGGAGATAAAGACAGCCGCGTCGCGGAGACCGTAACTGAGCTGGCAAGAGCTCTTGTGGACAGCCATAACGAGGTTCAAGTCGAGCAACTGGCCCGCGATTTCCCCATAGTCTGGATCACGCGTTCGGAGGAGTCGGCTCGGCATGGCCGGTGGTCGGAAGCCATGGCGGCAGCTTCCAGGTTTTTGGAAATCCAGCCCGGCGATCACAGCGGTTACCATGTTGTTGCCCCATTACTGGTACAGACCGGAGAACGCGCGGCGTATGAGCAACTCTGCGAAACAATAACCGCTCGGTTCGCGGGAGCCACTGATCCATACACAGCCGACCGGATGGCAAAGGATTGTCTGATCCTCTCTCGACCGGGCGCGGACCTGAAGGTGCCAGGCGAGCTGGCGGAAACTGCGGTGACCAAAGGCGAGAAGGACACTGGCGCTCTTCCTTTTTTCCAATGCTGCAAAACATTAGCTGAGTATCGACTTGGGAACTGGGAAGGAGCGACAAACTGGGCAAATCGTGCGGCGGCGAATTCGTCTCCCTATGCCCGTGCTGAAGCTAACGCCATTCTGGCAATGGCGCAATTCCAGTTGAAACACGTGGAGAACGCGCGCGACGCCTTGAATAGATGCGCCGAGGTCGTGAGGACGGAATTACCGAAATTCACAGACAAAGATCTCGGCAGTGATTGGCGCGACTTGATAATCGCCCACGCTTTGCAATCCGAAGCAAAACGGTTAATTGATGGCGAACCCTCTTCGGCCGCGCGTCCGGCAAATCGGCCGCCTTAGTCCGTCTTTAAACGCTTTCCGTTGCTCGCAAAAAATGTCTGCAATCCTCTTAGATTCAGTGCATCTTTCATGCGAGAACATGAGCGACGCCACGCAGTTGTTGACCGCCGTCGAGCAAGGTGAGCCTCAGGCTGCAGAGAAGCTGCTTAATCTCGTTTACGATGAACTGCGGCATCTGGCATCGGCGAAGATGGCACAGCAGGCTTCCGACCAAACGCTTCAACCGACCGCCCTGGTGCATGAGGCCTGGTTG
>DATLVM010000184.1:0-3291 GCA_035577445.1 Pyrinomonadaceae bacterium
CGCAACCCTGACAGGGTTGCGAATTGTGATTGCGCGCTACCCAGGGTTGTCGAAGCGCCAACCGTGGGCTTTGGGACAATAACCGCTTCGCGGTTCAAAACAGTTCGCTCAGTGCTTCATCGACAGACCGCACGCCGACAACCCGCAATCCTAAAAGTTTTTCTAGTCCGGATGTGTTCGACGCGGGCATCACAATTTTCTTGAAACCGAGCGCCTGCGCTTCGCGCGCGCGTACCGCCGCCTGCGTCGAGCCGCGCACTTCACCGGTCAATCCCACTTCGCCGAACACCGCTGTGTGTGCGTCGATCGCTTGATTGCGAAAGCTCGAAGCGATGGCCGTGACCAATCCGAGATCGACTGCGGGCTCGTCGACTTCCAATCCACCGGCGATGTTCACGAACACATCGTCGCCGAGAAGCTGCATGCCGGAGCGCTTCTCGAGCATCGCGATCATCAACGCGACGCGATTCTGATCGACGCCCTGCGTCATGCGCCGGCCCGTGCCGTATTTCGAACTCGACACCAGCGCCTGGATTTCGACGAGCACGGGACGCGTTCCTTCCATGCACGCGGTCACGACTGAGCCGGCCGCGTCGGCTGGACGTTCGGCGAGAAACATCTGCGAAGGGTTGGCGACGGGCGCTAATCCCGCGTTCGTCATTTCAAACACACCGACTTCATTCGCCGCGCCGAAACGGTTTTTGGTGGCGCGCACGATGCGATGATTGTGATGGCGCTCGCCTTCAAAATAGAGGACCGTGTCAACGATGTGTTCCAGCGCGCGCGGCCCGGCAATCGATCCTTCTTTGGTCACGTGGCCAATCAAAAAAACTGGAATGCCGCGGGTCTTGGCCAGCAAGAGAAACTGCGCGGCCACTTCACGAATTTGCGAGACCGAACCGGGCGCCGACTCAATCTCAGTCGAGAAAGTCGTCTGAATTGAATCCACGATAATCGCGGCCGGTTTTAGGCGATCGACTTCGCGCAGAATGTTTTCGAGATTCGTCTCTGGCAACAGCAGAAGGTTCGGCGCCGCGATTCGCAGGCGTTCGCCGCGCAACTTAATCTGCCGCTCAGATTCTTCGCCAGATATATAAAGGACAGTCGATCCACTAGCGCTGAGCTTGTCGGCGACCTGCAACAGCAGCGTGCTCTTGCCGATTCCGGGATCGCCGCCCAGCAGCACGAGTGTTCCCGGTACAATCCCGCCGCCGAGCACTCGATCGAATTCCGTCACGCCGGATGAGATGCGCGTATCGTCCTGGGATTCGATTTCTGAATAGGCAACCGCCTTAGCTTCGCGCACCCGAAACGCGTTGCCGCCGCGACCTTTCTTCGGGGTAACGACGCGCTCTTCGACCAGCGAATTCCACTCGCCGCATTCGGGACACTTGCCCAGCCACTTGCGCGACTCATAGCCGCAGGATTGGCAGATGAAGATTGAATTAGACGCTTTGCTCATTTCCAGGCGTACTGGATGTACCGCGGCTCATCAGTAAGTTTCTGCTGCTTCAGAAAGTCCCAAGCCTCGGTATTAATCTTCGGCGCGAGATCGTAGTACCAGTGATCGTGGCCCTTCATTTCCGTTAAGCCGACTTGAAATCCGTTGGCGACCAGCGCGTCGCGCGTCGCTCGCACAGCGGCGAGCGGAAAAAATTGATCGCGATCACCAACAGCGATGTGCATCGGAATTTTGCGCGTCGCCAGCCGAATAATTTTTTCATCTTCGGGACGTAGGGCGCCGGCGTGGATCGCAGCCGCCGCAAAATACTCTGACTCGTACAGGGCCATGTAGAGCGCGAAGCTCGCGCCGCCGGAATGGCCAAACAGATACATCCGTCGCGAGTCGATCGGATACTGCGCTTTCACAGCGGATAGCAGCTCATGGAGAAAGTCCGGCCCATCAATCGGCGCTCTCCATCCTTCAGAGGTGATCGCATCGGGAGCAACGGCGATGAATCCTTCCTTGTTGGCGAGGTCTTTCCACTTGTCCATTAAGGACATGCCGTCGCGGCCCGAGCCATGTAGCAACATGACGACGGGAACAGGATGTTGAGGAGTCGCCGTCGCGGGAACAAGAAGGTAGTAGGTTCGCTTCTTTCCTTCGAATTCGAGCGTTTCTTTCCGGACCTTCTGAGCAGCGATCGGCGTGAAGAGACCTGCGACCAGGACAAGGCACGCGATGAAGAGACGCTTGGTCATCTGTTTACTTTGAGAAGCGGTTTGACGTTTTCGGTTGGTCTTCCGAGCACCGCCCGATCGCCGCGCTCGACAATCGGCCGTTGCATCAAGTCAGGATGTTTGACCATCAACGAAATGATTTCATTGTCGCTCAGATCTTTCTTGCTCAATTCGAGTTCGCGATAGATCGCCTCGCTGGTGCGCAGCAACTCGCGCGGCGTGATGCCCATCTTCTTAATCAACTCACGCAGCTTCCTTTCGCTTAACGGCTCGATGTAATAGTTAACTTTGCTAAAGTCGACGCCGCTTTCACGAAGGAATCGATCCATCTCGCGGCATTTAGTGCAGGTTGGCTTTTCGTAGACTGTGATGGTGTCAGACATATTCTAAATTAACCACCAAGCCACAAAGGACACAAAGACAGGCTAGCTGGGAACCGATTCATCCAGATCGATCTTTGTGTCTTTGTGCCTTAGTGGCAGCAAATTCTTACGGGAAAATCCCGCGCACCCTTGTCGCTTCCGCAACTCGATCGATGGCCAGGATGTACGCGCCGGTGCGCAGGTCGGTGCTGTATCGATGCGCCGTCTGATGCACTTTTTGAAATGCGTCGGTCATTGTGTCTTCCAAAGTTTGATTGATGCGCTTCTCGCTCCAGAAGAAGGAATACTGATCCTGCACCCACTCGTAATAGCTGACGGTGACGCCCCCCGCATTCGCGAGAATGTCAGGAATCAGCATGACTCCCTCGCCTTCGAGCACGCGATCCGCGCCGGGCGTAGTTGGTCCGTTGGCGAGCTCTGCAATGATTTTGGTTTTGACCTTCCCGACATTCGCCATGGTAATACTGTTCTCCAAAGCCGAAGGACAAAGAACGTCGCATTCAACTTCCACGACTTCGTCGGGAGCAATCTCTTTCACGCCCTTGATGCCGCGCAAAGTGCCGGTGGCTTCTTTGTGTTTGAGGACTGCCTGAATATCCAGACCGTTCTCAGCGAAAACTCCGCACTTCGAATCGCACGCCGCCACCACCCGCGCGCCATCTTCGGCCACCAGTCGCGCGATGATCGAACCCGCATTACCAAAGCCCTGCACGGCCACGCGCGCATC
>DATLVM010000185.1:0-4480 GCA_035577445.1 Pyrinomonadaceae bacterium
CAGCCGGTGCGGTCAGATTCTGAGATCTCAAATCTGAAACACAGGTGATGGGTGAAACGGTGCGGCCCGCAAGGGCTAATTTCAGATCTGAATCTTAATTCAGATTTGATTTGAGTAAGAGCGCACCGGCGCGCGTGGTGACAGGCGCGGCCAGGCAAACTCCTCGCGGTGCAAGACCAAATAGGGAAGCAGCTTGCTATTTCAGATTTGAAATTTGAGATTTCAAGGTCGGGCTGCTCGCTCGAAGCTTCCGGGTAGGTCGCTTGATCCAAACAGTAATGTTTGGGCTAGAGGAATGATCGCCATCCCGATTTGATCGGGATACAGAATTCGGCTTACAGACTTGCTCCCGAATTGCACGGCAAAGATCCTGCTCGTGCTCTTTCTGAAATTACTTCCGATGGCAACAGCGCCGAAGCGAGCGCTGGTATTCGCCGATTGTTCATCGCGCTGATAAGGAGACCCCTACGAAATGGCCAATCGCAAAGGCGTATTCATCGGAGCCTATGTGCCGAACGAGTTGAAAGAGTCGCTTCGTCGTCGGGCGGCGGCTGAACATCGCACCTTGTCACAGGAAATCACGCGTATTCTGACAGAGGCCATTCACGGAAGAAACCTGCCGCCGGGCAGCATCGATCGCCGCTCCCCAAATTCGCCCACGCGACGGCGCGCGTCGGATCCGTTTCCGCGACGACGCAAAGACGACTTGCCATATGCACCAGAAACCGGCAAGCGTGGGGACGATCGCTGATCTGCTCAGTCGATAAGATATCTTGAAGTACCTCGTAGTAATCGCTCTCGTAGTTGCTCTGCTTCTGCTGCTGTATCGCCGCGTACGACCTTACTTAGTCAGCGCTCGCAACTTCATTCAAGCCGTCAGACAATTTCAACGAGGGACGCACGCCGCACCCAATGCGACGCAGCCTCGAAAATTGGTTCAGTGCGTAAACTGTGAAACGTGGGTGCCGCACGAACGTGCGCTCATTTCAAATGAGTCTTTCTTTTGTTCTGAAAAGTGCCGGACCGACCGCGTGTTCAGGAAAGCTGCGAAGCGTCGAGCGTGACGTAATCAGTTCAAGTTCGATGGCGAGCCGCATGACTGCGCCCACCCCAGTAAAAAAAGAGCGCGGAAATAACTAACGCCGGCGGAACCAGGAGTAATGCCGTCGTCAGGTGCTCGCGCGCCGGATCAAGTCCGAATGCGCGAGCGACACCAGCGAGTACAGAGACTCCTCCCAACTTGATGTTTTCGGAGAGCACGCCCACGCCGCCCCGCGAAATCACGTCACCAAACAAATGAATCGCGACGATATTGAGGGCCATCGCTGACGCTCGAATAGTCGGCGGAACACTGCCGACGAGGATCGCGTGAAAGGGCGCATTGTTGATGAAGAGGAAAAAAACAGTCAGGAAAATCGCGGGGATGAAAAATATTCTGCGGTGGGTAACGAGGGCGAGAATGCTCGGAATGATTCCCAGGAGACTTCCGGCCGCGCAAACCAGAAAATAGCCGTTGCGCCTCTTTGTGATGATGCGGTCAGCAATCCAGCCACCGCCGAATGTTCCCAAGGCACCCGCGGCAAGGGTTGTAATGCCCAGCACCAGGTTCGCGCCAACTTCGCTCATCCCTTTTTCTTCCTGAAGCAGTGAACTGGCCCACGTAGCAAACGCGCCCAGCACAAACGTCAAGGCCGTGTAACCCGCAGTTGAAAGTAACCAGTCGGGTGTGCGAATGATTCGCCAGCACGTCCGCAGCCAGGGATCGTTCGAAGTTCCATCGCGAGAAGCGTCAGGTGAATCTACTGCAGATCTCGATTCCGCGGTTTCGGTCTTTCCACGCTCGGGTTCCTTTAGCAACCAGACGATGACCGCAGTTATCAATCCCGGCAGGCCGACGATCATGAAGGCCGCGCGCCAGCCAAAGAAGTGGGCCAGCACGCCACCTGCTACGTAGCCGAGCGCGAAACCCATGGGGATCGCGGCTTGAAAAATTCCGAGAGCCGTCGCGCGTCTGTGAGGTGGAAAATAATCAGCAATCAAAGTTGGCGTGATCGTCGAGTAGGATGATTCGCCGATACCGACCAGGGCTCGAATCGCGCAAAGGGCGAGTGCGACTCCGGACAGCGCAACACTAAGATGAAGAATTGGAATGCGGAAGCTAACGCCCGGCGGCAGCCACGGCGCATGATCGGTAATCGCCGTTAGGGCTGTGGCAATACTCCAGACGACGGCGGCGAAAGCCATGAGCTTTGTCCGCGAATAGCGATCTCCCAATCGTCCGAAAAGCAGCGCGAGCACCGTAAACGAAATCAGGAGCGCATCCTCCATGAATCCAATTTCAGCCTGAGACAGGCCGAGTTCGGCGCGCATGCTGGGCGCAACTGCGGGCAACACCTGCCGATCGATGTAGTTAAGAAAGTTAACCAGCGTTAGGACCGACAGCGCGTAATACGAATAGCGCGGTACGGCGACTTGATTTGACGGCGCGGAAGGGGACGATTCCATCGATGGTTAATCGGCGGTCAAGGCTTCGACGATCGCAGGAGTTATATCAACAAGTGAGTGGATGCGGGAAGCTATTTGTTCGCGATGGCGTCCCCAGACAATTGTCGGCACCGGATTGAGCGTGTGGTTGCGCGCGGAGAGATCTTCGATGTTGCCGTGGTCGCTAGTCAGAATAACTGTGGTCCGATTCAGATCGAGCCTCTCCAACAAACGGCGAATGTATCTCGCGAGCATCGGCAGAAGGCGCTGCGCCGCATCATGGTCCTGCGCATGGCCGATCTTGTCGGTGATGAAGTGTTCGTAGAGCGTGAATCGATGCTCGCTCGCGATGCTCGCTAGCACGTTGCCCGCTTCTTCCGGCGTGCGAGGCTCAACGTCTTCGCCACGTTCGATGAGCGTCTTGTTCGTGAAATCGTGGAAGACAGCGCGGCCTCTTTTCAAATCGCCGACCACATTGAAGCGCAGGCCGGCAGCTTCGACTGCGGCTGTTGTCGCCGAGATCCAACGCGGCCGACGCTCGAAGAATTGGCTGGTGTAAGTATTGGCGAAGGTGATCGATGGTACGCCGCGGGTCTTCAACTGAAGAAAAATCGAATGCTCGCGGATAATGTCCAGCAACGCCTGGTTTGGGAACCCTTGTTTGTGCGTCCCAATCGCCGCCGGCGCGTTTACTCCGGTAAGGATTGTGGTTTGGCCCGACGCGCTCTGCGGCCGACCCTCAACGCCGAGGCATGCGTCGGTTGGCACGATGATTCCGTCATAGACAACTGTAGGGGCAGGGCTTGTCCCTGCCCGACTGCGGGCAGCCACGAGGGCTGCCCCTACAATGTCATCTTGGAAAATGGCGAGCGGTTCCGCTTCGATCAACCCGTCGAGAGGATTGTGCGGCCCACGCGTACCGATCCCGAGCCCATCGATAAAGAAGAGCAGAGCCGAAGCGGACTCAGTTCCCATGCTCTTTGTCGCGTAAAAGTCCGCGGGCGCGATATTCGTTCAGCTTATTGTGCAGTGTCTTGAGACTGATTTGCAGGAGTTCAGCCGCGCGCGTTTTGTTGTTCCCGGTCTTTTGGAGCGTGCGCAGGATCATCTGTCGCTCGATCTCTTTCAAAGGTGTCCCGATCGGAAACGACGCTGTGTCTTCGTCACGCAACTTCTGCCGCTGATCGAAAGGATAGGGAGCGAAGTGATGTCGCTCAATCTGTTCTCCTGAACAGATAACTACGGCGCGTTCGATTACGTTGCGCAACTCGCGCACATTACCCGGCCATGAATGATAACGGAGCGCATCGAGCGCGGCGGGACTGATGAACCGTGCAGGCCGATTATGCTTCGCGGCGAGTCTCGTAATCAGATGTTGCGTCAGTAGCGGCAGATCCTCGAGTCTGTCTGCGAGCAAGGGCAGGTGAATCGTGATGACGTTTAGTCGATAAAGAAGATCTTCTCTCAACAGTCCTTCGCGGACGGCCTTCTGCGGATCTTTGTTCGTCGCTGCGAGGATGCGAACGTCGACGGGAATGTCTTTGCGGCTGCCCAGACGATGCACCACCCGCTCTTCAATCACCCTGAGCAGTTTCGCCTGAAGCAATGTCGGCATCTCGCCGATTTCATCGAGCAGCAGCGTGCCGGTGTTAGCTAATTCAAAGCAGCCATGTCGCCGCGAAACCGCGCCGGTGAAGGTCCCCTTTTCGTGCCCGAATAGCTCGGATTCCATCAAGGTATCGGGAATCGCCGAGCAGTTTATCGCCAGAAAGGGGGCGTTGCGACGCGGGCTCAGATTATGAATCGTGCGCGCGACGATTTCTTTGCCGGTCCCTGATTCGCCGGTAATTAAAACCGATGCGGACGACGAAGCGACTTGTTCGATAAGCACGTAGACGTTCTGCATCGCTTCTGAGTTGCCGACCAGCTCGCCGAACGCTCCACGATCGCGTAATTGTCGTCGCAGGATTTGATTCTCGCGCCGCGTTTCAGAAAG
>DATLVM010000186.1:0-5222 GCA_035577445.1 Pyrinomonadaceae bacterium
CCTTCTCGGCGGATACAATGCAAACCAGGTAAATATCTTCGCCACGGTTCCGGGCGTCGGTGAGAATTTCATTGACGCGTTCAATGCGATCAAGGCGAGCTCTTCTTATAACAGCCCGCTGATGAATCGATTGTTTACGGGCAACGCCGCGAACAATGCCGGCACTGCTACATTCCGTACCGCAGCCAGCGCTTCGATTGCGAACGGCAGCGTCGCGACGGCGGCCCAGACTGTGTCGCAGCGGCTCTGTTTGGCGAGTGACGTCACCAGTGGATTTTGCTCGGCGGCTAATCTTCAACTAATTTCCCAAACCGTTGCCAATCCCTTTCTCTTGCAGCCGTACCCGCAATTCAGCGGTGGCTTCAATGTTTTCGACAGCAGCGACTATTCAAATTACCGCGCCCTTGAAGTGATAGTTCGGCGGCGAATGGTCAGCGGTCTGAGCTATCAGGCAAGCTACACATGGTCACTCTCAAAGGACAATCGTTCATGGGATCCATCGCTGAGCACAGTTTCGACGGGCTCAGTGCAGTCGGCATCCAGCACGCCGTTTGATCTCCGCAATCGCAGTTTGAATTACGCCTGGTCGGACTTCGATCGCCGGCACGTGCTGCAGGGTACATTCGTTTACAATTTGCCGTTTGGCAAAGGCGAGCGCTGGCTGGCTAATAACCGAGCGTTGGATTATCTGGTCGGCGGGTGGCAAGTTTCCGGAAGCATGCTCGCGGCGTCAGGCAGACCGTTCACTGTCTATTCGGGAATCAACACCTTGAGCAATGTCGTGCAATCAACCGCCAATTGCAGCGGCTGCTCAAGGCATCTCGGCAAACTCGTAATTGAGAGCGGCAAGAACTTCTGGTTTGACGCCGCTGGGCGAGCCCTGTTTTCACAACCAGCGGCCGGATCGATTGGAAATACGGGACGAAACTATTTTGTTGCGCCGGTTTACTTCCAACCCGACCTTTCCATCATGAAGAAGTTCCGAATCACTGAGCGAGTCAGTTTTGATTTGCGTGCCGATATCCGGAATCTGACGAATCATCCGTCGTTCGACAACCCGACGGCGGTGTTTACTTCTTCGATTTTTGGTCGCATAAACGACTCCGTTACCAACACGGCCAGAAGGATTCAGTTCGTGGGTAAGCTGTACTTCTGAGTCGGCCAAGTCCTTCATTGGGAGTCGCCGTGAGATAGCTGAGAATTCCTGCCTATCTCAGGGCGGCTCTTCTTTTTTGAGTGAACTCGATTCTATTCGTGCACCACGTCGAGCACGTCATGCAATGCTCACAAAAAAATGGTCACTGCCCCAAGATTTTGGAAAATATTCCTTGACGCCTCAATTTTCGGCTATATACTCGCTGCGATTATTTCGGCAGTTGTTCCCGACGTTTTCATTTGAGACCGGTAACGAATTAAACATTTCGCGATAGTTTCCGGTGGTGATTTCTCGCCACTGGCTTTTCTACAATCGAGCAGAACCATGGCGCTCCAGCCACTCTGGGGTCGTCAGGGTCCAGCCTTTTTTCCAATTCAATTTGAAAGGGAGGATCTAGCCGATGAAGAGGATTTCGATTTTGCTGGGGCTGGTTCTTTGCGCCGGACTGATTGTCTTTCTCGACGCGAAACCCGCCTTTGCACAGGGGGAAGTCGGAAGCGTCACGGGCACAGTCACTGACCCACAAGGTGGGACAGTCGCCGGCGCGGATGTGACTCTTACCGATATCGCCACCAAGACACCAAAAACTACAACGACTAACGATGCCGGCCGCTATCACTTTGCGGCCGTGCCGGTTGGTTTCTATGACATCATGATCACTAAGACGGGCTTCAAGGTACACAAGGCCGCGGCCCAGAAAGTATCCCTCGGCAGTCAGCTTACTCTCGACGTCGCGCTCGAAGTCGGGGCCCTGACCGAAACCGTCGTGGTCACTTCGCAAGCCGGATCAGAATTACAGACAGGCAACGCGACGATCGGCACCACGATCGATCTGAAGCAACTTGAATTACTGCCGAACCTTGGGCGTGATGCCTCGACTTTGATGGCTTTACAGCCTGGAGTGACAGCCCGCGGTGACGTGGCTGGTTCGTATATGGACCAGAACACGTACACAATCGATGGCGGAAATAACACCGACGATATGGCCGGCAACACCATTGGCTACTTGCAGAATTTTACCGGCATTAGTGGTAGTCAAACTAACGGTATGGCCTCTGGCGTGGTGGCGACCCCCATCGAAAGCATCGAAGAATTCAAAGTCAACACCGTCGGTCAAACTGCTGACTTCAACGGTTCAGCTGGCGCCCAGGTGATGATGGTGACGCGCCGTGGCACAAATGACTGGCACGGTTCGGGCTATGGTTTTTACTATGGCACCAATCATGGCGGCGCGAACTCATGGGAGAACAACCATACTTCTTTCAACAAAGGGATCGTCCCTCCGAGCCGTCCCGCCTGTTCTGCGGGCACCACTTACTCCAGCGGCGACAACAACTGCGTCATGCCCTATACGCCGCTGATTCCGAATCACCGCAGCCGCTTTGGTTTTAGTCTCGGCGGCCCGGCCACTAATCTTAAAGTGCTCGGTGGCAAGACCTACTTCTTCGTCAACTACGAAGGATTCAGATATCCGAACTCGACCACGTTCGAACGCGCTTATCCGACTGATGCCTTCCGCAAAGGCGTGATTCAAGTTCCGGATTCGGCCGGTGTGTTCCAGCCCTACAACTTGAATCCTTTCCCGGTGACAGTGACCGTCGGTAGCGCTGCTACGAACACGGTGCGCACCTGCACCTTGCCGGCCTATGGAACCGCCACCGGAATGGCGTGCGCGAACCCGACGGCAAACGTAGCGGTCGATCCGCGCGGCCTCGGCATGAGTTCGACCGTCAGTCAGCTTTGGAATAAGTTCCTGCCGTTACCCAACGATCCATTGGCAGGCGACCAGTACAACACGCAGGGCTATCTCTCGACGATTAGGCTACCGCTTACATCGAACAGCTACGTAGGTCGCATCGACCACGATTTCGGACCGAAGCATCACTTCTTCACTTCGTTCCGCGCGTTTAAGCTCCTTAACTATCCGAGCGGCGTCCAAACCGACGTTGGCGGCATCATCTCGGGCGGCTCAGTGGGGACGTACACAAATACGGCCCAGCGGCCACAGCTCGGTGAGCTTTGGGTCCTCGGTCTTACGAGCAATCTCAGTTCGAGAATGACCAGTGACCTGCGCGTCAGCTACCTTTGGAACTGGTGGCAGTGGTCTACTTCAAGCGCCACTTCGCAACTGCCAGGTGTGGGCGGGCTTCTTGAAATCGCTCCGGCCGGCACGAGCGGGAGCGCTGAAAGCACAGGCGCCCTCATTCCCTTCAACGTCAACACGCAAAGCGTCCGTCAGCGCGTTTGGGACGGGCAGGACAAGATGATTCGCGAAGACCTAACGTTCGTAAGTGGCAACCACGTGTTCCAGTTTGGCGGGTTGTATCAACGGAACCACGACTACCACACCCGAACTGATAACGGCAGCACGGTGAACAATCAGATCGTGTACCAAATCGCCTTCAACAATATCGGCGGCTACACGTTCCCGAGCACGGTACCATCGGCACAACAAAACCTGTACAAGAACCTGCTTACCTCGGTTTACGGCATGGTAGGTTTGACGCAGGTGATCTACACGCGCGCTGGATCGGATCTGCATCTGCTGCCGCTTGGCACTTTGGCTGAACAGATCAGCACCATCCCGACCTACAACGCTTACTTCGGCGACACCTGGCGCTTTAAGCCAACCCTGACGATTAGTTACGGCCTTGGCTATACGCTCGAGATGCCGCCGGTCGAAAAGGAAGGCCGACAGGTTGAACTCGTCTTTCCGGATGGCAGCCTGGTTCATACGGATCAGTTCCTGGCCCAACGGCAAGCAGCCGCGCTTCAGGGTCAGGCGTACGCGCCAATCCTCGGTTTTGAAACAACCGGCAACCTGAAGATGAAGTATCCGTACTCTCCGTTCTACGGCGGTCTCAGCCCGCGCGTAGCGGTTGCCTGGAACCCAAATTTCAAATCGGGGTTCTTGCATAAGATATTCGGCGATGGTGACAGCGTGATCCGCGGGGGCTTTAACCTGGCATACGGCCGGCTGAACGGTGTGAACCAGGTTCTGGTTCCGCTGCTCGGACCTGGACCGCTCCAGTCAGTTACTTGCGGCGCGGCGCTCAGCAACGGAACGTGCGGCAGCAGCAGCACGGTTACCAATGCTTTCCGCATTGGGGCCGATGGGCTGGTGGCGCCGTTGGCCGCACCAACCGCAACTCTTCCGCAGCCATACCTTCCCGGCCAGACGCAGGTGGTAAATGGGGTCACGTTCGTCAATCCGGCCGCGGGAGACGCCACGGTACTCGATCCCGATTACAAGCCAGAGAAGGTTTATAGCTACGACTTTAGCTTCCAGCGCAGTATCGGCCGGAAGATGTTTTTTGAAGTTGGCTACATCGGAAAGAAGGCCACGAACATTTTCGAAGAGATCGACATTGACTCGGTCCCGTACATGATGACCGCGGGCGGCCAGCAATTCCAGAATGCCTGGGCCAACATGTACATCGCGATTTGTGGCTTTGCACCGACTTGTCAGAACAACGCATACACCGGCGCGGCGCAACCGTTCTTTGAGAATGCGTTGACTCCGGGCTCGGGATATTGTTCAGGTTTCGCGAGTTGTACCGCGGCAGTTGCATCGAAGCAGCTCGCGAACTTCCAGGCCACCACGGTTTCTTCCCTTTGGTCCACGCTTAATGCAGCCACAGGTTGGAAACTGGGTCGCACCATGTTGAGTTCACAGGCTACGGCTTTCAATACGACGACCAGCCTGGGCTTCTCAAACTACAACGCGGCTTTCGTTCGCCTGAGCACGCGCGATTGGCATGGATTCACGTCAATCGGCAACTTCACCTGGGGCAAAGCGCTCGGCACGGGTGAGATTGGGCAATACAACAGCTCAAACATGTGGCTGGATAACTGGAACAAGAGAGCGAACTACGGGCCGGCGATCTTCGATTACAAATTCCTGTTCAATTTGGGGATGACGTACAAGCCGACGTTGTTCCGTGGCCGGCATGGATGGACGGGGAGAGTACTCGACGGCTGGTCAGTATCGCCGTTCCTGTTCGTGAGAAGCGGCGCGCCCATCCGCATAGCCTTCAGCGAAGGCGGCACCTGTTCTTCGAACTGC
>DATLVM010000187.1:0-7333 GCA_035577445.1 Pyrinomonadaceae bacterium
ACAGAACTCCACCCGCGTTTTGATTGAGTGTGTCCAAAAAAAGCGCAGGAGCCATCGTCAATGGATAGGCAGCTAAGAAGCGCGGCGTCGAACTGAAACTGGCGGCATAACTCAGCTTGTTCTCGGCCAGCTTCTGTTCCCACCCGGTCGTGTTCACGACCACGCCTCTGCCGATTCGTTCCGTATCGGTCAAAAACTCGCTCAGTCGAACCGGCACAGGCACTGCGGTTGAGATGTTGCCGTACGCTGTCTTGTACATGCGATGGACCAGGTAACCTGTTTCCTGAAATTCGATCGACAGGAAGAAAGCCCCCGAGACGTTGATTCGTTTGACTTCAGCGCACTGCGCGTTGGCTCCGCATGACGTGATCTCATTTTGCCAAAACGTCAGGCCCGCGAAATCAGGTTGGCGGCTGAGAAAATCAAGATAGTGCTGGCCGACGAAACCAGGTATTTGGTCAATCACATTCGCTACCGTTGTTGAATCGTTGTCATTGATTGTGATCGTGGCGATTGGGATCGTCCCGATGGTGGCGTTAATCGGATTGCCAAGACTTACCGTGAACGTTTCGCTTCCTTCGGCGTAACCATCATCGGTGATTGGAATCGAAATGGTTTTCGTCGACTCGCCCGCATCGAAGAACGCATGTCCCGCGGTCACGCCATAGTCACATCGCGACGACGCAGCTCCATTGATCATAGAACAGAGGTTTGCCCCCGCCGTGTCGTTGGTTGAGTAGTCTGCCGACGCAGCGGTGGTCAAATCGCCGCTTCGCGTCAACGATACTGAAACAAACCCGGCGCCTTCGGCGACTGTGTAGGTGGCTGAGTTGAACTGAATTGCACTGCCGGGCGACGAAGCCTCGGGCGTAGTATTTAGCGCCGCCCCGATGTCTACTCGCGATTGGACCTCGCCGTCGATTTTCGATGCCGCCCGTCTGATGTGATCGACGACTTTACTGTTCCGCAAAGTTGGGAATGCGCCGCGTAGCAAGGCCGCTTCACCCGCCACAATCGGCGAAGCCATCGAAGTGCCGCTCCACGTCGCGAATCGATTTCCCGGAACCGTACTGAGGATTGCCTGGCCCGGCGCCGCGACCTGGATCCACGAACCTACGGTGGAGAAATTGGCTATCGAATCCTGCGAAGTGGACGCGGCGACCGCGATTAATCCCGGCACGTTTTCAGCGGCAGGATATTGCGGCACGTCATTGCCTCCGTTGCCGGCAGCTGCGACCACGATCAAACTTGGGTTCGCGGTGGCGGGAAAATCTTCTTCACCGGGCGCAGGATTGTCGTCACCGCAAACTTTCGAAAGCGCGCTACCAAGCAGATGCGTGCGACGCACGGTGCTCAAACTCAGATTGATCACATCCGCGCCGTCGTCTGTGTTGGGATCGCCGTCAGGATCAGCCGCGTACTTTAGAGCTTCCGCCAGCACCCAGATGTTTCCCATGCCATGTGAATCGAGGACTCGAATCGGAATAATCTTCGCTTCGGGCGCGACCAGTGCAATCAATCCCGTAACGTGTGTTCCGTGACCGTAAGGACCGGTCGTTTGATCGCCAACCTCACTCGGGTCGTTATCCATATCGACGAAATCGAATCCCGGCAACAGGTGACCTTGCAGCGCCGGATGTGTTGTATCTACTCCGGTATCCAGCACTGCGATTCGAATCGGTCGTCCATCCGCACCCGTGCCACGATTGATCTGATTGCCGCGCGCGAGATGGATCATCTGCGGCGCCCACTGCGCGACATAGGTCCCGATATCTCCACCGACGCTCCACGTTTGACCGACGCTCCACGTTTGTCCGCCACCTTCGGGCGGTTTGTAGTTGAAATTCGGCTCGGCAAAGACAACGCGCTTGTCAGCGAGCAATGCCGTAACTTTGTCGGTAACGGCAACGCTATCGAGAATCTTCAGCCGGTAAATCGGCCGCGTGCCGAACTGATCGAGCGGCGCGGGATTCAGGTTGAAACTTGCGGCCAGGCCCGACAGATCTGCCGTGCTGGAGAGCTTGACGACGACTTCGCCCGCGATGAACTCTTCGCCGCCGTCAGCCTCGACGTGTCGAATCTCGCTGGCCGGCAGAGTGGCCAGCACCAGAAGTGCGGCTGACACTAAGAACCGTAGCGTGACGGATCGCCAACGCGACGAGACGAGCTTGGAATTAAACTTTAGCGTGGTCATTTGCGGGCTATGCCGTGGATGACAAGTTTCCCGTGTTAACAGTCTCGTTCATGGACTGAAAAATACACTCAGGGGAAAATTCATTGGTCAGGCAAGAGGGATACCAACCAAGCGCTCGACGAAAACGCAGTTACTGGTCGAGTTTCGGCTGTGTGAGTAGACCTGCTTGTGAAAAATTACCAAGCCGTAGGGCCTTTTTGCATCGCTTTTTACTGTTACCTGCGACCGACCAGGATGAACGGAGCCCAGAAGAACGGATGTTCTTGCCGCTTCATAAGTTGCATCTGGGCAAGCCGAAGCGCGCGCGCAGCCGAGCTGCCACCACGAATCTGCCGATAAAACTCTTCCATGATTTGCCGAGTTGCCTCGTCATCGACTGTCCAAAGGCTCAGCAATACCGAGGGAGCACCAGCTGAGAAAAAGCCGCGCGCCAATCCGATCAATTCGTCGCCGGGAATAATGGCGTTGACGCCCGTTTCGCAAGCGCTGAGCGTTACCAGAGTGCCTTTCAGGTTTAGCTGCAGAGCATCGCGAACTGTGAACGGTCCATCTGACAGTTGCAGCGAAGAGAACAGCGGATTGTCAGAACGAAAGCGCGCGTGACAAGCGAGATGGAGAACATCAACATCTGTGCTTTGTTTGCGAAGCGCATCGGCCGTCGCTTGTCCGTTGAGCAATGAAACTGACTTGGGAAATACGTGCTGAAGCGCAGCTATCTCATCGTTGACGTGCGGGATGGCTGCGTCAGCGACTCCGACGAGCAACGCTCGTTCGCTTCCCTTTCGTGGCCGTTGCAGAGTCTGCTGGAGCATCGCCGCGCTGGGCGCATAAGAAATCTCGTGCCGCTCGATCAAGTATCTTTCGCCGTCATGCAGCGCTGGAAAAGGAAGGTAATGCAGTGTTCCGTGAGGTATGATGACTACATTTTGCGAAGCTATTTTGTCGCGAAGCGGCGCCCACAGTTTCGCATAGAGACCCTCAAGATGTCTGCATGCCCGGGCTGTCAAATCTGACAGGTGTCGCCGGATCGCCGCTGATCCAAAACGCAACGCATCGATCTGAAATCTAAATTGGGTAATCTCATCGGCCACCTCTGACTGTCGCGTCAGATTTCTTACGGCTTTAACGTCATCCGCGGTGATGATGAATGCCACGATCTCATCATCGAGAGTCGCGTACTCGATGAGAGTTGTGTCGGCGCCAAGCTGCTTCTGAAACTCGGCGACATCGATTGCCGCAGCATGTCCGAGTTGCGGCCCGCGATGCTTTAGCTGTCGCGTCAGTTCAAGCAACAAGCGCTCTCGCATCTGAATTTCCAGCCGCAGTTTTTGCCTCGACTCTGCACCGCTATCGTCAGCAACGTTCTCTCGTCGATAAAGGTAGTTCAGCTCCTCGCGCGAGACCTCCATCTGATGGATCAACCCGCGCTCGGCCTCGTCTGTTACACCTGCCGGCAATGACAATTCATTCCTCAACGCATCTGCCAAAGCGCGCGAACGAGATAACTCTGAATAGCGGAACGCTTCTGCGTGACGGCCATCATCGAGACACAACCGCATCAGTTCATGATAAGGCGTGAGCTTGTCCGCGAAGAAAGACGTGCGAAATTCTTCTCCCGGCAACGGCGCACGCAGATTCTCGATCACCTTCGCGGCCTTCTTAAAAGAGTGCTCTGCGGCCTTACGATCGCCGGTGGCGGCCTGTGTCAGGCCTATTGACGTCAAGCATCGAGCGACCAAATCCGGCTGATCCTGTTCTGCTTGCGCCTGTGTATCGTTCAGGATCTGGAGCGCCTCAGTTGTCGCTCCCGCCGACCGCGACGCTTCCGCATGCAACCAGCGCGCGAAGAGCAAACGGCGCTGTGCGCCTGCTGCCGCGAATGCCGGTTCAGCCGCAGAAGCCGATTCACGCGCGGGTTCGTAATGATGCTGCGCGTAAAGCAACTGCGCTTGAGTGAGTTTCACCATGGCTCGGCCGACGTCATTCTTTTCCTGCAAGAACAGTTCAGCGGCGCGCTCCAGTAGCGATCCCGCTGCGACCGCGTGACCCATGACAACCTCAGCGCGAGCGTGATGAGTTAGGGCGCGCGCTTCCTCAGCGCGCATTCCCAATTCGGCAAAAGTCTTATCGAGGCGCTGATAAATCTCCGCGCATTCAGGAATCAGATTCAGTTCGAGATAAGCGTCAGCGATCTCCTGCTCGGTCAACGCTGACAGATGGGCCATCCCCAGCCGCGCATAATTCCGTCGTGACCGCTCGAGATAGTCCAACGCGCGATCGTAATGGCCTCGATACAACGCCATCGTGCCGATGCTCGATTCAATTGCTGCTTGCGTGGAAAGTTGGTTAGCCGATTCCGCACGTTTGAGCGCCTGCTCGTAAAGCTCTTCAGCTTCACGTAGCTTGTGTTGTTGGGTGAGCGTCAGCGCGAGACTGTTTTCAATCTTGGTGAGGTGGCTCGCGTCATTCAGCGTGACAAAACGCTCACGCGCGAGCTTCTGAAACTTCTCAGCTTCGTGATACCGGTCGCGACGAAAATAGATGTTCCCAACGTTGTGCTCGATTTTTCCTGCGTTCAGCAGATCGCCTTCTTTCGCCAAGACGTCCCGCGCTTCCAAGCCGCATGCGATGGCTTCGTCGTACGAACCAAGCATCGCCAGCGCGACCAGCTTGCTTACCTGCGTCGCCGCCGCATCGAGCGATTTGTCGATTTTGAGGAATTGAAATTCCGATTGATTGAGTGCGGTAATCGCCGCTTCCATGCGACCTTGGACCAACTCTTCGAGGCCGCGTGTCCACGATTCCAGTGCGACAATTTCGGGATCAGGATTCTGATGTGAAAGGAGTCGAAGACATGAAGCCGCGCCGAGGGCCTGCGCCGGATGAGTGCTCCAGCCATCGAGGCAGATATCTTTCAGCGTGCGCGCCAGTTCGACGCCAACAGACGCAGAGTTCTCAGCCAACAATGCCGCCCGTTCGGCATCGTCGGCTGCGACGAGACGCGCCGCCAGATCTGCAAGCCGCATTAATCAGAAACTATACGCCGATTTCCAGCCGCGGCACTTCTACCTCAACATTCGTCAGACGTAGAACCAATTCGTAATTCCCTGCCGGCACCGCCGGTAGTGCGAATTCGCATTGCTCACTTAGGTAAGCCGAGGTTGAGACTTCATACCCGTGCAGACTGATTTCACCGCCCGCGCAGTGCTCGCCCAGGATCTGTCCGGCAACTACCCAGCGATTGTCTTCGTCTTCGGCAATTCGCAAGTCGATATCATTCTCACCGGCTGTGTAGATAAGTTGCCGCGCCGTGCTCACGTTGGATCGAACACCAAACGCCGGAGCGTTATCGAAACTGTCAAAGCTCAGCGCTGCGACGATTCTCTGGACGAGCGACGGCTTCTGCTCGCGACGGGCAAACAGGCTAACCGCGTAAGCCAGCACGTCGCGAGGAGCATCAACGCTCTTGTCCTCTTTCATCACCGTCAGCAAATTCTCAACTCGCTGCAGCTCCCCAGTGCAAGCCGTGCAATTTTTTAAATGCGCCGTCTGATCGCTGTCCCTGGTCAGCCGTCCATCGGCTATGTCCAGCAGCGTTTCAAACTCAAGATGTTTAGTTGATCTGTTCATCGCTTCGTGCCAACTAATCCGGCCTGGTTAGTTCGTCTTCACACCCCAACAGTGCCCGAGCGTCCGTGAAAAATACACATTGGTTCGTTACATCTTAAGCATACGCGTTAACTTTTTGAGACAACGTGCCCGCGTCGGGCCAATGCTGCCTTCCGGCGTCCCCAGGATTTCGGCGATCGCTGAGTAGGGCGGTGGCTTAGCCTCGTAATACAACATCGTCAGCAGCTTCCTGCAGCGCTCGTCTAACTCCGCAAGGGCCACGCGAACCCGATGCTGCTCTTCCAGCCTTCCCAGGACCTCATCCGGAAGCGGCGCATGGTCGGGGAGACTTAATAAGGAGTCGTCCGCTTCTTCATCGTAATAACTCGTCTGCTGTAGCGGCCGCGCGCGCGAAATGATGCGCCACGTTTTGCGCCGCGCCGTCGTCACCAGCCATGCCTGCAATCGCTCGGGTCGATCGATATCGTCCAGCTTTTGCAGCAGCGTCGTGAACACTTCCTGAAAGACTTCCGCCGCCTGATCTTCATCAAGCCCGGCGCGCTGCGGAATCGTGTAGATCAGCCGTTGATAACGATGAACCAGCTTCTCCCATGCCGCCTCATCGCCGCGGCGGCAGGCGGACAATAACTGTTGGTCGCTTAATTCCATGAAGAATTGACGCGAGCATAGGCTCACACATTCTCGCAAGCAAGTGAGTGCGCCGGATCACCACGCCTCTCAAATTTCAATCTTCACAATTCTTCTGACCACGTATTTCCCGTCACCCTCGACGCACTGTTTAGCGAGGCCCCGCTCACGGTCCATTACTTTATCGATTGATTCAGAGGTGAAGAAGAAATGAAAAATAGCAGTTCGTTGCGTCAAATGATCGAGGGTACGAGGTTGTGGAATCGTGCGGGCGCGACCTTAGCGATCGTGGCGCTGGCGGTCTCCGCATTGGTGGTTACGACATTTCGCGCCGCCCAAGCCGACGGCTCAAGCTCGACAAAGATTGAAGCTCAGTTGTCAGGCGCGATGCTGAACGGATTGATTCCGAAAGGCAAAGCCGAGTTTGAAAACGAGGAAGGCGCGCAGAAGTTTGAGATTGAAGTCGAAAACGTAAACTTACCCGACGGAACTATTTTGAATGTCCTGGTCGACGGAACCAAGGTCGGCACGTTGACTCTATCGGGGCACCGCGGCGAGCTGGAAATCAAGACCAGCGACGGCGGAACGCTGCCCCAAATCAACTCGCGCACGCGAATCGTAATTACGGACTCGGCCGGCAACACGATTCTGGCCGGCGCGTTTTCAAACATTCCACCGAGTCCCAGTCCAAGCGGATCTCCAACGGCTACGCCAAGTCCGACAGCGACGCCAACGCCGAACGAAGTCAACGCGACTTTAACGGGAGCAGCCATCGGCGGCGTCACTCCGGAAGGAAAAGCAAAGCTGGAAACCAAAGCAAACGGTGATCGCGAGTTCGAGGTTGAAGTCGAAGACGTCAACCTTCCCGACGGAACAATTTTG
>DATLVM010000188.1:0-29895 GCA_035577445.1 Pyrinomonadaceae bacterium
CCAAAACGGCTTTCGGCCCAGAGCTGTCGATGACGAGATTAGAATTGTATATACGGGAGCTGTCTATCACGTAAATTATGACTGCTTTCGTAACTTGATGGCCGCGATTGCTCAACTCAACCGCCCGCGGCTGAAACTGCACCTGTACATGGCGCAGGATCCCGGCGTGCTTGAGTTTGAAAATATTCGGGGGCCCATTGTCTTGCACGAACATGTGCCTCCCGAGGAAGCTCATCGCATTCAGCGCGAAGCAGACATACTGTTTCTGCCGCTTTCGTTTAATCCGGAGTTCGCGGACATCATCAACACTTCAGCCCCGGGAAAAATGGGCGAATACATGGCCAGCGGCCGGCCCATCCTCGCTCATGCTCCGGCTGGGTCTTTTGTCAGTTGGTACTTTCGCGAGCAGGAATGTGGCGCCCTCATCGATTCATCAGACGTGCCTGCGTTAGCGAACTCGATTCAGAGATTGCTGGATGATGAGAGCTACAGCAGGAAACTCGTAGAGAAGGCTTATGCCTGCGCTGCCCGTGATTTCAATCTGACGATCGAGCAGGACAAATTCCGATCGCTCTTGTTCGAGGGGTTGGCCTGAGGGCTCTCGCTGCGCTATGTCGGCGGTCCTTTTGTTGGTATCGTTATGCCGTTTCGTTAGGAGACGTTAGCCCAGATGAATGTGTTAGTTGTAGGCGGAGCAGGTTATGTCGGCGGCGCGGTGACCGATCTGCTCGCGCAAGCTGATCATAAAGTCCGCGTATTCGATGCGCTGCTGTACGAAGAGTCCTACCGCAAGCCCGTGGACTTCTTTTACGGCGATGTCCGCGACCCCGACTCGTTAAAGCCGCAGTTGAGGTGGGCGGATGCCGTCGTTTGGTTGGCGGCGCTCGTCGGAGATCCGGCGTGTGCGCTGCACCCGGATGTGAGCGTGGAGATCAATCAGGACGCGGTCAGCACGTTGACTCAGAACTTCGACGGTCGCGTTGTGTTTCTTTCGACGTGCTCGGTTTATGGAGCCCAGGACAACGTGCTCGACGAAGCATCACCCCTCAACCCTTTATCAGTCTACGCCGTTACCAAGCTCGAGGCTGAGAAGCATCTCGCGAACAAGAACGCGATCATCTTCCGGCTCGGCACGCTCTTTGGCGTCGGCGATCTATTCTCTCGCATTCGGCTCGATCTGGTCGTTAACATTCTGACGGTCCGCGCGCAGCGCACCGGAGAGATCAAAGTTTTCGGCGGCGATCAGTTTCGGCCGCTTCTTCACGTGCGCGATGCGGCGCGCGCCATCGTGGACAGCCTGGAAACAAGTCACACTGGTATCTTCAATCTTCATCGGCAAAATGTGCGCATCATTGACTTGGCTTACCAGGTGCGAAATCACTTTCCGGATTTGCGCATCGAGCAGACTGAGATGCCCTTTCAGGACACGCGGAACTACCGCGTCAGCAGCGACAAGGCGCAAAACCTGCTCGGCTTTCGCGCGACCAATTCGATCGACGACGGCATTGAAGACATCAAGCGCCTGCTCGAGACCGGACGCCTGAAAGATGTCGACAATCCGCGTTACACAAACCAGGGCTATCTCTCTATGTACAATACGCACTTGAGGGAGCAGGTTGCATGAACCAGTCGCAAGTCAATCCTGGATCTGAGCCTCGGCTGATCGAGGGAGCGATGGCCGTTGACGATCGCGGCAGTGTGAGTTTTGTGAATGATTTTGATTTTGCCGGCGTCAAGCGATCCTATCTGGTTACCAATCATCGGGCTGGATTCGTGCGCGCCTGGCATGGCCACCGTCGCGAAGCCAAGTACGTAACGGTCGTCACCGGCGCCGCAATCGTGGCCGCGGTGAAGATCGACAACTGGGAGTCACCATCGCGCGATCTTCCGATTTACCGGCACGTGCTGTCAGCGCAGAAACCGTCGGTCCTGTATCTGCCGGCAGGTTATGCGAATGGTTTTATGTCCTTGACTGAGGATGCGACGCTGATGTTTTTCTCCACCTCGACCGTAGAAGAGAGTCGGGGCGACGACATCCGATTCGACGCGCGCTACTGGAACGCCTGGGAAGTTGTCGAGCGATAGCAGGCCCGGTCAGAAGCTATGAGTAAGCAAAGAATCTTAGTGCTTGGCGGCGAGGGAATGCTCGGCTCAATGGTGGCCGACTATTTCAGTCGCGCTCCACAGTTTGAAGTGACTGCGACCACGAGATCGCGATCGTCCGCGCCTAAAATCGATGAGCTACAGTGGTTAGATTTCGATGCAAATGCGGCCGCAGCTCCGGAAGCGTTTGCATCTGTAGATTGGGTCATCAACTGCATCGGCATTATCAAGCCATTGATCCACGATGATAATGCCGCCGAAGTCGAACGCGCGACGATTATCAACGCGCTGTTTCCGCATCGTTTGGCGCGGTGGACCGAAGCCAAATGCCGAGTGTTGCAGATTGCGACCGACTGCGTTTACTCAGGTACTAAGGGCAGATACATCGAACCCGACGTGCACGACCCGCTGGATGTCTATGGAAAGACGAAGAGCATCGGAGAGGTACATGCCCCGCACGTTCATCATCTGCGTTGCTCGATAATCGGACCGGAAGCCAAGTCGCCGAAGTCTCTACTGGAGTGGTTCCTGGGTCAATCCAGTAACGCCGCGGTTAATGGATTCACCAATCACCGCTGGAACGGCGTGACTACCCTTCACTTTGCCAAATTGTGCGCCGGGATTGTCAAAGACAAGCTTGAGTTGCCGCACGTGCAGCATGTAATTCCTGATGGCGATCTAACGAAGTGTGTAATGCTCGAACAGTTCGCCCGGTGTTTCAATCGTGACGATATAAGAATTAATCCGACCGAGGCCGGCGTCATTATCGATCGCACCCTCGGCACAAAAGACGAATTACTGAATGACAGGTTATGGCGCGCCGCGGGTTACGAATCGGCGCCATCCGTTCCGCAAATGATCGAAGAGCTTTCAAAATTCAACTACCGCTTTAATGGTCGAGCCAGCGAGGTTGGCGCCTAAGCCCCGCGGCTGGAACAATGATCGATCAATGAAGATTCCGCCCCTCAATCATCGCCGCCGGGAGAGCTTCGCGTGAAAGTTCTAACTGTTCTCGGCACGCGGCCAGAGATCATTCGCCTGAGCCGCATCATCGAAAAGCTCGATCGCCTTTGCGATCAGGTGTTGATGCACACCGGGCAAAATTACGACGCGAATCTCAATGACGTTTTCTTTCAGCAACTCGGCGTCAGGGCTCCGAACCATTACCTTGGCGTTCGGGGTGACAGCTTCGGTGAACAGATTGGCAAGATTTTGGCTGCCGCTGAACCGATCCTTAGATCAGAACGTCCCGACCGTGTGTTGATTTTAGGTGACACCAACAGCAGCCTGGTCGCGATCATCGCGAAGCGCCTCGGCATTCCCGTCTATCACATGGAAGCCGGTAATCGTTGCTACGACGATCGGGTTCCCGAGGAAGTCAATCGCCGCATTATCGACCACAGTAGCGACGTTTTGCTGCCGTACACCGAACGCAGCCGCATGAACCTTTTGCGCGAAGGGATCGCAGGCGAGCGCATCTATGTTACCGGCAATCCGATCTATGAAGTGATTCAGCATTATGCCGACCGGATTCGCGCGTCCGACATTCATCACCGTCTGAAGACTGAGCCAGGGAAATATTTTCTGGTGACTATGCATCGCGAGGAAAATGTTGACGTGGAGCCACGCCTGCGCTCTTTGGTGGCGGCACTCGCGTTGCTGCGCCGCGAGTACGGCCTGCCGGTGATTTGCAGTACGCACCCGCGCACGAGCAAGCGGCTTGCGCAACTGGAAACGAACGGCAATCAAGATGTCCAGTTTCATGATCCGTTCGGCTTCTTTGATTTCGTCAGGCTCGAGCAGGACGCCTTCTGCGTCCTCAGCGACAGTGGAACCGTTCAGGAGGAGTGCAGCATTTTCAACGTCGCCAACGTCACGATTCGCGACGTTACCGAGCGACCCGAGACAATCGAGGCCGGCAGTAACATGTTGAGCGGAGCTGACCCGGATTCAATCTGGCGATGCGTGCGTACGGTGTTGGATCAGAAGTTCCAATGGAAAGCTCCGGCTGAGTACCTGGTCGAGAATGTGAGCGCGACAGTCATCAAAATTCTCCTGGGCTTTAATAATTCCCACAAGTCACGCCCCTGCTAGGCGTTTGGTCAAGTCACGCATGCCGAATTTCCGATCGCTTCGTCGCAAAGTCCCGTCAGGAGTGGCAGACCAGCATACGCGACATGGCTCCAGCTCGGCAGATTATCGAGTGAGCAACCCCGACGTCCTGGTTTCCGTCATCATTACCTATTACGCAAAACAGTCGACGATTTTCGACGTCCTGCAGGGCGTCCGGGGGCAATCACTGCAATCGTGCCGGCCGGAACAGATCGAAACCATCATTATCGATGATGGAACTGAAGGTGAGGACCTGGCGCAAAGGTTGCCGCCGGAAACCATTTACCTATGGCAAAGAAAGCCGACCGCCGGAGGCTTTGGCGCGTCCCGCGCCAGAAACACAGGCGCGAAGATCGCCAACGGCAAGTACCTGATCTTTCTTGATGCGGACATCTTAGTGACTCCGGATTATGTCGAGGCCGCGCTGCGAGCTTTCCGTGAGTACGGCGAGAGAATTGTGCAGTGTGGTTATGTTTGGGACTACTTCTTTGCCGGCTGTCCCGATCCGCGTACCCAGTTCGGTGTGTGGGAAGACCCACACCACCTGACCAAGCGGTTCTTTCAGGTTGCGAGCGGCAGCCTGGCGATAACAAAAGAGCTGTTCGTTGAAAGTGGCGGGTTTGATGAAGACCTGACGTTTGGCGAAGTCGAGGACATCCAGTTCGGATATCAGATAGGCCGTTTGCGTCGAACTGCGATCTACTTTAATCGCGAAATGGAATGTCGCCACATTCCTCATCCTCCGTCGTTGGCGCACGCCGATCCGGAAAAGAGTTGGAATATTGTGAAGCTAAAAAACCCTGAATTTTACGAGCAGTACATCGTTCAGGGATTGAGGTAGGGCAGGCTTCTAATCCTGATTTAATGATCGTGGTAGATGCGGAAGCAAAAACGAATCGAGAATTCCCGATGACTATTGACCAGTTGGTCGAATCGTTAGGACGGTATCAACCAGCGTCAACAGATCCCGATCAAATCTGGCCGCCGCCCGTTCGTTGTCAATCGTGGGACAATCAGACTCTGCCTCAGGCAATTCACTATTCGGTGGATGACGTCAGAGAGATCATCACGATGGTCCGCGAACACGAACTTGATCAGGGTGAGATTCTCGTCACCGATTTTCGCAACGGGCTGCCGTGTCTTTTGTGGGAGAGTGTCTTTCAGAAAGTTATCTCGATTGTCAGCGACAGATGCTCTGAACATGAGCCCATCATCGCCGGAAGCCAAACGATTCTATTCGGCAGACCGGCGGATACGATGTTTTTGTATCGCGCGATAGAGCACGTTTCAAATCTCAAAGTGTTGCTGATTGACGATCTGTATTACGGGAACATCATTTCGCTCTATTTCATGTTCAAGAAACTAATCAAGCCGCCCGGTGCTGTCGTCTTTTTGAATTCGGCGAACCGAATACCGGAGCACGCAGGCATGCATCGCTTTCTCCATGACCTTAGCAAGGGGGCTTTGGACAATTCACGGCACAAGCTGATGCATCTTCAGAATCCGAAGGGATATGGCGTGAGTTACGAGTTAATAAACTAACACCGATGGGCCGCATTACTTCCGCTATGGCTGGCTGCCGGCTAGATAAATAGAAAATTTAAGGTTAGCCTGAAACGGAGTGCCTCGCACGCGTTTATGACAGCTTTGGCCGGTAATAATGAATTTTCGTTCTCGTTCCTCATGCCGACACGTGGGCGGCCAGAGTTGGTCGGTCGCTTCCTGCAAAGCGTGCTGGATACGACCGCGAATCCCGAGCGCATCGAGGTGGTGATCGCTGTCGATGACGACGACCTGGAGAGCCAACGAATCATCGAAGATCGCCTTGCTTTCAAGAGAGTTGTCGTGCCGGCGGGTTCGACCATGGGCAACTTGAACCGCGCCTGCTTTGACGCGTCCAGCGGCCGTTACGTGATGCTGATTAATGACGACGTCGTGCTGCGCACACCTGGCTGGGACTCGACGATCGCGACCATCTTCGCGCGGTATCCGGACGACGTCGCGCTCGTGCATGTCAACGATCTGTTGTTTCGCGAGAAGCTATGCACCTTTCCCATTCAATCGCGGAAGGTCTGTCTGGAATTCGGTGTCTGCCAACCGGACTACCAGCGGTACAAGATTGACGACGACATCTACGCGATTTACAACATGCTCGCTTACCTCGGGCACAAACGCATTGTGTACCTGCCTGAAGTGATCTTCGAACATGAGAACTTTGAGCAGCTCAAACGTGAACATCACAAAACCGAGGACAGCCTCTACATCGCTGAAGACGATAAAGTCTATTTGCCTAACCCCCAGTTTCACGAGCACGACGCGCGCATCTTTGAAGCACGATTGGCGGGTCGCAAGCGTGACGCGATCCGCCTGGCGATGATGATTGACGAGCAGCAGAGCGACGCGCGCGTTCGCGGTTACGAGCGGCAATTGGCCGAATTCCGAGACCCTTACGATTTTCGCCGGCCGGGAATGGTCACGACTTATCCTGCGCCAAAACCCGAAAGTTCGAACACGCGCGTGACTGTGGCGGTAGTCACTTCGGACATTTACAAGAAACACGCTCAGAAATGTCTCGCCGCCCTCAAGCAGCACACTACAAATTTCGATCTGGTGATCCTCGATAACAATGGTGGCGCTGGATTTGTTCATGCGCGCGAGATGAACAAAGTTTTGCGGAGCGTGAAGACTGATTTCCTGGTGCTGCTCGACGACGATGTCTTCGTCGAAGCGGGCTGGCTCGATGGTTTGCTCGCGGCGATGGATGAAGAAACCGGCGTCGTCGCGCCCATGCACAAAGATGGTAAAGGGAGGCTATCTTTCTCAGGCGTCTACATGGCGAGTGACGAATGGGGCAGCCATGAACATCTTAAGGATCGTCCTGCGCACAAACGCGAATGCCAGTGCCTGTGCAGTGCAATCCTGCTGATTGATGCGCGCAAGTGCGGCAACATTTTTTTCGACGAACAGTATCGTAAGTATTTCTTTGATCTGACGCATAGTTTCCGCGTGTGGGAAGCCGGCTATAAAGTTGTGTGCACGCCGGAAGTCACCGTGACGCATCTGGGTGGCGCGACGATGGATTACCGTTCACAACGCTCGCAGGTGCTTTTCAATCAGGATGTCCAGACGTTTGTTGACGAGTGGATTAGCACGGGGCGCTTGCAATCGCTGGCTGAGTCGGCCTGGTCGAAATATCCGGGGTTGAAAGAACTGACGACCATTCCGCGTCGCATTAATAATCTGTTTAGTAACGCGGACAAATCTTCTGACGATGATTTTACTGCCGAGCTAAACGAGCTGCTTCGCCTGGGTGGGCCGTACAAATTATTTCAGCGTGCTCTATACGTGGGCGCGTGCGAAGCTTTGAGGCGCGACATTAGTCTTGCCAAACGCGCGCGGTGTGAAGCAGTGTGTGAAGATCTGAAGGAGATGGCGTGGATGCCGGCCGGTCCGATCCCAATTCAGCTGGAGTTCTACAAAGGTTATGAGTTGGTTGAGTATGGCGCGCTGAATTATGCGGTGCCCGTGACACTCGACTTCTTTGTCGTGGTGAACGAAGAGGCGCGCAACCGGCCCGACATACTGAGCGCCGCGAGTTTGAGCGAACTTAAGGACACAGTCGATCAAACGATCAGCCAAAGTGGGGAACCGGGAAATCGCTCAGCGCATTGGCGCTGGCAATTGATGAGAATGGACAAGTGGCTGCGCAAGGACCGGCGCAATCCGGTGCTGGAACTCGCCAGCCGCGCGTACGTGCAAATTCCCAGACGAGTGGTTGTCGCGCTCTCGATTCGATGGAAGCGATACGCGATGCGTTGATGTATCGAAGATATCACGCCGCAGAATCTTAACCTGTCAATGTCACCAACGATCGGTCGTCTTAGAGAAACGTTCCTTTATAAGTACCATCGCCTCCCCGGCTATCTTCAAGCGAAGAGGGAGCGCCTGGCCGCGCGTGGAAAGGTCGCGCGCTGGAAACTGGAAGAGACCTGGCGTCACACAGTTCATCCATCCGTGCCTCTTGCCGGGAAGAGCCGCAAAGAAATCGAGCAGATACTGTTTCGCGACTTGGATGAACCAACAGCCGCGGACGGAGTGCATGCGGCGCCGGAACTGGTCGAGGATCATAACGGCTTCAACATCTTCGCACTTGAAGGGCGATATTTCGGCCTCAAGCGAGAAGCGGGAATGCTGAATGCGGAGTCTCTGCGCGCCAATGAATACAATCCGTGCCTGGTTGCGCACACCCTTCCGGACGTGAGGGAAGAGATCGTTCGTTTTATCAATCGCCCGGAGACATCTGACCAGGCTCAAAATTCGAGTCAGCGGGTGCTCTTTATCGGCAATGTTGCGCCCGTGCAAGCCCGACCCTTCCTCGAACGCTTGCGTCAACACGACGTCACGATTCTGTTTACGCGTGGGTCAAAACAGGACTGGCAAGGATACGAAACGATTGGTTATCTTGACGCCGAGGGCAATGAATCGGCAGCTATTGATTTGAATAATACGTCAGCAGGACTACTAGAGACGCTGCGTCAGCGCAAGTTTGATTTCGTAGCGGCGCCATACCCCGGTCGAACCTACTGGAACAGTTTCAATATCGAAATGTTTGTGCCTGCGTTCAGCAATCGGCTCGTCACCATGTTCGAAGATGGCCGCACCCGATCGTATCAGGGCGAGGACCTCAACCGCATCACTTATAACAAGGCATACTTGAACGACATGTTTCGGTACGTGCCGCCGGTCAAGGGTAAGCGCGTGTTGGAAGTTGGATGCAGCGATGGCCTTGCGTGCGACCTGCTGCTGTCGGAAGAGCCGGATGCAGTCGTGGGAATCGATTTCATGGAGGCGGTTGGTTGTAGCTATCGCGATCCGAAGATCACTTACTTCAAAATGGATGCGTCGCGGCTGCGATTTAAGGATCGAGCTTTTCATGTGGTCTATTCGCTGGCAACGCTCGAGCACGTGCCCGATCCATTTGCAGTGATGGAGGAGATGCGCCGCGTCACACGCGCAGGTGGATATTGTGTGATTCAGGCCGGGCCGCTTTATCATTCACCGTTCGGCCATCACATGTTCGGCTTTTTTGATAAATTCCCGTGGATTCATCTGCGGCTGTCGAAGGCTGAGATTGTCGATTACGCGCGAAGTACCGGAGCTGATCGAAGAATCGAGCAGAGCCACGGAGTCAGCGCCGCCGAGTACGTTGACCGCATGCTACGGCCAGAGCATATCAACGGTTTGACGGTGAAGCAGTACCGCCTGGAAGAATTCATGGCGCTGCCCAATGTGAAGGTGTTGAACCTCGCGAAGAATTACGAGGGCCAGGACGCTCTGACTAGCGACGTGCGCGACAGTCTGGCGACGTATGGCGAAGAGGATCTAACCACCAGCGGCTTTGAATTGATTGTAAAAGTTCGGTGAGCGCTCTGCGCGGTTTTTAATCTGATTGCTAAGGAATAATTGATGAGTAAACGAGTTCTCGTGACCGGCGCCGCCGGCTATTTAGGTTCGATCCTTTGCGAGCACCTGCTGGCGCGCGGCTATCAAGTAACTGCCGTCGATAACTTAATGTACGGCCAGAACAGTCTTTTTCATTTTTGCGCCAACCCGAATTTTGAATTCGTTTTCGGCGACTCGCGCAACGAAAAACTAATCCGAGAGTTGTTGGCGAAAGCAGACGTGATTATTCCGCTGGCCGCGATTGTCGGCGCGACCGCCTGTGATCGTGATCCGTTGACCGCGCGGTCAACGAATCTCGATGCGATCCAAATGATGAATGAGCTACGTTCTCCTAATCAGTTGGTCGTTTATCCGACAACCAACAGCGGCTATGGGACTAAATCGGGTGAAACCTATTGCACGGAAGAGACTCCGCTCGAACCGATCTCTTTGTATGGGCAAACCAAGGCTGAGGCTGAAGGCGTCCTGCTGGATGCGCCGAACGCGATCAGCCTGCGACTGGCGACGGTGTTTGGCATGTCACCGCGCATGCGCCTCGATCTGCTCGTGAATCATTTTGTATACGCCGCGGTCAGCGACCGCTACCTGGTGATCTTCGAAAAGGACTTCAAGCGAAATTACATCCACATCCGCGACATTGCCGATTGCTTTATTCACTGCATCGAGAATGCAGACCAAATGGCCGGTCGCGTTTACAACGTGGGGCTGGATGCGGCCAACCTTTCCAAAGAAGAGTTGGCGTTGAAAGTGAAGGATCACGTCCCTGATTTTTACATACACTTCGCGCCGATCGGGAGCGATCCCGACAAGCGCAATTACATCGTTTCGAATCAGCGGCTGCGCGAAGCGGGGTTCGAGGCGCGTCGCTCGATCGACGACGGCGTAATAGAACTACTGAAGGGTTATCGGATGCTGGGGCGAGGGCGGCATAAGAATGTCTAAAGGCCAGGGCAAAAGGGCAGCACGTCGGGCGCCTCGCTCCTTGAGTCCCGTACAGTTTTAGTGTTGAATGGCCCTTTGGAGCGGCACCCCGCCCCCTTACAAAGTTGAGCATTGCGGGGAGATGAGGCCTTCTTCCAGCCGCTAATATAGAATGAGTGTTCGGCGTTTTGTGGCGCTCGATCGCGATGGCACGGTGATCGTTGAGCGCCATTATCTTTCAGAGCCTCGCGAAGTCGAATTGATCCAGGGCGCAGCCAGCGGCTTGCAGCGCCTGCGCGATCTGGGACTCGGCCTGATATTGGTGACGAACCAGTCAGCGATTGGTCGCGGCATGTTCGATCACGAACGGCTGGCATCGATCCACGATCGTCTTAACGAGCTGCTGGCGGAACACGGGGTTAGCTTTGACGGAATATTCTACTGTCCGCATACCCCGTCTGATTACTGCGCGTGCCGCAAACCACGCACGGCGATGTTGCGCACCGCGGCGAATGAACTGGGGTTCGATCCGGAGTTCTGCTTTGTAATCGGCGACAAACAATGCGACGTCGAGCTGGGCAAAAATCTTGGTGCTACGAGTGTACTGGTGCGGACCGGTTACGGTCGTGAAGCAGAAGCTGCGGGAGTCGCTGCGGATTACGTGGTAAGCGATTTGAACGAAGCGGCAGCGGTTATTGAAAGATTACTTTAACGGTGGTTACTGAACAGCAGCAGACGAATGGTCTCGAGACGCTGGCCCGCGCGTACCTGCGTGCCAGCGCTGATCTTAAACAGAAGGTCGCCGACGAGTGCCTTCAACAGATTCTCGATGCGGCCAGTCTGATTACCGAAACGTTTCGCGGCGGCGGCAAGGTTTTGTTGTGCGGGAATGGCGGCAGCGCGGCCGACTGTCAGCATATGGCGGCTGAGTTCGTGAGTGTGCTGAACCAAAGCTTCACGCGCCGCGCATTGCCGGCGGTGGCCTTAACGACGGACAGCTCGTTCCTGACTGCATATTCGAACGATTTTGGTTACGATGGTGTGTTTGAGCGGCAGGTCGAGGCGCTCGGCCGGCCTGGGGATCTTCTTTTAGGCATCAGTACGAGCGGAAATTCACGAAACGTCGTCCGCGCGATTGAAGCATCGCGGGCGGCGGAGATGTCGTCCATCGTGTTAACGGGGCTCGGCGGCGGACGGCTCGCAGAGCGGGCGACAATTGCGATCTCGGTCCCCTGTACCGAGACCCAACATATCCAGGAAGCGCATCTGGCGATTGAACACTTGATTTGTGAGCTCGTAGAGCGGCAGTTGTTTGCTGAAGAGCGTCAACCGACTAAGGCATGATTATCAGCAGGACCCCATATCGAATCTCGTTCTTTGGCGGCGGTACCGACTATCCAGCGTGGTATCGAAAGAACGGCGGCGCCGTCTTGGCGACCGCGATCGACAAGTATTGTTACCTGACTTGCAGGTATCTGCCGCCTTTCTTCGAGCACCGTTTCCGGCTGGTGTATTCCAAGATCGAGGCTTGTCATACCGTTGACGAGATCAAGCATCCTTCGGCGCGCGAGATTTTGAAATATCTGAACATCGATCGCGGTGTCGAGATTCATCACGACGGCGACTTGCCGGCGCGCAGTGGCATGGGATCAAGTTCATCGTTTACCGTGGGCCTTTTGCACGCACTGCACGCTTTGAAGGGTTACATGCCGAACAAGTGGCAACTCGCGAACGAAGGGATCCATATTGAACAGGAACGCCTGAAAGAAAACGTCGGATCGCAGGACCAGGTAACGGCCGCGTACGGCGGATTCAATCAGATTAGCTTTCTCGAGAATGGTGAGATTTCAATTCGTCCGATCACTGTCTCGCAGGAGCGAGTGGCTGAATTGAATTCTCATTTGATGCTTTTTTATACGGGAATCATTCGTACCGCGTCGGACATCGCAGGCACTTTCGTACAAAAGATCGGCGAGCGCGAGCAGCAGTTGCGGCTGTTGCACGGAATGGTTGAAGAGAGCATCGGCATTCTGAATAGCGATGACGACATCACGCGCTTCGGGTTGTTGCTGCACGAGGCATGGAAGGCCAAGCGCACCCTCAGCGCGCAAATCACCAATTCCGATGTCGAAGAAATCTATAGTGGGGCCAGAACGGCGGGCGCGATCGGCGGGAAGCTCGCGGGCGCGGGCGGCGGTGGATTCATGCTCCTGTTTGTCCATCCCGCGAATCGACAGAAGGTAATCGAACGACTGAATAAGTTGATCCACGTGCCGTTCGAATTCGATTTTTCGGGGAGCCAAATAATTTTTTACGATGCGGAAGCCGATTACTCGGCGGCGGAGCAAGCCCGGGCGTCGCAATCATTGAAGGCGTTCCAGGAGCTGACTCCGGTTGTAGCTAAGGCAGGTTCGTAGTTGCGTAAGACCAGCAGGATTTTCGTTGCCGGGACCGATACGATGATCGGTCAGGCGTTGATCCGTGAGCTCCGCCTTCAGGGATACGCCAGCGTTATCGACCAGCAGCCCGATTTGACGAACGCCGATGACGTGGACAAGTTTTTCGGCGACGCGCGGCCCGAGTACGTGTTTATGGCGGCGGGAAAATCCGGCGGCATCGCGGCCAATCAAAAGTATCCGGCCGACTTGATGCTCAACAATCTGGTCGTGCAGAGCAACGTAACGGTGGCTGCTCACCGGCACGCGGCGACGAAGATGCTGTTCCTGGCAAGCTCGTGCAGTTATCCACGCGCAGCGCCACAGCCTATGAGGGTCGAGTCGTTGTTCAGCGGGCCGCTCGAGCCGACGAATGAAGCTTATGCCGTCGCGAAACTTTCAGGAATCACGTTGTGCCAGGCGTTTCGCCGGCAGTACGGCGATAGATTCATCGTCGGCATTCCGGCAAACGCGTTTGGTCCCGGGGACGATTTTGATGCCGAGGACTCACACGTTGTCGCGGCCTTAATCCTGAAGATGCACGAGGCGAAAACTTCAGAACAACCGGCCGTTCATGTCTGGGGAACTGGAAACGCTCGGCGCGAATTTATCTTCGTTGATGATTTGGCAAATGCCTGTGTGTTCGTGATGAACGAATATGAAGGCGAAGAGCCAATCAACCTTGGTGGCCAGGAGGATGTCTCGATTGGCCAGTTGGCTGTGACCATCAAAGAGGTGGTGGATTACCGCGGAGAATTATCGTTCGACACGACCAGGCCGGATGGTATGCCCTTGAAGGGTCTGGATTCGTCGCCGCTTCGGGCTCTGGGCTGGCAACCGCGAACGTCATTGCGCGACGGCTTAACCGCTACTTATGAATGGTTCTTGAATAATAAAGACGAGAGGAAACCCGCCCTGGAACTTGCTCATGTACGATAAGTTTTTTCGTGCCTTATATCGGATCCGCCGCGTAGAAGAAGAAGTCGCGCGGATCTACCCGACTGACAAAATCAAGAGTCCCGTCCACCTTTCGATCGGCCAGGAAGCTGTGGCCGTCGGTGTTTGCGAAGCGCTGCGGCGAGACGACATCGTCTTTGGCACCTATCGCGGACATGCGATCTATCTCGCGAAAGGTGGTGACTTAAAGAAGATGGTCGCTGAGCTTTATGGCAAGGTCACCGGTTGCGCCAAAGGCAAGGGCGGCTCGATGCACCTCATCGATGCCGAAGCCGGCGTGATGGGCGCTTCCGCTGTCGTAGGAACGACCATCCCGCAGGCGGCCGGTTATGCGTACGCGCTAAAGCTCCAGAAGAAAGACAACATCGTCGTCAATTTCTTCGGCGATGGCGCGGCCGATGAAGGCGCCTTTCACGAGAGCTTGAACTTTGCCGCGCTGAAGCATGTCCCGGTGATTTTCATCTGCGAAAACAACTACTATTCGATTCACTCGCATCAGCGCACTCGTCATCCGGTCGAAGATATCTGTTTGCGTGCTCGCGCTTACGGGATTCCGGCTGAGCGAATCGAGAACAACGACACCATGCAGATATTCGAGAAAGTCAGCGCGGCCGCCAAAGAGTTGCGCGGCACTGACGCCGGCCCAAGATTCTTTGAATGCATGACTTATCGATGGAAAGAACACGTGGGACCGAATGACGACTACGACGCCGGATATCGCACGCGCGAAGAATTGCGGCCGTGGCTGGAGCAGGATCAGGTGAACGTAATCGGAAACAAATTGGAGCCTTCCGTTCGTGAGAGGATCGAAACGGAAGTCGAGGAAGAGATCAGGGAAGCTTTTGAGTTCGCCGAACAAAGCCCCTTTCCTCCAGCTGAAGAACTCTATACGGACATGTATGTTTGAGGAGAAACGAATGGGGCGAACGTTAACGTACGGCGAAGCACTTCGCGAAGCTACTGAACAGGAAATGGAGCGCGATCCATCGGTGATCGTGCTCGGTATTGGCGTCGATGACTTTAAAGCAGTTTGGGGTACGACGAAGGGACTAGTAGAAAAATTCGGCGCCGATCGCTGCTTTGATACGCCGTTGGCCGAAGACGGCATGACCGGGGTGGCGATTGGAGCGGCGCTCGCCGGCCTGCGTCCGATCCACGTGCACATTCGCATGGACTTTGTGCTGCTGGCGATGAATCAGATCATCAACATCGCCTCCAAAGCCAGATACATGTATGGCGGCCAGGTGAAGGTGCCCATGGTCGTGCGTTCGGTCATCGGTCGCAGCTGGGGACAAGGCGCCCAACATTCGCAAGGTCTCCATTCATATTTCATGCACGTTCCCGGCTTGCGAGTGGTCGCGCCCAGCACGCCATACGATGCCAAGGGTTGTTTAGTGGAAAGCATTCGAGATGATAATCCGGTGATGTTCATTGAACATCGCATGGTGCACTACCAAAAAGGCCCGGTGCCTGAAGAACTCTATACGGTGCCGTTTGGCAAAGCGCGCGTGTTGGCGGAAGGCAAGGACGTAACGCTGGTGGGGGTCTCGTACATGGCGGTTGAATGCATGCGCGCGCAAAAGCATCTGGCAGAGGTCGGGATCGATGCTGAAGTAATAGACCCCGTCACGTTGAGTCCGCTCGATATCGACACGATTATCGCTTCGGTGAACAAGACCGGCAGGCTGATTGTCGTTGACTCAGGTTGGACGAACTGCGGCGTCAGCGCCGAGATCGCCTGCCAGGTCGCCGAGCGCCTGCAAGGTCACCGCGACATCAGAATTCAGCGAATGGGATACGAACCCGTCACCTGTCCGACTACCAAGAACCTCGAGAATCTTTTTTATCCGAATCCGCAGGGCATTGCGTCGGCTGCTTACGCAATGTTTCATGGCAATGGGAAATCGTGGGCGCCGGCGCTGATTGAAGCTCCGGAAATCGTCGAGTTCAAGGGGCCGTTTTAATGAGCAACGAATCGACAGCAGTGCTGGACAATTACGAAATTCGCGAAAGCTCGGCGCCGGAGTCACTCGACTGGCCGCTGATGCGAAACAATATTGTCCCTATCGATCTGGAATCGGTAATCGACTTTTTGAAGAGCACTCCGGTCCTCACGCAATCGAATCAAGTGCGTGCTTTCGAAGAAGAATGGTCTCAATGGCTGGGGGTCAAGCATAGCGTGTTCGTTAATTCCGGCGCGTCGGCCAATCTGTTGACGATGTCGGCGCTGAAGGAGATCTACGGGCCCGGCGAGGTTTTGGTGCCGACGCTGACGTGGGTTTCAGACATCGCGTCGACGATCCAGTGCGGATTCAAACCGGTATTCGTCGACATCGATCCGCGCACGCTGGGAATGGACACGAATCAGATTCTCGAAAAAGTCACCAGCCAAACTCGCGCGGTCTTTCTCACTCACGTCCTTGGTTACAACGCGCTGAACCAGCGGTTGCTGGACGAGCTGGCTAACCGGAAGATCCCTTTGATCGAAGATGTGTGCGAATCATACGGCGCGACGTTTGCGGGCCGGAAGTTGGGAACTTACGGATTCGTCTCGAACTTCTCGTTCTATTACGCCCACCATATGAGTACGATCGAGGGTGGAATGATCTCGACGAATGATCGTGACTTCTACGAATTCATTCGGATGTTTCGCTCGCACGGCATGGTGCGTGAATCGACTTCCGATGAAATCAAGGAGCGATATCGGACGAACCATTCAGATTTGAATCCGGACTTTATCTTTGCGTTTCCGGCTTACAATGTCCGCAGCACCGAGATCAACGCAGTCATCGGCCGCTCGCAATTGCGCCGGCTGGACGATAACAACAGGATTCGCGTCGAAAACCTGGACTTGTTTTTGAAGAATCTGGATCCCGATAAATACCGTACTGATTTCGAAACCGCAGGGAGCTGTAACTATGCGTTTACGCTCGTTTTGAAAAAAGCTGATCCGGAACTGTGCGAGCGAGTAATGAGCGCGATGCGTGATCACGGCGTGGAGTTTCGCCGCGGCACCGCCGGTGGGGGCAATCAGTTGCGACAACCGTACTTGCGAAAGATTCTCGGCACGATCGATTACCAACAGTTTCCTGAAGTCGATCACGTGCACTTTTACGGTTTCTATATCGGTAACTATCCGGAACTGGAACAGGAAAAAATAAAAAAGCTCTGCGCGATCTTGAATTCGCTATAGAGCGAGCGCAGAAAGACCTCGGAGGGCACTTGCCACTCTGAGTTTCATGAATAAGAGATTTCGAGGTGTCTTGATGGGGAAAGAAAATCAGATCGATTTGTTGTTGGTTAACCCGGGTGCGCGGAAACAGGTTTATCAATCGTTAAGCACAAACCTGGCCGCGATTGAGCCGCCGGTTTGGGCGGGTCTGATGGCGACTTTCGTGCGTCGCAAGGGATATTCTGTCGCCATCCTTGACGGCGACGCTGAGAACCTGTCGCCGGTCGAAGTTGCCGAGCGCGTCGAAGAGATGTCGCCGCTACTGACGGCGGTGGTGGTTTACGGCCATCAACCTTCTGCTTCAACTCAGAACATGCCGGCCGCGGGAGCAATCTGCACCGCGATCAAAGAACGAAGGCCGCAGCAAAAAGTCTTGCTCGTAGGCGGACACGTCGCGGCCTTGCCCGAACGCACTCTGCAAGAAGAAGACGTCGATTTTGTCAGTGGCGGCGAAGGTCTCTACACCATGGTTGATCTGATCGCCGCGCTGAAATCCGATCGGGCGGACGACTACTCAAAAGTTCGCAATCTTTACTACTCCGACAACGGGGTTATCAAAGGAACTCTCGCGGCGCCGCTCGTCAACGACCTTGACAATGAAATGCCGGGAATCAGTTGGGATTTATTACCAATGGACAAGTACCGCGCGCACAACTGGCATTGTTTCGGACATCTGCAACGCGAGCCGTACGCGGCGATGTACACCACCTTAGGCTGTCCGTATCACTGTACTTTTTGCTGCATTCAGGCTCCCTTTAAGAGCGGCGAGCAGGCGCTCGGTTATCGCGAAACCTTGAATAGTTACAGATACTGGAGTCCGCAAGCAGTAATCGCGGAGCTCGATATTCTGGTTAACAAGTACGGCGTCCGCAACGTGAAGATGGCCGACGAGATGTTTGTGCTGAATCCCAAACATGTTTCGGGAATCTGCGACTTGATCATCGAACGCGGATACGACTTGAACATCTGGGCGTATGCACGCGTTGATACTGTGAAAGACGGAATGGTCGATAAACTAAAGCGCGCCGGTTTCAATTGGTTGGCCTTTGGGATTGAGGCTGCGAGCGAGCGAGTCAGGGATGAAGTGCAAAAAGGCTTCGATCAGGACGACGTTTACAAGACGATTCAAAAGGTTCGTGATGCCGGCATTAACGTCATCGGCAATTACATTTTTGGTTTGCCCGAAGACGATCTTGACACGATGCAATCAACCCTGGATTTGGCGCTGGAACTGAATTGCGAATTTGCAAATTTTTACAGCACGATGGCTTATCCAGGTTCTCCGCTATATCGCACCGCCATTCAATCAGGTTTGCAATTACCGGAGAAGTGGAGCGGGTATTCACAGCATTCATACGATACGCTGCCTTTGCCGACCAAGTATCTGAAGCCCGCGGAAGTGCTTCGCTTTCGCGACCAGGCGTTTCAGGTTTACTTCAACAGTCCTCAATACCTGGAAATGGTAGCCAGGAGGTTCGGCCCTGACACAGCAGAGCATGTCCGTCAGATGAATGCTCACCAGCTTGAGAGAGCCCTGCTCAACTAGGCCGTAAGATTGCGCCATTGAATTTGAGTGTCTCAGCGACCGCCAGCGCACTTCTTCCAGTACCGATTCCAAACTCCGGTGATGCATTCCGGTAGCCTATGCTAGTCACAGTTGTAATTTGTACTCGGAACCACTGCGAGAGCTTGCGAACGACGCTGCGGACCTTCAAGAGCGTTGTAGTTCCAGAGAACTTCAAATGTGAACTGTTAATTGTCGACAACGGATCGACTGACGCTACAGCCAAAGTAGCTCATGAGGATGCCCCGCCTGCGTTTGAGACGCGTTATCTATTCGAACCTCAACCGGGAAAAGGTCACGCATATAATGCGGCGATTGCTGCGGCTCGAGGAGAGATCATCCTCTTCACCGATGATGATGTGCGCGTGCCTGAGCATTGGATAAGCGGAATGTGCGAACCGATTCTGTCAGGTCGGGGTCACGCGGTGGCGGGAGGTGTGAAGATTGCACCCCACCTGCAGCGATCCTGGATGACTTGGCTGCACAAGTCATGGCTGGCCTCCACGGAATATCTAAAGCCTGATGAACCAGAGAGCATCGTCGGAGCAAGCATGGGTTACGCTCGTGAGGTCTTTTCCAAAGTGCCGGCCTTCGATACTGAGTTGGGCCCAGGTTCCCGTGGTTTTCATGATGAGTCGCTCCTGGCTGCTCAATTGCGCGAAGCCGGCTATATAATTGCTTCGGCGTTCGATGTAGTTGCCGAACATCATTTCGATGAGTCGCGTCTCTCGCGGGCAAGCTTCATCGATACTGCTCGAAAAATGGGTGCTTCCAGCGCGTATTGGAGCCATCATTGGGAACACGAAGAAATCAGTAACGCCCGGTGGCAAGCGTTTGTATGGAGAGCGCGGCTGCTGAAATGGCGCTGGACACGACGCGGAGAGTGGAAGTTCGACGAAGGAATGCCTGAGTGGGAAATGTGGATGCTTTGGCAGTACTATAAGTATCGTTATTATTTGGCCGAGCGACGCCACCCACGCAATTATGAAAGACACGGTTTGGTCCAGCTTAACCGTGCCTGAAGTTTCTCACGCCTAACATGCGAACCGCACTGATTACAGGTATTACCGGGCAGGATGGCAGCTATCTGGCGGAACATCTTCTCGACCTGGGCTATGAAGTTCACGGCCTGGTCAGGAGAGTCGCGTTCGAAGATCCGGCGCGAAGATTCACGCGAATTCAGAATCTTACCGATCGGCTGAAGCTGCATGCCGCGAGCCTGGAGAGTTACCCGAGCATTTTCCACGTCATCAGTAAGAACGAGTTTGATGAGTGTTACCACCTCGCGGCCCAAAGCTTCGTCGCGGAAAGCTTTGCTGACGGCTTTTCGACGATGAACACAAACATCAACGGCACGCATTACATGCTCGCCGCTCTGCGCGAACTTCAGCCCAACTGCCGCTTCTATTTTGCGGGATCGTCAGAGATGTTCGGCAAGGTGCGCGAGGTGCCGCAGCGAGAGACGACTCCTTTTTATCCGCGCTCGCCTTACGGCATAAGCAAGGTCGCGGGATTTGAGCTCACGCGGAATTATCGCGAAGCCTACGGCATGTTTTGCGTGAACGGTATTTTATTCAATCACGAAGGTCCGCGGCGAGGATTTGAATTCGTTACGCGGAAAATCACTTCAACAGTAGCGCGCATCAAGCTGGCCCTGGCGAATGAATTGCGTCTCGGAAACCTGGAAGCCAAACGGGATTGGGGACACGCGGCGGATTATGTGCGGGCGATGCACCTGATGTTGCAGCAGCCCGCGCCCGACGATTTTGTGGTAGCGACCGGAGAAACGCACAGCGTGCGCGAGTTTTGTGAGGCGGCTTTCTCCGCTGTCGACCTCGATTACAATCAGTACGTCAAAGTCGACGAGTTGTATTACCGGCCGGCCGAGGTTGATTCGCTGGTGGGCGATTCATCAAAAGCCAGACAGGTTTTGGGTTGGAAACCGCAGCACACATTTAGTGATTTGGTTCGCGAGATGGTCGATTTTGATTTAGAGATCGCATCTCGAGGCTACGCTGGTACGAATGTTACCAACGCTGCCAGCGCCGTTTGAACTAACGGCGCGCCATATCAGAGTAGTTTTTTAGAAGGGGTAATAGATGGCTGAGACGCTTGGTTCGCTGTGTGACAAGCTGGCGACGGTAAAGCTGAAGCTTTGGCACACGGACGATCCGGATCGATTGGAGAGCCTGACTAAACAAGAGAAGCAGCTTCATCAGGAGATTGATGAGTTCATTGCTTCGGCCATTGCCGGCGAGATACCAACCGAGCGGCTGACCTTCGCGGCGAACAAGGTTTATAAAAAGGACGGCAACGCCGTTCCGGAATTCAACGGCACACTCGGCGAGATGTTTTCGCGACTCGCCCACACTAACTGCAAGTTGTGGCACGTGCAGGAAAAGGTCTATGAGTTTGAAGCTGTGCCGCCCGAACAGAAAGACGCGGTGATTAAAGAACTCGCGATCGTTAACCTCGAGCGCAACCAATCCATCGACCAGCTCGATCAGGAATTTCAACGGCTGGTCGAAAAGATTCGGTCCAAAGGGGCGGTTGGTTAGAGCCTTCAGCGCGCACCGATGTCATCCACTATCAGCGTCGTCATGCCGGCATTTAATGCCGCGCCACACATTCGGCAATCCATTCAGTCCGTTCTCGCACAGACCTTTGACGATTGGGACTTGATCGTCGTCGATGACGGATCGACGGACGAGACAGCTACTGTTGCAGGCTCGTTCAGCGACTCGCGCATCCGTTGCATGCGTCGGGAAAATGGCGGACAAGCAGCCGCGCGAAATACCGGAATCGTAAATACTCAGGGTGAATTCATCGCCTTTCTCGATGCCGATGATCTCTGGTTGCCCGAGAAGTTGGAGCGGCAGTTCGAGGCAGCTCGTCGTACGCGCGCCGATGTTGTTTATTGCGACGGCTACGTGTTTTTTGACAACGGCGACGATGAGCGTAGTGACTTTTTTGCGGTCGTGCCTGGATTGAAAGATGGATCGACAATGAGACAACTGCTTTATCAGTACAATCGAATAGCTACGCTGTCGGCAATGGTGAAGCGCGACGTGATCGAGAGTGTCGGACTGTTCGATGAGAGTCGTTTATTTCAGAACTGCGAAGACTACGAGCTGTGGTTGCGATTGGCCCGGGCCGGCAGAACGTTTTATGGAATGTCCGATAAGCTGATGCGTTATCGCCGGCACGAATCTTCAACCACGCATCGCGACAGCAAGATGCTGCGTCCCATGATTGAAGTGGTGAAGAAACACAGCGATGCGGTCGACGAGAAGACCGGGCGTGCTCGCATCCGAGGTCTTTATCGTGATCTCATCACGGCTCTAATTGCCGAAGACGACGTCGCCGGTGCTCGGCAAGCGATGCGCGAATTTGCCACGTGGGATCGAGCCGGAATGATCACACAATGCCAGCGAATCCTCCTGCGGTTGTTTCCGCGAAGTTTCGCCAAAATCAGCCGCCGCTGCCTCTACCCGATAGAATGGCGTCTCAGTCGTTTGCTTTAAGATTGAAGACGGCATAACTTCCTGCCTGCCGATGTCCACAGCATCACAGCCGCTCGTCAGCGTCATCATTCCTTCGTACAACTATGCGCGCTTCATCGCCGAGGCCGTGGCCGGCGTTCATTCGCAAACATACTCGAATTGGGAAATCATCATTGTCGACGATGGCTCGACAGACAATACCGAAGAAATCGTAAAGGGTCTCGCTGCTGACGAACCGCGCATCAGCTATCTTCGTCAAGAGAATGCGCGCCAGGCGGCGGCGCGAAACAACGGGATTGCGCATGCTCGCGGTGATTACTTTCAGTTCCTCGACGCTGACGATTCGATTGAGCCGCAGAAGCTTGAGCAGCAGGTTGCGTTTCTCGAGCAGCATCCTGACGTGAATATCACCTACAGCGGAGTGCGATATTTTTCGTCGCAACGCGCAGGCGAGCTTCTTTTGTCGCGTCAATATTCAAGCTGGGAAGATAGCGGCGCGTGGATGCCTGAAATTTCGGGCCAGGGAAAAGAGATTTTGCTCGCGCTGTTACGCAACAACATCATGGTCGTCAATGCGCCTTTGATTCGTCGTGAAGTAATAGACCGAGTGGGATTATTTGATGTTGATCTAACGCCTGTTGAAGATTGGGAATACTTAATTCGATGCGCAGCCGCCGGCGCGGTCTTTAGTTTCAATGACCTTGAAGGCGCACGTGCCCTGGTGCGGGCGCATGGAGACAGTTCGAGTCTCAATCAACCTCGATACCTGCGATCAGTGCTGAAGATGAGAAAGAAGATTGCGCGGCTGAACCTTGATGCTGAGGCTCTGGAGTTGAATCGCCAAAAGGTCGCAGAAACTGAAGGGCACCTTGGGATAGAAGAAGTCGCACACGGGAAACTAGGGAGCGGAATTTCACAGATGTTGAAGGCGGCTTTAAAAGATCCACGGTTTCGCTTTCGAGCAAAGTGGCTGATTTGCGCGGCCAGCGCGCCGTTCGTGAGCGGCGATCGCTTGAAGCGCATGGTCACGTCGTCGTTGAGCAGGCCGATAAAAGGAGTCCGCCCCTCACAGGCTTAAGCACCTTAATGCCTTCCTTCTGATGCACGTCGTAATCGTCGATACAACCTTCACCACGCCGCCTACCGGCGGGGCACATACATTTCTCGTTGACTTGAGCGCGGCATTAGTTGGTCGCGGTGCGCGTGTCTCGATAGTTTCGCAGCCAGGTCCCGATCAAACGATTGCTCGAGCACTGGGAGAAAGCGGAGCCGAAGTTGCGATGAAACTTTGGCAGCGCCGGCATCTGCCTGAAGAAAAGGCCTCGCGGCTTGCCAACTGGGTGAATCAGGAAAGCCCTGATGCTTATGTCGTATCGCAGTCGCCTGATGCCGGCTGGTTGACGCTGCCTCTGCTCGATAGTTCGATTGCCACGTTCACGATCGCGCACAACGACGTCGGAGCTTTCTATGAGCCGTTGAAGCATTATCATTCGTTCGTTGATTGCGCAATCGGCGTGAGTGAAGCGATTCATAAGATCGTTCGGGAGTGCGGCGTACCTGCGGAACGCGCGCGGCACATCCCGTATGGTGTTCAGCCAGTGGCCTTGGAGCAACTGGCTGAGAGAAGAAGTGACCTTGAGCGTCCGCTGGCGATCGGTTACGTGGGCCGGATTGTTCAGGAGCAAAAACGCGTGATGGATTTTGTTCCGCTTGTTCGCGAGCTGGCGAAGCGCAACGTTCCATTTCAGCTTCAAATAATCGGTGATGGCCCGGATCGAAGTGAGTTGGAGGGACAACTTAAAACGACGGGCGTAGCCGAGCAGGTGGAATTCACCGGATGGCTGTCGCCAGAGAAGGTAAAAGAAAAACTCCGAATACTGGACGTGTTCCTGCTTCTGTCTGACTACGAAGGGCTGCCGGTCGCGCTACTGGAGGCGTTGGCGCACGGAGTTGTTCCAGTCGTGACCCGAATTGAAAGCGGCAATACCCAACTGGTGCGTGACGGCGAAAATGGGTTTGTCCTGCCGGTGGGCGACATGGCAAGTTTTGCGGCCCGGTTGGAATCGCTGTCGAGCGATCGCGACGCGTTAGCGGCGTTCGGCCGCACAGCCTGGGAAACCAGCCAGCAATATTCGATCGAGAAAATGGCTGATAACTACACGACCGCTTTTACGGAAGTCGCCCAGCGAGTTTCTACGCGACACGGGCGCGAAGGAGTTGGCGCGAATTATCCGGTGATGAATTCCTGCCGGTCAAAATATCCATTCTGGCTGCGAAGGATCAAGCAGCGAGTGGTGACACTTGGTTTTCTATCGAACGATGCATGATGTGGGATTCAGCTATATGGAAAATCTCTGTCAGCTCGTTCATGCGAACGACCGGAGTGTCTTGCAGGCTGATGGGTTGTTCGTAAGGCTCTAAGCGTGCTGGGCCAACCGATCCTGAAGCGCGTCGACGATCTCGCCCAGAATTCCTTTGATGTCATACTCGTACTTCCAGGCGGGAAAGTCCCGCTGAAACTTTCGCACGTCGCTAATCCACCAAATGTGATCGCCTGAGCGCGCGTCGTCAGACATCGTGTAATTCAAGCGCTTGCCGGTGAGCTCTTCCGTGTACGCAATTGCTTCGAGCATCGAGCAGTTACTGTGGCGCGACCCGCCCATGTTATAGACTTCACCGGGCGTAGGCTTCTGAAAGAAATGCCAGAATGCCGTTACCAGATCGTACGAGTGGATATTGTCGCGTACCTGTTTTCCTTTGTAGCCGTAGATCGTGTAAGGCTTCCCAGTGAGCGCGCATTTCACCAGGTACGCGAGAAAGCCGTGAAGTTCCGCGCCGGAATGCGCAGGTCCCGTTAAGCACCCGCCGCGAAACGTCCCGGTCTTCAATCCAAAATAGCGGCCGTACTCCTGCGTCAGCACATCGGCAGCAACTTTGCTGACACCGAACAGGCTGTGCTTTGACTGGTCGATGCTCATCTGCTCGTCGATACCGAACTCGTAATAAGGATGCGACTCATCAACTTCCCATCGCGTTTCTTTCTCTACCAGCGGCAGGAAGTTTGGTGCATCGCCATAGACTTTGTTCGTCGAAGTGAAGATGAAGGTCGCATCAGGCGCGAACTTTCGCGTCGCCTCCAAGATGATCAAAGTGCCGTTGGCGTTGACGGTGAAGTCAGTGGCGGGCTCGCGAGCGGCCCAATCGTGACTGGGTTGCGCGGCGGTGTGCACGACCAGATCAATCGCCTCGCCGTTTTCTGAAAACAGCTGGTTAATTGATTGGTCATCGCGGATATCGATCGAATGATGAGTGTAATTCTTCAGGTCCTGCTGAAGCTGAACCGTATTCCAGTGCGTTGAGCCGTCGGCCCCGAAAAAATACTCGCGCATGTTGTTGTCAATGCCGACAACGTCCATGCCCTGCTCGTGCAGGAAGCGCGCGGTTTCACTGCCAATGAGTCCGCCGGATCCGGTAATTATCGCTACTGACACTTAGACAAAAGTCCTTTCAAAATGCGGCCTGAATGACTTACGAGGTGCTGTTGCTAGTGCAAATGTAGCACACTTTGTGCGCCGGAACTCATGTAGTACCATGCTGCGGATTTGATGAATAAGGCCGCAACTACCTCATCTCAAACGCCACCGCTCGTCTCTGTAGTAACGCCAACTTACAACCAGGCGGCGTTTCTGCGCGACACGATCGAGAGCGTCCTGTCGCAGGATTATCCGGCGATTGAGTTTCAGATTATCGACGACGGCTCGACGGATCAAACGCCTGAGATTTTGCAGGAGTATGACGGCCGCGCTCTCATCAAGCGTCATGAAAATCGCGGCCAAACTCCGACCATCAACAAAGGTTGGGAGCGCGCGCAGGGCGAGATCCTGACGTGGCTTAACTCCGACGATACGTTTTTGCCGGGCGCAGTCACCGCCGCGGTGGACTATCTTCAGAAGAATCCCGACGTGGGGATCGTGTTCGGTGACACGCTCTTTACGAACCCGGACGGATCACCAATCGAGCGTTCAGCCGATCGCTCGGGATTCGATTATTACGACTGGTTCATTCGGCAGTGTGAGAATCCGATTCCACAGCCTTCCGCCTTCATACGTCGCAAAGTGATCGAAGACATTGGCGTGCTCGATCCGAAGTACTACTACTTCATGGATTGGGATTTTTGGCTGCGTGCCGGCGTCAATCACACAATCGTTTACCTTCCCGAATTATGGTCGACCTATCGGCTGCATGCGGAGTCGAAGACAATCGCGCAGGCAAACAAAGCCGCGCCCGAACTCGAATACATGTACGAGAAGTTCTTTGCCGATCCGAATTTGCCGCCGCGTGTCCGCGAACTCGAGAAACAGGCAAAGGTGAATATGCTGTTCACGACGGCGGGTTATTACATCACCGGCGGCGATCGAAAAGCGGCGGCGCGAACTGCTTTGCGCGCGCTGCGCCAGGCGCCGTCGATGTTCTATCGACCATCGTTTGTGCATAAACTCTTCTACTGTTTGTACGGCGGCAGCACCGTCTATGAACGCACCCGCGCGAGTTACCATCGCGCGCGCGCCAGCCTCGCCGGTTAAATCAAGTCTCGTAAGTTTCAGCCATGCATTATCACTTGATCGGAATTTGCGGCACTGCGATGGCTTCGCTGGCCGGCATGCTCAAGGCGCGCGGACATCAAGTGACAGGCTCCGACGAGAACGTTTATCCGCCGATGTCTACGATGCTGGAATCGATCGGCATTCAACTGATGAAGGGTTATGACGCATCGCACGTTAGAACGCCCGATTGCGTGGTTGTCGGCAATGCAATCCCGCGCGGCAATCCGGAAGTCGAAGCCACGCTGATTCGCAGGCTTAACTATCGATCATTGCCGGAAGTCTTAAAAGATCAGTTCATTCGCGGCCGTCGATCACTCGTTGTAGCCGGCACACATGGAAAAACTACGACGACGAGTTTGGCAACCTGGGTGATCGACCAGGCCGGCTTGAATCCATCGTTTCTCGTCGGCGGCGTAGTCCAGAATTTTGGGGTCAGCTTTCGCGTCACCGACAGTGATTACTTCATTATTGAAGGTGACGAGTACGACACGGCTTATTTCGACAAAGGCCCGAAGTTCATGCATTACCTACCTGAGATCGCGATCGTTAATAACGTCGAATTCGATCACGCAGACATCTACCAGGACCTCGATGCGGTGAAGCTGGCGTTCCGGCGTCTGATGAACCTCGTCCCCGGCAATGGAAAGTTGATTGTCGGCTGGGACAGTCCGCCGGTTCGCGGGGTCGTCGCGTCTTTTGGCCGGAAGTTGTTCACGCAACTTGAGACGTTTGGCACCAGTGACGATGCGAAATGGCAGGCGCGCGATATTCGATTCGCCGATGGCCTGACGCATTTCAGCGTGTGGCTCGCAGGATCGAAGTGGGCTGAATTCTCAACGTCGCTCATCGGCGACTTCAATGTTCGCAATTGTCTCGCGGTGATTGTCGCCGCTGCTGCGTGGGGAATTGAGTGGCAAAAGATCGCCGATGCCCTCGCGACTTTCAAAAGCGTTCGTCGGCGCCTTGAAGTCCGCGGCGAAGTGAATGGAGTCACGGTGATCGACGACTTCGCCCATCATCCAACCGCGGTGCGTGAGACGCTGGCCGCGCTACGGACGAAATATTCGGATCGCCGTCTGGTGGCGGTGTTCGAGCCACGCTCGCGTACTTCATGCCATGCGACTTTTCAGGATGCGTACGTTCACGCGTTCGCGCCGGCGGACTATGTGATCGTCTCGCGCGTTTACGATGCCGGGCGCGCCGCTGAGATGGGCGGCGTGCTCGACATCGAAAAGCTGATCGAGGACATTTCGGTGCAAAGCAAACCTGCACAGGCAATCACCGAGGTTGATGAGATCGTCAGGACGTTAACCGACGAACTACGGTCCGGCGACGTGGTAGCAATCATGTCAAACGGCGGCTTCGGGGGGATTCATGAGAAATTGCTGCACGCCCTCCGTCACGAGCGAACGGGCAGCGAAAGCTTCTGACCGCTGGTTCCCCACATTCAATCTGGATTTTATTGCTTGTTTCCTGGAAGCGCTGAGGGAGTTTTCCTTCCGCTCGCGCCTTAGAAGTTGGACTCCAACAACCACGAGCTTGCTCCGTTGGTATTTCCAGGGCGTAACCGAACTGACGGCGAGAACCGGCACTGTTGCTTCACTCTCGAACCACGGGTCCGCTAACAGCAGTTGGCTATTTCAGTTCCTTGCCGGTTGGGTTGTGCTCGGCAAGGACACACTTATCCTCTGAAGGCAAAAAGGAGAATCAGAATGGCTACGAAGAAACCCTCTTCACGTAAGTCGTCGACACGCAAAAAGACGATCGCTCAGCCTCTCACGCTGAAGAACTTGAGCAACAATCAAAAGGAGATCAATGGCAGGCTTTATTCGGCTATTGATTTGATCCTGGACTTTCTTGACGGAATTTCCGGAGGCGATCAGACGAAGCTCAGGCTGTCCCGCGAGATCATAGAGGAAATTCCCGGCTTTGACCCTCCCGGCTGCGGTTCTGGTCCGTATCCGTAAATCCGGGGTCTCTTTTTTCTGAGACAGAGCCCAGCAGTGAATTCTCTTCGAAACACTTTCAAGCTGAAGCGATGAACCGCCAAGGCCGATGAGATTCTGTCTAGGGCTGGTTACTGATAATTGTCACGTCACGGATTTCATTCCCGCGCTGGCAGGCGAGTTGTTTTTGGTCGGGCGACCAGGCGTAGGCAAAAATCTGATCGGTCTTGAAGTCCGTGAGTTGTTTGGCAGCGCCGCTGTTCAAGTCATAGCTCCAGATGTTGGAATTGGTCCTATCGATGTAGGTCAGCGCCCGACCATTATTGATCCACTCGATTCGCTGCCATTCCATAATGGGAATCGGCAAGAGCCGGATTGGGGCGCCACCCTCGGCTGGTATGATGGCAATTCCCCTGAGCCCGGCTTCGATGTAGTAGCGGCAGGCAATAAACTGGTTGTCAGGTGAAAAGACGGGCATCCGGGCATACTTGTCCGTCAATTGTACCGGCGCTCCGCCATCGACAGGGACTTTCCAAAGAGTCAAAGTAGCGTTGCTTTGGTTGTCATACGCGACCCACTGACTGTCCGCTGAGAATGATGGATAGAAATTGCCATCGCTGAAAGTCAACTGCTTCAGATCGCCGCCGTCATCTGCGTTCACTCGCCACAGGTTAAAGCTTCCCGAGCGGTTCGATGCGAATACAATGAAACGACCATCGGGCGAGGTGGCTGGCATGTAGTTGTCTCCGGCATTGGCCGTTAACTGAGTTTGAGTCGAGTTATCGGGATCAATCAGCGAAATGTTCAGATTGCTCCCGGCCATCGATGAAGATGCGATCCTTCCGTCCCTGGTCCAGCCCAGCCCGTAACTCCAAATACCGACTCGTCGCGCGACCGCCCTGGCCTGCGTTGCATCAGCACCTGGCGTCACCCATATCTGCGAAACATATTGTCGCTGAACCGAAACTATAGTGGTGGCCGCACGCGACAGGCTCACCCCGTTATAATCAGCAACATCGTTTGTAATTCTCGCCGTTTTTCCGTCCGGGTAGAAG
>DATLVM010000189.1:0-16787 GCA_035577445.1 Pyrinomonadaceae bacterium
CGCGAAGAGCATGGACATGTTGCCGCCCTCCGACATGCCAAATACCACGGCGCGCGCTGAATCGGCAGCTTCCATGACGGCTCGCACATCGTCCATGCGTTGTTCAAGAGTCGGTAGATCAGCCGCCTGATCCGACAGGCCCGTGCCGCGTTTGTCGAAAAGAATCAAGCGCGAAACAGATGCGAGCCGCCGATAAAAATTCGCGACCAGAGGCGACTCCCAGGCGTACTCGACGTGCGAAACCCATCCCGGCACATAAACGATGTCGATCGGGCCTTTGCCGACAATCTGAAAAGCGATGTTGACGTTGCCGCTTTTTGCATAGTGAGTTTCGGGGTGGAGTGTTGAAACCTCGCTCGCGTCCGCCCCCGGCGGTGTTGGCAGAATTATGGTTTCGGCCGTCGAGCGGTTAAGACGCCGGGTTGGATCTTCACTGCCCGGATAGACGCTGACGAGCGGAGTGCCATCCTGAAGACAGTAGTTCAAAGTGTCATCTTCATAGCCTTGTTTGCAGGTCGGACAAAGTCGCATCGCTGGGCGTAGTCTAACAAATCGGATCAGCAATGGCGTAGACTCGCGGAACATGAGTCCTGACCTTCGCAAACATCGCGGCGCGCATCCCGAAGATCGAAAGCTGTTCGCTGAAGATCAATTGCCGAAGTTGCGCGCGGCTGTCGGCGAACTTTCGTGGCTGCTGACGCACGATTACATGATGAAAGGCGCCTCGAAATTGGTCGGCGATAAGTTTGCGCTGACAGAGCGTCAGCGGCTGGCAATGTCCCGCGCGGCTTGTTCGGACCAGAGTAAAGCACATCGTGCGAGCACTCGCGTAGCGATCGATGAACTGAAAGATCAGCAGATCATCATCGATGGATTCAATTTGCTGATCACGATCGAAGCTGCGCTCAGTGGTGGTGTTTTGATGCTCGGTCGCGATGGCTGTGTGCGCGATCTGTCGAGCGTGCATGGTTCGTATCGATCGGTCGATGAAACTAACCGCGCCATCGAGTTGATTGGCGCGACGCTTGATGAGCTTGGCGCCGGCAGCGTTTCGTGGATTCTAGACAAACCGATCTCAAACAGCGGCAGGCTTGCGCAGCGGCTCAGAAATGCCGCAGCCGAGCACGAATCGGATTGGTCAGTCGAGATTGCTTTCAATCCTGACGCCGAAATCGTCGCCGCAGGCGGCCTCGCGATTTCGTCCGACGGACCGCTCCTTGACCGCGTCGGACGCTGGACGAATCTTGCCCGTCACCTCGTCGAGAAAAGAGTGGCTGATGCGTGGCTGATTGATTTAAGCTGATCTGGGTACGCGCGCCTCAGGCGTCCTGTGTTCAGTTCTGAATCTGAAGGACGGCACGCCGGAGGCGTGCGCCCCCATCAAGTACATGCGACTCTCAGTCATCATCTCTCCGTACAATGAAGAGCAATACTTGCCGCGGCTTTTGAAATGGATCGAAGCAGCTAAATCCAACTCTCGCGGCCGCCAAGACGAGATCGAAGTAGTCGCCGGTCGAGCTTCGGCACTTCCTGTTTTCTCCTGTCTCGCAGTAGAATCCGCTAACCAAAATGCCTGCGGCGAAGAACAAAACCGGGAGCGAGGTTCACGAGCGGCTCTGTCGCGCGCGCGCTTTCATCCACGAGCGTTATCAGGAACCGATCGATCTGGATCAGATTTCCCGCGAGGCCTGTCTGTCCCGCTACCATTTTCTGCGGCTGTTTCGTGAGCAGTTTGCGACCACTCCGCATCAGTATCTGATTGACCGGCGAATTGAAAAGGCCAAGGAGTTGCTCAGGCACCGGCGACTAACCGTTACTGACGTTTGCTTTGAAGTTGGTTTTCAGAGCCTTGGTTCGTTCAGCACTCTGTTTCGCCAGCGCGTCGGTGATGCGCCCATAAACTATCGCCAGCAGCAGCGAGAAGCCCAGAGCAAAGTGCCCACCTGTTTCCTTAACATGTACGGGCTGGGCGTCAGCGATTAGGAATCGATCACGGCGAAATTCCTGCCCCGCACGCAACGACAATTTCAGCAATGATATATTTGACTCAGCTATCGACCAACTAGTCGCGGTCACTCGAATTAGAGCTGAAGCTGCGTCAGCAGCGTTCATAACTAAGCCCAAGGCGAGGCTCCGCGAGCCTTGGGGTTGACGACCCAATTAGAACGATTGAGCCCCGCAAGGGGCGAAGGCATCAATAGATCAGCCTGCCTGTTAACTCTATGTCGCCGCTTCGCGGCTCTGAAATAACTAACGACCACCACCCAAGGCTCGCAGAGCCTCACCTTGGGCTTAGCTTTACCGCTGCTCCGCAGCTCCCGCTTGCACCCGAAAGGGCCAAGTACTTGATGAGTCAAGTATGTTATCGCCCTAATTTCAGCAATTTTCGAGAAGCCAGTTTCCATCAAAACGCTGTATGCTCCTTCGCGAATCTTACGAAGGAGACCGCTAACCATGATTACAAAGATGTCGCACGCAACCGTTTGGGTCAGGAACCAACAGGAAGCGCTGGAGTTCTATCGCGATAAACTTGGTTTCGAAGTCGACACCGACGCCACGATCGGCGACGACTTTCGCTGGTTGACCATGAGAATCCCGGACCAGCCGGGCTTCGAGATCATCCTGATGGAGCCAAAGCCGGGATACATTCTGGATGAAGAATCCGCCGCGCAACTGAAAACGCTGATGGAAAAAGGCGTGCTCGGCGGTGGCGTCTTCGAGGCTGACGACATTCAAAAAACGTACGAAGAGCTTAAGGCCAAGGGTGTGGAATTCAAGGGCCCGCCGACCACCCAATCCTGGGGTACAGCGACCGTGATGAAGGATAATTCAGGGAACTGGTTCAGTCTGGGCCAGGAGAAAGACGAAGCAGCCACTTCATAAACGGATTAACCACAAAGACACGAAGGACACAAAGGGCTGAGTAGAGAGATTTGAAGAAAGCTTGTCGGTTAACTGCTTTGTGCCCCTTGTGACTTAGTGGTTGGTTCGTCGCATTGAAAGGTCGACACATGGCAAAGAATGCAACTCAACGCAAATCGATCTACGGCGTGCATCCCGGCGTCTTGATGACGCAGAAATGGGTCGCTGAGCTGAAACAGAAGACGGGCCGCACGATCGATGAATGGATTAAGTTCATCAAGAAGGAAGGCCCGCCGACCGAAGAAAGCCGCCGCGCCTGGTTGAAAGATCAGCACAAGCTGGGCACGAATTCGGCGTGGTGGCTGGCAGAACGATCTGTGGGCAAAGGCGAAGAGTCTGGCGATGCGGATGCGTACTTAGCAGCCGCCGAGAAGTACGTCGACGAGATGTTCGCGGGAAAGAAGGAACACCTGCGACCGCTCTACAACGCGTTGTTGAAGCTTGGCCTCTCAATGGGCCAGGATACCAAGGCATGCCCGTGCCAGACGATTGTGCCGCTGTATCGCAACCATGTCTTCGCGCAAATCAAACCAACAACGCAGACACGCATCGACTTTGGTTTGGCGCTGAGCGACACAAAGAAGACGCCGAAGCGATTGATCGACACGGGCGGCTTCGCAAAAAAGGATCGCATCACACATCGTTTCGAAATAACTTCCTTGAAAGATATCGATGACGAAGTGAAGAAGTGGTTGAAGGTCGCTTACGATCGCGACGAATGACCGGTCACAAGCCCGACTGTAAGGGAGGGCAATTTTTCGCGACTGGCCCTCCCTCACAGTCGGGCTTCTGACACTTAGATCACACGAAAGACCAATGGCCAAAGAACAATTCAAACCTCGCATGAGCGACGAAGCTGTCGAATCGAAAACCGGCAAGACCTGGTCGCGCTGGTTCAAACATCTCGACGCCGCGGGCGGCAAAAAGATGACGCATCAGGAAATCGTCGCGCACCTTCGCGACAAGCACGACGTGCGTTCCTGGTGGCGGCAGATGGTCGCCGTTACTTACGAGCAGGCACGCGGCCTGCGCGAAGTGCATGAGAAACCGAGTGGCTATGAAATCAGCGTGAGCCGCACTGTCGACGCGCCCGTCAGCAAAGCGTTCAAAGCCTGGACTGATGCAAAGGCAAGGAAGAAATGGCTGCCCGATGATTTCACCGTGCGCAAATCGACTGCGAACAAGACGCTGCGTATCAACTGGAATGATGGGACCGATCTCGTCATCGCTTTCTATCCGAAAGGTGAAACCAAGTCACAGGTCGTCGCGCAACATGCGAAATTGAAAGACGCGAAAGCAAGCGCGAAGATGAAGAAGTTCTGGGCGGACGCGCTTGATCGTTTGAAAGAATTGATCGAATAGTTGCGATGGCGCATATTAAGGGCCATGCGATTTCGTCTCGGTTTTCTCTCCGCTCTCGTCAGCGCTGTTGCTTTCAGCTTTTTACAATTCGCATCCGCTGCAAACACTCAAACTGGCAACAAGCTCGACGTCCTCATCCTTCACGGCAAAGTTATAGATGGTTCCGGCAAAGGCGCGCGCAAAGCTGACGTCGGTATTCGCGGTGATCGCATCATGTTTGTCGGCGACGCGAAGAAATTTCGTATTGAAGCGACGCGGACGATCGATGCAACCGGCATGATCGTCGCGCCCGGTTTCATCGATCCACACACGCACACGCTCGGCGACCTCACGAATGATCAAACTAAAAGCAATCAAGCGTACTTGATGCAAGGCGTGACCACGGTCATCACCGGCAACGACGGCGGCAGCGTGCTGAACGTCGGCGAATTGCTCAACCGCTGGGAGAAGCAAGGCATCGGCACGAACGCGGCGTTGCTCGCGGGCTTCGGGACGATTCGCGGCAAGGTGCTCGGGCCGGGCGACGCCCAGCCCACCGCAGCGCAACTTGAAGAAGAGAAACAGTACGTGGCCCGCGCGGTGGATGAAGGCGCGTTCGGAATGTCTACCGGCCTGTATTACGCGCCGCAGAGCTATGCCAAAACCGAAGAAGTGATCGAGCTGGCGAAGGTCGCCGCGGCGAAGGGCGGCGTGTACGACACGCACATGCGCGACGAAGGCTCTTATTCGATCGGACTACTCGGCGCGATTCAAGAAACAATTCGGATTGGCCGCGAAGCCAAAATTCCGGTGCACATCTCGCACATTAAAGCGCTCGGCCCCGATGTCTGGGGCCAAAGCAAACAGGCGATCGATTTGATGAAGAAGGCCCGCCGCGAAGGCGTCGACGCGAGCGCGTGTCAATATCCTTACGACGCTTCGGGGTCGAGCCTGGAAGCTTCACTAGTGCCGCGTTGGGCGGAAGTCGGTGGCCGCGCTGAGTTGTTGAAGCGCATAGACGATCCGCAACTCCGGCCTAAGCTGCTCGCTGAGATGGAAGCGAATTTGAAGAGGAGGGGCGGCGCTGACTCGCTTTTGATTACCGACGTGCGTGATCATCAGTTGCTCGGCAAGAGATTAAGCACCATCGCCACCGATATGGAAATGTCCGCTGTCGAAGCCGCGCTTGAGATTATCAAGTACGTCGGTGGCGCTGGGGTTGCATCCTTCAACATGAACGAGAAAGACATTCGCCGTTTCATGAAAGAGAAGTTCGTGACGACGTGCTCAGACGGCTCGACCGGTCATCCCCGCAAGTACGGCACCTTTCCGAAGAAACTCCATGACTACGTGGTCACTTCAAAGCTGATCTCGTTGCCATTCTTTGTGCGCAACAGCAGCGCATATACTGCCGAATGGTTTCGCATTCCCGAGCGCGGCCTGATTCGCGAAGGCTACTTCGCCGACGTCGTCGTGTTCGATCCGAACACGGTTTCGGCTCGCTCGACTTATGAACAGCCGGAACTGCTGGCCACCGGAATGGCGTTCGTGATCGTCAACGGAAAAGTAGCCGTAGACAATGGTACGTACACAGGCATCCTCGCCGGACGCGCGTTGCGAAAGACCGCAGCAACAACTAACGCACGCTAGCAAGTGATGCAGATCACCAAAGTGAGCAACGCGTAATTGCGCGCTTGCCGGCCGTATAGTAACGTAACCGTCGTTAGCTCCTCGCCGCCCGACTCTAATGACTCTGCAGATTTCAACGGATTTGGACGAATCTCAGTCAACCCATTTGCGCACCGCTGCCAAACAGAAACGAGTACTACTGGTCGAAGATGATCGATCGGTGCGGCGTTATTTGGAAGTGACCCTGCAACGTGCGGGTTATGACGTAATTACTGCGGGCGATGGATTGGAAGCGATGAAACTCGCGCTTGATTCGCCCGTGGATGTCGTGCTAACGGACGCGGTTATGCCACACATGTCTGGGCAGGAGTTCGCGCGGTTCATGCGCACGACGCCGAAACTTTCACAGATTCCAATTGTGCTGTTGACCGGTCAGGAAAATAGGCAGGCGATGGCGCCGGCGGAAGAGCTGGTCGATGCATTCCTCACCAAACCGGTGAAGATTGAAGAGCTGAAGAGTTGTCTCGTTGATCTTCTGAAGCCAATTGAATAGGGTTCTATTGCGCCGAATAGAATGAAGCCAACAAGGAGGGCATACCGGGAAAAGCTGGATCGGCGCATAACTTCCTACCTTGACTGTTGAAGCTACCGTTTGGCTGCCTGCTTGAACTTGGACAAGTTCCTGGAAAATCGCGCTGCAATCTCCCTTGCCAGTCGGTGTGTGCCGTCGCTCATTGCTTCCAGCGATTCGTCGTGAGTGATTCGAAAAAGTCCGGAAGGGCCACCAATCAACCTTGCCATCCCTCCCGGTGTGAAAGAGATGAACATGAGGTATCTCTGGCCGTCCTCAATTTTTAGTGTTCTGTCGCTGATCATGCTGACTTCGACACCATCAACCGTGACGCTTCCACCAGAGAGGTTTAGCATGAACTCGTTATACTGAGCAGGTTGAAGTTTGTCAGACACATCCTTCACAGGACTGCAACCGTTACAAGAGACTGCGTTCCTTTGGGAAAGAGACTCGACTATTCTGAGTTTGTAGGCAGTGGCTATTTCGTCCGCGGATTCAGAGATGTAGCTTTTGCTTTCAACTAGTTCTGCTATTACGACACTGTAATTCTGAAGGGCTTCGTCCAATCCCATATTCATACCGGGATAATCGATGATTTTGCCCGGCATCGATACCTGCGTCTTCCCTTCATTCTTAGCGCGCCTTGATAATGAAACGACAGACTTATCCTTCACATAATCTTGAGGAGGTAATGAACGCCTGAGAGCCGCAGTCATCCCAAATCCTAAAGCAACTAAAACACACGCAATCGCTGTTAGTTTGAGAATCAATAGTTACCACCTGTCTCGCAGCCTGTTGGACAAGAGCAACTATGCCTTCTTGGGTAGGCATGTCAACGGAATGGAATGGATTAGGGGTCGTTGCATGAAGGTCTATGATCTGGCTGTTCAAGACTCTGATAACGAAAGCCCTTTTTCGATATGAATGCTGTTGATGGAGGCTAAAGTTTTTTCGGTTGGCTAATCATGGGCGTAACAAAATATAACTACCCTCCCAACAACCCAATGAGCGGTGTGTACTCGCGACCCTGCGACAAAGCGACTGCTTGATAAGTCAGCTTGCCGGCGTAAGTGTTCACGCCTTCCGCCAAGCCTGAATCGCTCATGACCGCAGCTTTGAATCCCAGGTTCGCCAACTTCAGAGCATAAGGCAGCGTCGCATTCGTCAACGCGAACGTTGAAGTGCGCGGGACGGCTCCCGGCATGTTCGCGACGCAATAGTGCAGCACGCCTTCAACGTAGTAAGTCGGATCCGAATGCGTGGTTGGATGAGTAGTCTCGACGCAGCCGCCCTGATCGACTGCAACGTCAACGATGACTGCGCCGTCAGCCACATCCTTCAGCATGTTGCGCGTTACGAGGCGCGGCGCGGCTGCTCCGGGAACCAGGACCGCGCCGATGATCAAGTCAGCCGTCAGGAGCGCGTCGTGAATCATGTAAGCGCTCGAAGCGAGGGTAGAAATCTTCGACAAAAAGATGTCGTCGAGTTCGCGCAAGCGATCGAGGTTGTTGTCGATGATCGTCACGTGCGCGCCCATGCCGACGGCAATCTTCGCTGCGTTCGTGCCGACTACGCCGCCGCCGATGATCACGACGCGCGCCGCCGGAACGCCGGGAACGCCGCCCAGCAGGATGCCGCGACCGCCGCTCATCTTTTCCAGGTAATGCGCGCCGACTTGAATCGCCATGCGACCCGCGACTTCCGACATTGGCGTCAGCAACGGCAAGGTGCCACGCCGGTCGGTAATCGTTTCGTAGGCAACGCCGGTGACTTTGCGATTGAGCAACTCTTCGGTGAGCTTGTTGTCGGGCGCCAGGTGCAGATAGGTGAAGAGCAACTGGCCATCGCGCATCCGTGGATACTCTGGCGCGATCGGCTCTTTAACTTTCACGATCATTTCGGCTTCCGCCCAAACGTCGTCGGCCGATTTAATGATCGTCGCCCCGGCGCGCTCATAGAGCATGTCTTCGAATCCAGAGCCTTCGCCGGCTTTCTTCTCGACCAGCACTTTATGGTTCGCGTCGCTAAGCGCGCGCACGCCGGCCGGGGTTAAGCCGACGCGATATTCATTGTCTTTGATTTCTTTAGGCAGTCCGATGATCACTGTTTCTGCTCCGCTTCGAAAATCCCTCTCCGTGTGGGAGGGGGTTTGGGTGAGGGTCTAGTGATATTCGGCGTTCGTAGGCCCTCACCCCTGCCCTCTCCCACAGGGAGAGGGAGAAAAGACTACGGTTTTGTTTTCGGCGTGGCTCCAGCTTTCGGGGGCGGCTCAATCTTGAGCGTCGTCCGAATTGTGTCCCAGGCGGGCGTCGCTTGCTTGAGCGCCTTGTCGGGACCGAAGAAGGTGAGCACCACAACGCGTTCGCCCAGCGTCACCCAATACACATCAGCTTCACCGGGTTCGCCACTGAGCGACGCTTTCACGCGCACGCCGTCAGCCGGCGCGCCGCCAATCTCGGATGTCGCCGGCGTGGTCTCGGGTTTCGCTCCCATTTGCACAAAGGTGTTGCTGACAGATTTCACGTAAGGATCAATGAAGGCTTTCTTCGCCTGCGCTAACTTTTCCGGCGAATCTACCTTGCCGCGATGCGCGAAGATGCGAATTTGCGCATCGCTGCCCGAACGATTCAGCGTGAACTGCTGCGCGTCTGTGTTGCTTTCATCCGCGATGGTCCACCCATTCGCATAGTCAAACACGAGACCTTCTTTGGTGAAGTGCTTTGCGTCACCTTGAGACACAGCAATCGCAAAGAAAGAGAGAAGCGCGGCGCACGCAATCAGAAGCCTGGTTGATTTCATCATTTCCTCCCGCCAAGTGCGGTGCATATTAGCGCATTTTCATCCATTCAATACAACGCTCAAGCTGCGCGCGCATCTTCCGGGCTGAGTCGTGATGAATCCGTCCATGGCCCGGCAGCACCCACTCGAAATCATAGTCGAGGAGCCGGCGCATCGAACGTGTCTGCTCTGTCCAGGAATACCAGCACGCACTGCGGAAGGCGATGAGCGAGTTGCGATTTGGCGACCACGCCAGATGATCGCCGGTGAAAAGAAACTTGTTTCGATAGAGCAGCACCGCGTGGCCCCGCGTATGCCCAGGCACTGGAATCGCGATGAGATCCGGATCGAGATTGAGGGCGTCTTCGCCCGTAATGATCTGTTCGACCCCGAGTCTCTGGGCGCCGTCGTCAGCATGCATGACGCGTTGACAGTTGAATCGATCGGCAAAGCGTTGATGATCCGCGACATCGTCTTTATGCGTGAGAAACATCGTGCGCACGCCACCCATCGCTTCGATCCTCTTCACGAGCTGCGTGGCAAATCGCGGTGAGTCGATCAGAACGTTTCCGCCTTCGCTCTCAGGTCGCACAACCAGGTAACTCCACGCGCCGAAACTCGATTCGGCATTGAAGCCACAGTAATAGACGTTGTCCGCGATTTGTTCGGGAAAGGCGTCGATGCCTAGGTGCGCGTCGTGATGCTCAGTAGTTCCAATTGAAGCGGTAGGGCAGGCAACCAATGCCATCATCGCTCGTCGCACGTCGTCATCCGTTTCCGGTTGATGATGAACTATCGAGAAATCGCCGTCTTCACTGAACGTCGCAGGGGCGATCTGACGACAAGCATCACAATCGATACAGGTCGAGTCGACAAAGAAATCGCCGGGAACATTTTTGGGAAGGCGTAAAGCTAAGTTGGCCATGGATCCAATTAATGATGAGGCACTGTGAGGCCGGACTCAAGTCATCAGATAACCGCGCGGTTGAATTGAACAGCCGTGGACGTTGCCGACGGACAACTGAGTGAAACGAACCGGCGACCCTGAAACGGTCGAACCAAACCCTGAGGACTTGTTGCCGTCGATGAGCGAAATGTTTGACGAATTGGTTTAGAGAGATTAGTTTTGAAACATGAAAGTCAGAACCTCGATCGCCGTCGATAAACGATTACTTGAGACAGTAGACAAATTGTCCGACAAAGGTGATCGTTCCGGCTTCGTTGAAGCCGCACTTCGCTTCTATATCGTTCAGTTCGTTGGGCATGAGCAGAACGCCAAAGATCTTGAAATAATTAATAGACGTGCTGACGACTTAAACGAAGAAGCTTTGGATGTCCTCGACTATCAGGTAGCGCTGTGAAGCGTGGGGATCTCTATCGAGTCGCTAAACCTTCTGTCAGAGACCCAAAGAAGTCTCGGGTCTTCGTCGTAGTCAGCCGGCAGCTTTTGATCGAATCCCGCTTCTCGACCGTTATTTGCGCTCCGATTTACTCAACCCATCATGGCCTTTCTAGTCAAGTACCCGTTGGCATCGACGAAGGCTTGAAACACGAAAGCAGTATTCACTGCGATGAACTAGTAAGCCTGCCTAAATCTGTCTTAACGGACTATGTCGGCTCGCTGTCAGCCGAAAAGGTTGCTGATCTCAAGCGCGCACTCCGGCTGGCATTGGACGTTGATGAGTGAATCTAATGAAAAGCTACACAACTGCTGATCTTGCTCAGGCTGTTCGGAATGCCGTGAGAACCCGTGGTGGGGCAAGTCTCGCCCAGCGCATTCTGATTGCGCGGCGAAGGAAAAGCTGATGGAAACACAAACATCTCAAACCAGCCAAAACCTGATCATCACCGCCACAGCCCCCGCAGAACGTTCGACCACGAAGGATGTCCGCCAGCAGAAGTGTTCCTGGTTTTGTCGAAAGTGTGCAGCGGTGTGCGATCACCCGGCGGCCACATAGTGCTGACCGAGCCCGGCGCGTAAAAGGTCAAGGCCACGCTCCGCCGGGATATTCGCGATTGCTTTGAAACAGGCGGCACTGCGTGCCACGAATTATCTGAACGCACCAGCACGACAGAACTGCCGACGACCGGCGGCACGCTCGCACGAACGTCTCTGAGGTTCTGCGATCCGAGAATGGTCAAGCTGCCGCCTTCGTCTCGATCCCACGCTTCATTGAAGTAGAAAATATGAGTAACGATCTTCTCTTTAAGATCGACATGCGGGCCGAGCCACGCCCCTCGTGCGTAATGAAACGCATTCGCCTCGATGGTTAGCGTGGAAAGATCGATCCCGGTTAACTGCGTCATCGCAGCACGATAAGATTGCGACAACAGATCGCCGGCGAAATCACGCCAGGTAGAATCCAGATCCGCCGGAAAAGCCGGCCGGTCCGCGCCCATGCCAATCAACGCGCGGGCCTCGTACTCGTATCCCTTCTCTCCGTCATCGCCCGTGACGGTCTTAAAATGATCGCAGGGAAAACTTCCACTCAACGCGATTGCGTCGTCGTTTGCAAAGAGGCCGTCAACGATCGCCCACCGGTAAGGATCGTTTTCGATAGTCGCCGACGCAATCCGGGAAAAGTTCAGCATCAGACTCGAGCGCGCAAAAGACTGGCCGCGGAATGCAACCTCGCAAATGACGGACGCCACCGCAGGCCGCGAAGCCCTGACCACCACGGTGCTGCTGGTTCGAGAATTGACGGCATGCGCTGCCAAAGTTCAACGGACGAGGGAGCGATGACAGGGCGCGCAGAGTTCGTTGAGAAGACCGTGGCAATGGTGTCCCAGTGCCGTTTTAACTGTGCCTCGATCGCGGGTACTTGACGTGAAGCTCGCGGCGATTGCAGAGCCGAGAGAAACTGTTCAGGCTTTATTCGCCACTTGCCATAAGTGAAAACTCCGTCAAATTCTTTCAGCAAAGCATACTTACCAAAGAGTCGATCGACGGGCCTGAATAGCGGCACGCGAAAAGCGAGCGCGGAGATCGAAACGTGGAGGCTGTCTGCAACGACGAAGCGCGCTCCGCGAATTAGCTCTGCCAATAGCAGCGGATGCGGCGGCGGCTGCATTTGGATTACATGCGCCGGCGGCTCGCCAAATATTGCCACGTCATCGCCAAGCATCGGACCGCTTGCCAACAAAACAATTTGGAAACCGGGAAAGAGAGAGGGATGTCGTAGCGCGAACCGATAAAAGGGCAACAGAGGAGCCGTTGCTTGCACGACAATGTATGGCTGGGTCAAGCCTCTCTCTCGGCACAGAGTTTCGTACTCGCGCGATGGAAGATCGCTTAAAAGTCGGCTGATACAGAAGGCAGTATCCGGCACGATTCGTACCGGCGTCTCGGCCGCATACCGTTCGAGAGCGGTTTGCGATTCACGATCGCGGACCGAAACATAATTACTGTTCCTCACCGCGAGTTCCATCAGTTGGGCCGCCCAAGCCGGCACCCGACCCAACATGGCCGGCGCATTCCACGCCACGGGTATGCCGTTCGTCACTGCGGCTAAAATCGGGCTCAGCCAATATCCGGTTGGATGATGGATCTGCGGAGAAGGCGGAAGGTAGTCTCTCGCGATCAGCTTATCGAATCTCAGAATATGACCGCCGCCAATCAGGACGCCGTCGAGTTCGCCAACCATTTTGGGAAAATCGACGAGCGACGTGACCTCAAATGGCCACTCCGGCTTGCGCTTCCGATGATACGAAAATCGATGCAGTCGAACATTACCGAGCCGTTCCGACAACTCCTTCTGCGCGATTAGCGGGAACAGCAGATCACCGTAGTTCTCTACGTCAAAAGTTCCACAAATGGAGATCTGATATGTTCTCTGAGGCATATCGTCGGGGGCGTGACAGCATTATCACACAGCCCGGCGCGAATGCTTGAAGATTTTTACTGCTTGGTAATGAAAAGCTTGAAAAACAAGGAGTACTCACCAGCGAGTCCGGAGCGATTCCCGTCAGTGATAATGGAACACCCTTGCGCGTCGCGCAGGATGGCTTTCCCTGCGAGAGCGCTGCGGATGAGTTTTATGCAGGCTGTGAAGTTGTCTGGCGCGATACCTACGCGGGAATCCGAAAATATCTAGGCAAAGAAGTCAGTTCTTCTTAGCACGATTCGTTTTCTTTTTCTCGACTTGTCTAACGTCATCGGCTTTGTACAGAGCTTCAGGCGCAATATCGACACCGTTTGGCCACGCTAGTGTCCCCGCCTCAACGAAGAATTTCCGAAAGAAATTGGGATCCTTTAGTGGCTTGAAAACTGGCCCTCTGAACCATTGGGATATGTCGACGTGTTTCTCTGTGCCGTCATCAAACTGCGTCGCGATAACAAAGCCACGAACCCGTCTGGCGCTGGTGACATGCGGCAAGTAATTCATTAGTCCAACGGCTCGATTCGATTCAGTGGTCGACCTTCCTCGATGTTTTTCCAGTTTACCATAAGCTCGAATCGATGAGCCGTGGCCCACTCGCGAATCAACCGCCGCGCAGTTCTGGAGCTTATGTTGCCGGTGAGCAACTCACCCCGGATGTTGAATGTTGCCTGCTGACCCTGGTGCTCCGCGTGGAAGTGCGGAGGCGGATGATCACCAAAGTACATGCGAATGACGATACCGAAGAATGTACAGATCACCGGCATCGTCAGTCTTACTGGTTCTCTTTACTCGCGATGTTCCGCTTCGTCCCCCCGATCTGCTTCATCAACTCGTCGACCGCGGTTTCGAGTTGACGATCGCGACCGGCAAGATTGTCTTCCGGCAAGTTGTCGATGCGGATGTCGGGCTGCACGCCATAATTTTCCATGTTCGTGCGTTTCGCATCGGCCAGGTAAACTCCGACGCCGGGTGTGCGCACCGTTGAGGCATCAATCAACGAATAGCTCCCGGTACCGATCACCGCGCCCATCGTCGGCGTGCCGATCGTCTTACCGAGTCCCAGCGCTTTGAATCCAGCCGGGAACATTTCGGCGTTCGAAGCCGAGCGCCAGTTTTGCAAAACCACCTTCGGACCGAAGTAACCAGCGAACGGACGGCCACTGGCTTCGACGCCGCGTGGTTGCCAGATTTGATATTCGCGCTGCACGAGGATCGCCAGCAGCTCCTGTTCGATGTTGCCGCCGCCGTTCCAACGCTGATCGATGATCAGCGCTTCCTTGTTGCGGAACTCGCGAATCTCTTTTTCGAATTTTCGCAGTGAAGGCTGATCCATCGCGCGGATATGCACGTAACCGACGCGGCCATTCGAGAGTTCATCGACTTTCTGGCGACGCTCTTTCACCCAACGATCGTAACGCAGCGTTGAATAGGCCTGACCATTGACGGTTTCGATCCGCGTCTTCCAGGCGCCGTCAGCCGCCGGCTTGTTGTTGAAGGTGACTTCGACTTTGCGATTGAGACGGTCGTTCAGCAACTCCCAATACTCGTCGCCGATTTTGACTTCCTTGCCGCCGATCGCGATTAAGTAATCGCCAGGGTTGACCTTCACCCAATCCTTGTCAGCCGGACCATCCTCATATATGTAGGACACTTTGTAGCGGCCCGCTGCTTTGTCAGGTTCGAGTTCGACGCCGAGATAGCCGGTCGAAACTCCGCCCTGCGCGCGCCCACCCGGCGGCGGCGCGGCGCCGGTATGCGAAGCATTCAGCTCGCCGATCATCTCGTTGATGATGTTCAGCAACTCCTGACGATCGCCGACGTCTTTCACTAGCGGTTCGTACTTCGCTTTCGCCGCGTCCCAATCCATGCCGTGCATGTTCGGATCGTAGAAGCGGTATTTCATTGTGCGCCACGCATCGCCGAACATCTCGGCCCATTCCGCCGGTCGATTGATCTTCACCCGCACGTTGAAGTTGATGCGACGACGCGCGCCGCCACCACCTTCACCGCCGCCGGTTGGACGGCCAGCGGTTGCGGCGGCCGCAGATGCTGCGCCGCCCAATGGCACTGAATAAATCCCGTTGCGCTCAAAGAAGAAAAGCGTCCGGCCATCGCGTGAAATTCCCAGTCCGCTGATGCCCCCGCCGAATCCGCCACCACCGCCGCCGCCTTCACCATCGCCAGCCGGTGGACCACCGGCGGTGATGCGCGTTAGACGACGACCGTCGTCTTGAATTGAATAGATGACAGGCGTCGCAAACGTCGCGGCGGGCTCAGTCGTGACGAACACGATCGTGCGACTATCTGGCGCAATGGTAAAAGATGAAATCGGAAACGGCATGCGCGTGATCTGGCGCGTGCGCCGCTTCATTCCCGCCCAATCCATCTTCGTTTCGTGCGGCGGACGCGGCCCCGTCGGGCGACGCTGCGGCCCTGCACCTTCATCGCCTTCGCCTGCAACCGGGCCTTGAAATGCGGGTGTTTCCGGCCGTTCTTCCGGATCATCAGGATCCCGTTCGAGCTTCTCCAGTCCAACTGAATAGATTTGCACCGAAGCGTTGCCGAATCCGCCACCGCCGCCGCCAATTGAGTCGGTGCGCACGAAGAAAAGCTTGCGGCCGTCCGGCGAGAAACGCGGGCTGCGTTCATCGTAAGAATCGAAGGTGACTTTGTGAGGCTCTTTCTCAGTCCCCGACGATGAGACTACGTAGATGTCCGTCGTCCGACTGGCGTCCGCCTTCGAGTAAGCGATCCACTTACCGTCGGGCGACCACTCGGCGTTCGAGATGTTGCCGTAACGTGAGGTGTCCAGTTCGGTGAGTTGTTTGCTGCTGACATTGACCTTGCGCAGCTTGCTGTCGGAAGAAGTAAACGCAATTTCTTTCGAGTCAGGCGACCAGTTGTAACCGTTCTTTAATGCGTCAATATCAGTTAGCTTTTGCGGCTCGCCCGTGCCGTCAACCGCGCTGACATAAAGTTCTTCTCGGCCACTGCGATCTGAAACAAACGCGAGCCACTTACCATCCGGCGAGTAGTTAACGTCGCGATCGCGCGCCGGACTATCGGTGATCTGTTTGATGTCGCCTTCTTCAACCGGCACGGTGAAGATTTCGCCATGAACCGAAACGACCAGGCGTCGTGCATTCGGCGCGAGATCGTAATCATCAGCCTCGGACGCGAACGCGCGCATCTCTGAATCGTTCTCTTCCGTCTCAGCATCGATGTCGAGTTTAATCGGCGTGACCTTCTTGCTGCCGGTGTCGAGCTTCCAGATTCCAAAGTCATGTTCGAAGACGATCGTCTTGCCGTCAGCGCTGACCGAGGGGAAGCGCACGTCGCCGCTCTTGAACGAGGTGATCTTCTCGGCTTTGCCGCCGTTTTCCGACTCGCGCCAGATGTTCGTCAAACCGCCGCCGTCGCGATCGCTGACGAAATAGATGTTGCCGTCGCGGCTCCACATCGGCCATGAATCAAGGCCATCAAAATCGGTCAATTGCGAAAACTTCTTGGTCGAAACGTCTTCAATCCAAACATCAGTCGCGTAAGCGCCGCGATAATACTTGCGCCAGTAAACCTGTCCCTTGGGGTTGTAAGCGATCCGATTGCCGTCAGGAGAGTAGCTCGCCGCATTGCCCATGTCCGGACCCGCGCGCCAGGGCATGCCG
>DATLVM010000190.1:0-6506 GCA_035577445.1 Pyrinomonadaceae bacterium
ACAGAGTGGCAGAGATCGTTGAGCACGCCCTGTTGCACATCGACGGTGAGCGCTATGCACTGCATGCTTGGTGTGTCATGCCTAATCATGTGCATACATTGTTCACCCCTCTTAAAGGGTCGAAAATGAGTGGAATAGTCCATTCGTGGAAGAGTTTTACCGCTCACGAATGCAATAAAGTTTTGGACCGTACCGGCAAGTTCTGGGAACGTGAGCCATTCGATCGCTACATTCGGAACCAACGCCACTTCAATAATGCTGTGACATACATTGAGTACAATCCGGTCAAGGCTGGATTATGCCAGAAAAACGAGGATTGGAAGTGGAGTAGCGCCAGAATGCGTTAAGCAAGCACGCCGGAGGCGTGCGTACCCTACGGCGCCAGTCTTTCAAGCAACCAACTGCCATCAGCTTGCAGCGTATACCTCAGCCGATCGTGCAGACGATTTTCCTGGCCCTGCCAGAATTCGATCACTTCGGGGACAACTCGATAGCCGCCCCAGTGTGGCGGACGCGGAACGTGGTCGCCGAACTTCGAATCGAATTCCTGAAAACGATTCTCCAACACGGCGCGGCTTTCAATCGGCTGACTTTGGTTCGACGCCCACGCGCCGGTTTGGCTGCCGAGCGGTCGCGAATGAAAGTATGTTTCGGATTCTTCCTCTGAAACTCTTTCGACAGCGCCTTCGATTCGCACTTGCCGCCACAGCCCCGACCAGTAGAAGAGCAAGCAGGCGCGCGCGTTTTCTTCCAGCTCGTTACCTTTGCGGCTGTCGTAGTTCGTGTAAAAAACAAAGCCCCGATCATCGAAGCTCTTCATGAGCACAATGCGCGCGCAAGGCAATCCAAATCGAGTCGCGGTCGCGAGCGTCATCGAGATCGCGTCCTGCTCAGACACGCCCGCGGCGGGCAGCTCTTGAAACCAGTTTTCGAACTGACGAATAGGATTGGGATCGACTGAGGCTTTGGTTAATGCGGTCGGTTCATTCATTCCAGGGCTTTATGCGGCGTTATTGAATCGTCTCAGTCGCTTCGGCTTCCTCTTTTTTCTTGGTCCACATGCCGGCGATCTGTTGGGCTTCCGCGTAAGTCAGGTTGTCGTAGATGTCTGAGTTGTCGACGACTACACCATTTTCCAGCTCGGCGACTTCCCAATCGGGTTGATTAGGATCGTCGCCTGTCTTTCCTTCTGAAACGCGAATTTCAAAGGTCGTGTTCTTGCGTTCTTCGAACATTGGCTTGCCTTTCAGATGTTATGAATTAACGCGCACATCTTAGCTGATCTCCGGGCGAGGTTCTAATGCGGCACTGCGAATTTCAGACGCGTCGGTTATCATCAACTTTCGCGCAAATGAGCAAGAGCAAACAAACAGCGCTGCCGCTGGTGGCCATCGTCGGTCGCCCGAACGTCGGCAAATCGACTCTGTTCAATCGCTTGATTGGCGAGCGCCGATCGATTGTCGGAGACGAGCCCGGCATCACGCGCGATCGCATCTATGGCGAGAGCGAATGGAACGGAAAACCTTTCGCGCTCGTCGATACGGGTGGAATTGTGCCGGATGATGACGCGCTAATTCCGGCGAACATTCTCAAGCAAGCTGGGGTGGCGATTGAAGAAGCTCAAGCGCTCGTGTGGATGGTTGATGCGCGCAAAGGGGTGACGCCGCTAGATGAAGAGTTGGCTCGGTTGCTGCGCGGCACCGGCAAGCGCGTGATCGTCGCGGCGAACAAGGCCGATGCAGTTAACTGGGAGAGCGACGCGGGCGAATTTCACGAGTTCGGCTTTGCAGATGTGGTTCCGATTTCCGCGGAGCATGGGAACGGGATCGGAGAGATGCTGGATTCGATCGTTGAAGGACTGCGAGTCGCTCATAAAACTGAAGACTCACTTGGGACGAGCGATCCCGGCAGTAGCCCGACCGTGAGGGAGGGCACGGAAGTCTCTCGCGAAGATGCAAAGGCGCAAAGTTACGCAAAGCGCGACCTCAACCTCGCAATTGTGGGCAGGCCCAACGTCGGCAAGTCCTCTCTATTAAATCGTCTGCTTGGTGAAGAGCGCGCGATTGTTTCGCCGGTCGCCGGCACGACACGCGACGCCGTCGATACTTTGTTGCAGACTGACGAGCAGACGTTCCGGTTGATCGACACGGCCGGCATTCGGCGCAAGGGCAAGACGAGAGAGATGGCGGAAAAGCTCTCAGTCATCATGGCCCGCAAGAGTTTAGAGCGCGCGGACGTTGCGATCATCGTGCTCGACGCGGAAGAAGGCATCGCGCAACTCGATGCGGCGATTGCCGGCTATGCGGTCGAAGCCGGATGCTCGATCATTCTCGCGCTTAACAAATGGGATGCGCTGGAGGGGAAATTAACCGGAACTGCCGCGGCCTTCGAAAGAAAGCTGCGCGACCAAATGAAGTTTTTGAGTTGGGCGCCGGTGGTAACTACTTCCGCGTTAACCGGCCAACGCGTTAACAAACTCCTGTCGGTGGCGACGCGCGCGAATACGGCCCGCAGCACGCGCGTGGCGACCTCGCGACTAAATGATTTCTTCGAACGCGAGGTAAAGGAGCGAAGCGGAATTACGCCCGCAAAAACTCACGGAGGCGCGCGACTGCACGTGCAGTACATCACGCAAATCGGCATACGGCCGCCGCAGTTTGTGGTGTTCACGTCAGGCGGGAAAGCCGGTCTGCACTTTTCGTTTTTGCGACATCTCGAGAATCGTTTGCGTGACGAATTCGATTTTTTCGCGACGCCGATACGAATTGTCGAGAGGCATAAGAGTCGGAACCGCCGGCGGTAGCGGGCGGTTGATGTACATCGTGGCAGCGTGTCAGAAGCCTGCGCGCCAGCAAGGGCTTGGTTGCCCTCCCTGGCGGTCGGGCTTCCGACACGAGCCGATCGGTACCTTCTGCAGGAACTAATGTATAGAGCAATTGATTTTGAGATTTGCGCTAGAGAGGGTGAAGCACGCGCTGCAACCATCACCACTCGTCGCGGCGCAATCGAAACGCCTGTGTTCATGCCTGTGGGCACGGCGGGCACGGTGAAGGGAATTCGTTTCGAAGAACTCGAATCGCCGGATCTCGACGCGCGCATTATTCTCGGAAACACGTATCACCTTTGGTTGCGACCGGGGATTGAGACAATCAAGGCAGCGGGCGGTCTGCATAAATTCATCGGTTGGGATCGCGCAATGTTGACTGACTCGGGCGGCTTTCAGGTTTGGAGCCTGGGCGCGCTGCGAAAGATCACTGAAGAAGGAACTGAGTTTCGGTCGCACGTCGATGGCTCGATGTGTTTTCTGTCGCCGGAGATTTCGATGGAAGTGCAGGCGGTGCTCGGCGCGGAGATCGCGATGGCTTTCGATGAATGCGCGCCGGGCGAAGCGACGCATGAAGAGGCACAGCGCAGCATGGAGTTGACGCTGCGTTGGGCCAAGCGATCGAGGGATGCGTTTGATCGACTGCAAGATGGTTTCCGCCCTCCCCCTCTGGGGGAGGGTCGGGGTGAGGGCTTACGGCGCGCTAAACCCTCACCCCTAACCCCTCTCCCAGTGGGAGAGGGGGAGAGCCAGGCTCTCTTCGGCATTATCCAGGGCGCATCTCATCTCGATCTGCGGCGTGAGAGTCTCGAACGGACAGTTGAGATAGATTTCGACGGATACGCGATCGGCGGCCTGAGCGTCGGAGAAGAGAAGCACTCGATGATGGAAGTGATCGAAGAAATTGCGCCGCGCATGCCTGCGGACAAGCCGCGTTACTTGATGGGTGTCGGGACGCCGGAAGATTTGATTGAAGCAGTCGCGCGGGGAGTCGATATGTTCGATTGCGTCCTGCCGACGCGGAACGGTCGCAATGGCCAGGCATTCACATCGCGCGGCAAACTCAACATCAAGAATGCCCGCTACACGACTGATGAGAAGCCGCTTGACGAGGCTTGCCACTGCTCAGTTTGCCGACGTCATTCGCGCGCGTTCATCCGCCATTTGTATCAATCGGGAGAGATGCTTGCGAGCATTCTTTTGACCCACCATAATCTGGCGTTCTTCCTTGACACCATGAGGCGTGTCAGGCAAGCTATCCGTTCCGATCAATTCGCTAATTTTCGGCGAGAGTACACTAAGCAACTGAACTCGGGATTGGAATCATAATGTCGCGGGATTGTGCGGCAACGACATATTCGTGAGGCATTCTTCATTGGCTGGACATCTACTTCTTTTACAAGGCGGCGCGGGCGGATTCAGCTTTCTCATCCCGATGATTCTCGTCTTTGGTGTGTTCTATCTTCTGCTGATTAGGCCGCAACAAAAAAAGCAGCGACAATTACAAGAAACAGTTTCTCAGTTGAAGGCCGGTGACAAAGTTGTCACTACCGGCGGCATCGTAGGGGTAATTACCGCGGTGCGCGATACCAGCTTCTTGATTAGGAGCGCAGATAAAACGATCCTCGAAATTGCGCGCACAGCGGTGGCTGGCGTCGATACTGAAGAGAAGAAGTAGCAAGTTAGATGAAGAAGCGAAGTTTACTCCAGCGAGCGATCATCATCGGCATCGTTACGGTCGTAGGGTTTTATATCGTTCTCGGTCCTCACGGTCGTCGACCTCACGCGCAGGACTTCACCTGGCGAGGCGTCAAAGCGAATCTCGCGAATAACATTCACCTCGGTCTCGATCTCAAAGGCGGATCGCACCTGGTGATGCGCGTCAAGACCGAGGAGTACCTCAAGCGCTTGACTGAAGACAACGCAGTTGCCGCGCAGAACGCCGCGAAGGACAAGGGCTTCACGGTGACTGGAGCACACGCTGAAAGCGGCAACGGAAATTATCGCGTTGTAATGGTGATTGCGGATGCGTCAAAGGCGAAAGAGGTGCGCGACGCTGTTCAGGCGAAAGTCGACGTGAGCGATAACGCCGGCTGGTCGTTTTCGCAATCGGGCGCAACGTTGAGTTGGAGTTTGAATGGCGCAACACAACGCACGTTGGCCGATTCGGCGACTGATCAAGCACTGAAGATCATCGAGAGCCGTATCAATGCAGTCGGGGTTGCCGAGCCGACCCTGCAACGACGCGGCGGCCAGAACTCGCATGAAATTCTGTTACAGATGCCGGGTATTTCTGATCCTGAGCACGTGAAGCAGTTGCTCGCCGGTCAGTCACATTTGGAACTCGTTCACGTAATTAGTCCGCCGAGTCCCAATCCCGCGCAAACTTATTTCAGCAAGGAAGAAGCGGTTGCCTCCCTCAACAGCAACGGCACTATTCCCGCGAATCGCCGCGTGTTGGCTTATACCGAGCGCGCCGATTTGAGTTCTACGGATACAGGCGCTAACGCCAATGCTCCCAAACCGCAGAAGTGGGCCGTGATCGAATCACCGGCGATCATCGACGGTGTTGATTTGCGAACTGCAGCGGCAATTCCCGAACGCGCCGGCGGCGACAAGTATCAGATCACGTTTTCGCTGAAGAAGAATGGCGCGGATAAGTTCGGCGCCTGGACTGGCGCGAATATCAACGAGTACATGGGCGTCGTGCTCAACGATGAAGTGAAGTCAATCGCGTTCATCAAGTCGCAGATTTTCGATCAGGGCGAAATCACCGGCAACTTCACCAAAGAACAAGGCGACGATCTCGCGCTGACCCTGCGTTCCGGCGCGCTGCCCGCGCCAATTGAATATTCCGAAGAGCGCACCGTTGGCCCCAGCCTCGGCGCCGATTCGATTCGCGCCGGCGTCCGCGCTTCGGTGCTCGGTTTGGCGCTGGTGGTGCTCTTTATGCTGATTTACTACCGCGGCTCGGGCATCAACGCGATTGTGGCGTTGCTGCTGAACATGATCCTCATGCTGGCGGGCCTGATTGTCTTTGGAGCGACGTTAACTCTGCCGGGCATCGCAGGCATCATCCTGACAATCGGTATGGCGGTCGATTCGAACGTCCTGATCTTTGAACGCATCCGCGAAGAAATGCGCTCTGGAAAGACGATTCCGTCGGCCATTGAGCAAGGGTTCGCGCACGCTTTTATAACGATCATCGACACGCACGTAACCACCATCGTCTCGGCTGCGTTTCTCTATTTCTTCGCCAGCGGAGCGCCGATGATCCGGGGTTTCGCGGTAACCCTCGCTCTCGGTTTGATCGTCAACCTGTTCTCGGCCGTTTATGTGTCGCGAACAATTTTCATCTGGTTGTTGAGCCGTAAGGGCCGGCGCGTCGATTCGTTAAGCATTTAAGAGTTTCGGCATGTTTCAACTATTTCATGAAGTAAAGATCGATTGGCTCGGCAAGCGCCGCTTCTTCATTGGCATGTCGATTATGCTGATGTTGGCGGGAATGGGCACTGGACTGTATCGGCATCGGTTTCATCCCAACGGGACGGATGCTTTCAATCTCGGGGTGGATTTCAAAGGCGGAACGGTCGTCACCGCGCGCTTCAAACAGGCCCCGTCAGTTGAAGCGTTGCGCGCGGCGATTCAGAGCTCGGGCGTCAACGACGCTGTGATTCAACCA
>DATLVM010000191.1:0-8130 GCA_035577445.1 Pyrinomonadaceae bacterium
TAACCGGCATAGGATTCGGCTGTGTAGGGCTGGCGAGTGTTTCCGCACTTGTCAGCCCGCTCCGTACTAGGACGGCATCGTATCACTCAATCTATGAGTTGTTTTGGGAGATTAACGGGGATTTCAAATTAGGCCACTACCGTTTTGCGAGAACATTATGAAGCGGGCGCGAGGGTGATCATTCAGTCGGCAAATCGGCTTTATTCGTTGGCGGCGCGCTCCGCTTCGAGCAGAGTTTCGAGCACCAGCGTCTCACGGAAATTCTCCAGCAACGGAAAGTACGCAGCCGACCGATCCAGAGCGGCACGAGGGAGCAGGCCGACGATTTCCGCGCCGGCTATCTCGACGCCTGCGCGATTGGTTTCCGCTTTGACTGCGTCGAAGGCGCGCGCCATGGTTGTTTGTTCATAGTCGATTAGGTTCAGCGAAACTTGCACCAACCCGCGACTCTGCAATGCAAAGCCGAGCGCTTTCACGAAGGGCAGACCGCCGTCGCGCTCGCGCACTGCGTGTGCTATGCGGCGCGCGATCGAAAGGTCGTTCGTGCGGAGGTTGATGTTGAATGCGATCAGGAATGGCCGTGCGCCAACCGCGATCGCTCCGGCCGTTCGGTGAAGTCGCCGTTCGCCGACGTCAGGAGCGCGATCGGGATTAGTCATAATTTCCCTGGCGAGCCATTCGAACCCTTTGCCGCGGACGTTCTCAAGCCGCGCACGATCCGGTCGCAGCGCCGCACGCTCGTAAAAGAAAACGGGAATCGAAAGTTCTTTCCAGATGCGCAGGCCCGCTTCATGGGCCAGCGCGACGCAATCTTCGATCGTCACTCCAGCGACGGGAACGAATGGCAACACGTCAGTCGCGCCAATTCGCGGGTGCTCTCCTTTGTGTGATCGCAAGTCGATCAGTTCAGCGGCAGTTGCCACTGCTCTCAGTGCAGCGTCAACAATCGCTTCAGGCGAGGCGACAAACGTGATGACGGATCGATTGTGATCAGAATCGATATGACGATTCAAAACGGTCACGCCGGTTACAGATTTGATGGCTTGAGCGATGGTTTCAATAATTTCGGGCTTGCGGCCTTCACTGAAGTTTGGTACACACTCGACGAGCATTGCCGATTTTTGATTGCCGATTTGTGATTGGTTCATTGGTCAGGCTGCAAAGATTCGATTAGAGAGATTCTAAATCGAAAGTAGCAAATCGGAAATCAACAATCGGCAATCGGCAATGAACGATGCCCATCGATCGCTTCATCAACGAGCGGAAGAACATCTGGCAGCGGCTTGAAGATCTGCTTCAGCTTCTCGATCGCATGACGCTGCGCAAGCTGCATCGTGAAGAGGTGCGCGAGCTGGGCCGCATCTACCGACGGACTGCATCTGATTTGGCAATCGCGCGGGCCGAGTCGCGCGATCCGCGGCTCATCAACTATCTCAACAGCCTGGTCATTCGCGCACACGGGCGCATCTATCGTGCGGATGCCCAAGGTGGGCAGCTGGTGCGGAACTTTTTTGTGAATGAATTTCCGCGCACGTTTCGCCGAACCTGGCGCTACACGGCGGTCGCCTTTGGGGTCTTCCTGGTGTTCACTGCGATTGCCTTTTTTGGGACACGCCAGGACCCGGAGTTCTCGGAATTCGCAGGAATTAGCCCATATTTTCGTGAAGTTGTCATTGCCCACCGCACCCATTGGTGGGAGGAGTTGAACGAAGCAAACCAGATTGGCTCGAGTCAGATTTTCACGAACAACATCCGCGTCACGTTCTATGCGTTCGCGTTGGGCGCGATGTTCGGGCTCGGCACCTTGTATGTGCTGGCATTCAACGGAGCGATGTTCGGCGCGATCACCGCGCTTACCTATCGAGCGGGCTTTGGAAATGATTTGTTGCTCGGGTTTGTGATTTCACATGGCGTGATCGAGCTGTCATGCATCTTTATCGCAGGCGGCGCCGGACTGTTGATTGGGACGGCCTTGGTGATGCCGGGAGATCTTTCACGCGCTGACGCGCTGAAGTCTCGCGGGATCGAAGCGGTGCGACTGATCATCGGTTGCGTGCCGCTGCTCGTGCTCGCGGGACTGATCGAAGGCTTCATCTCGCCCCAGCCGATTTCACCACTCATCAAGATCGGCATCGGCGTGATTACCGGAATCGCTTTGTACTTGTACCTGTTTTTGGCGGGAAGAAATGAGGATGAAGAAGAGAATGGAAATGCGAACCGGTAGAGAATTAGAGCAGTCCGCGCTCTTTCACGCGCAAGTAAGTTTCGAGTAGCTTCGGCGCCAGCGCCGCCGCCGTCACATCCAACGCCAACCCACCTTGTGCTTCAACCAAACGCAACGCAGCTTCTCTTAAATGAATGATCTCTTCCGCGACTGATTGGGTGAACATTTCACGTTCGTCCTGCGGCGCTTCGCGCACAACTGCTTTCAAATCGCGATCGGCGATCGTGACGACCAGGGGCAGATGCCGCGGGCGCAGCAGCTTTAATGAAGAAAGCAATTCGCGCGAACCTTCCTCATCAACTAAATCCGTAATCACCACCACGAGCGAGCGACGCGAACTGTTCGCAGAGATGAACTCGAAGGCGCGCGAATAGCTCGGCTCGATCATTTCAGGCTCGACCGCATATAAGGCTTCCAGCGCGGCATCGAGATGTTCCGCGCCACGCTTGGGCGGCAGGAATGCTTGAATGCGGCGGCCGAAGACGAGCAGTCCCGCGTTATCGCCCGCGCGCGCAGCAGCCGACATCAAAGCCAATGCGGCATGCACGGCTGAATCGAGTTTGGTTTCTTTCTCAATCCGGGCGGTCATCAAGCGGCCAGCGTCGATCGCGATGAGGATCGTTTGATCGCGCTCCATCTGATACTGGCGCGTAACCAGCTTGCCGCGCCGCGCGGTAGCGGTCCACGAAATATGCCGCATCTCGTCTCCGCGGACGTAATCGCGCAGCGATTCGAAGTCGCGGCCTTCACCGCGCCACTGGGACTTGCGGCGGGCGGCGACGAACGAACGCGTCCCCAGGGCCTTCAGCTCCGCTTCGCGCGCCCGGCGCATATTCGGATAGACCTTAACGCTAATCGGCTCGCCGACACGGGCTTGTTTCCAAACCAGTCGCCACGGCGAACTAAATCTGACGACGATCTGTCCAAAGTGAAATCTGCCGCGCTTCGGCGCCGTCAGCCAGTAAGTAAACGAGCCGGCGGTCTGCGCGTCGACGTTCATGCGAGCTTCACGCGCGCCGGCGAGTTTCATCTGCGGCGGAAACTCGTCCTTAACCACCAACGAGCGATCGCGCGAAGTTCGATTGGCGATCTCGATCTTAACTTCAGTTTCGGCGCCGACAGCGAAGCGGCTGCCGAAGTGCCGATCGATGTTCACGCGAGCCGGCAGCTTCGCATTCCAGGCATCGAAAACGGCGATCGCAATCAAGAGCAAATCGTAAGTCAGCGCGAGCCAGCGCAACAGCGGCCGATTCCATGAAAGCGACAATGGAACAAGGCCCACCGCGAGCAGTGCATAGAAAAGTTTGCTGAAAACGAACCGCATTTAAGAAGTTGTTGGAAGACTCGCTGCGTTGTTGTCCGCGATCGTTATCAGAAAAGTGCAGCCGCAGTGTTCGCACTTCGTCTCAGTCAATGAGTTTGGCAGAGACGTGCCACATCGCGGGCACATGATCGTCGGCGACAGGCGATTCGAGACGTCGCTGGCGACGGATGCCTCATCGAGGTCGCCGCGACTCAAACGATGAAATACGGGAGTGAGAATTGTCAGCGCGGCGAGAATGATCGACATGACCCCCATGACGCGAATGATCGTGTCGCCTTTGGGCGTAAAATAAATGACGTAGATGAATATGAGCGCCAGCGAATAAGCCGTGAGGATGGCCGCAATCCTGCTCCAGATAAAACGCGGCGCCAGACGTGCCAGCGAAAGAAGACAAGCGTGCGCGGTGGCTACAGCGATGAGACCTACGGAAGCTGAGAACTTCCAATATTGCTCGCTTTGGCTTTCTAACCAGATACCGACGATGAAGAGGCCCGCATCACCAACTGCGAGGACGATGCCCGTGGCCGGAAGTATTTTCCCGCGGCCGCTCTCCCACAGAGCACCGCAGGCCAATGCGAGAATGCTCGCGGCGGAAATCGTCAGCGTCGTCAGCAGTATCTGTGCTTCGGTACGGCCGAAGGTCCCCGCAACGATCGCGATGATGCCGACGACTGCGCTCAAGGCGACCGAGACGATCAGGAACCAAAGGGCAACTCGTTTAGGATTCATCGGGGAACTCCTCGCTTCAACGCGGCACTTCCGCGGTTTGGAGAATGTCGGTGATTACGGAGTCGGGCGTGGCGCCGTCTAATTCTGCTTCGGCGCGTAACGTCAAACGATGTCGCAGCACTGGCCGCGCAATGTCACGCACGTCATCCGGAGTTGAGAAGTCTCGGCCGCGAACTGCGGACAGCGCTTTCGAACAGAGCAATAAAGCCACGGCGGCGCGTGGGCTGGCGCCATAATGCGCGGCCGCGTGATCGCGAGTGCGCCGCACGATATCCACGATGTAGCGCTGGACGCCGGGCTCGATTCGCATATTTCGCACCTCTGCGCGACAGCGCGAAATCGCGTCCGGATCAGCGAGCGGCTGAACGTCAACCTGGTCCAAACGGCGCGCGTTGAATCCTGCATCCCAGCGCGCGACCACCTGCTGCTCTTCTTCTGCCGATGGATATGAAAGAAGAATCTTCAGCAGAAAGCGATCGAGTTGCGCTTCCGGCAAAGGATAAGTGCCTTCATATTCGATCGGGTTCTCTGTGGCGAGCACCGTGAACAACGGCGATAGCGCTTGGGCTTCGCCGTCGATGGTGACCTGCCGCTCTTCCATCGCTTCGAGCAGCGCGGCTTGCGTCTTCGGCGGCGTGCGATTGATTTCGTCGGCGAGCAGAAGATCAGTGAAAACCGGACCGCGACGCAGACTAAACGTCGACTCCGCCATGTTGAAGACGTTCGTGCCGGTGATGTCAGACGGCATCAGGTCGGGCGTGAATTGAATGCGCCCGAAGCCGGCGTTGATGATGCGCGCAAGCGTTTTCACAGTCAGCGTCTTAGCGGTGCCGGGCACGCCTTCGATCAGCGCGTGACCTTCGGCGAGTAGCGCGATGAGCATCTGCTCGATCGGCTCGTCCTGGCCCACGATCACTTTGCGCAATTCAGTTTGGATGTGTGCGATGGTTGAGGAGACGTATTCAGGCATGCTTTGCGGTTAGGGTTTCAATCTGCTTCAAGCTTAATCGAGCTTTGGTCTTGGGGCTTTGGTCTTTGACGTGTGGCTTACAGGTCGTTCAACTGTCAAAGGTCAAAGCTCAAAGATCTAAGTTCGCATTTCATTTTGTTTCGCATCGCGCGCGCGACCCTGCAGGCCAAGCGAGGCTTCGATTTCCCGCAGACGCTTCGCCAGCCGCAGCGTCTCTCTGCCATTTGTCGGCGCGCCGTTGATGATATCTTCACAGCTTCGCATCAATGATTCAAGCTGTTTCTGATTAAGCTTCGCACGCGCGGCAACACGCGCGGCGATTTGCGCGCGACCGGCGGCTTGATTCAAACCCGCATAGCGCACCAGCACTCGCCGCACGCGCGTGTAGATGTTCTCCAGGGCCAGGTCGTGCGCTTTCGCGCGCTGCTGCAATTCAGCCATTGATGCAACGAATTCGAGACTGGATCGGCGATCGACTTGCGGCAAAGGCAAGGGCCGCGCGAACCGAGTTCCACGCGACCACACAATCGCTAATCCAATCAGTCCGAGCTGCGCACAAATCGCCAGAATCGGCGTTCCCGCGAAGTATTGGATCAGCGCATTCTGAGTCGCCGCGCGGCCCTGATGAAACTCGTCGAACGCCACCAGACCACCGCTGCCGACGACTACATTGACAGCGAGTTGCAGATTGTCCGCGCGATTGATGCCGTTATTCGCCACGATGTACGGATCCGCCAGCAGCACAATGCGACCCTTTCCGTGCGGATAATCGATCAAAATCGAGCCGTGATCACCGGCGAAACTGACGACCGGCGCCGGCGAGATCGGGGGCGGATTATTTCCACCGGCGGCGCTTTGCGTTGGTTCAGGAGACGGCTCGAATTCTTCTTCGTCCTCTTCGTTCCCCGATCCAGCGGAAGAGTTGTCGTTGGAGTTCGCTTTCTTTTTCTCTGGGGCGACGCGCGGCGCGATGGTGATGGCCCCGGCAAATCGAGAGGGCAAAACGCTCTCAATATCGCGCGCCAGCAGTGTCGGTTGGGAAGGCGCGATCGCTTTCACATCATGCGTCATCTGCTCGAAGTTCGTTGGGTCGACGTCGTACCAGGGAACGTTTGTAACCTGAGTTCTGATCGCCCACCGTCCCGAATCGGGCAGCAGTTTTGGATCGGGCATCCGATCGATCAGCACCAATCGGCCACCTTCTTCGACCCAGTGCATCAGCTCTTTCTTTTCGGTCGTTGAGAAGGGCACGCGCACTTCGCCGATAATGACGACCGTGGCAGGCTTCGGCCCACTGAAGCTCAACAGTCCATCGGTCGATTCCCGCCAGCGCACCACGTCGTGACCCGACTCATGTAGAAAATCGAAGAGCGCGCGCGTGCCCGTCGCGCCGGCATTGAATGTCGACCGATCGGGCGCAGCCTCGGAATCAGCCTGTGGCTCGACCTTGACGTACGTCGCGGCGTTCAGCAACACGAGGATCACTACGACGACGACCAGGGTGATGACGATGAGTAAGCGTTGACGCATCTTAATCAGTCATGAGTCATGAGTTATGAGTTAGCGGATTCTCGCAAATGTTTTCGTATCACTCATGACTCTTCACTCATGACTCATCACTCATGACTCATCACTCATCACTCGTTATTTCTCACTATTCTTTGGTATCCATTTCTAAACTCAGTCCAATCGGTTTCACCTGCCGGGACAAATCCGTACCAATGAAGTTCGAAGCTCTGAGTTAACTTGCGCATCCCGCTGTAGAGCGATCCTTTATCGCGCACTGAATTCAAGTAATCGCGATTTGTCTTATGCTGCGCCAGGCTGATCAATTTCCGATCGCCCAACTCGCACAGCAGGGCAATGTAGGCTTTGCGAATCGCCGCTCGCAGATCGCCATTGCGGGCCAAAGACTCGGCCTGCGCCAAAAGATCAGCCGCCGTCTGATCCTCGCCGAGAACCTCACCGAGCACGATGCGCGCCCCGCGCTTCGCCTTTTTCTTCTTCTTGCGGCCTCGAATAAAGCGTGGCCCGTAGCGCCAAACGAGGAAACCAATCGCGGCGATGCTGACGCCCACAACCAAAAGTTGCGCGATACCCGAAACGACCGGGGAGCCGCCGGGTTGAATAGGTTTAGCTTTGGGAAACAACCTGCCCAGCCAGCGGAAGAAACGGTCGAGCAGTCGATCGAGTGCGCTCGATTCCGGAGCGGTTTGAATGTACTCAGGGCGGCGAAGAATTTCAGCGAGGCGGCCTTTGTTCGCGTCTTTATCCGAGGCGGCAGGTTTGGCACCGTCGATTTCTTTAAGCCTTTCTTCGATCGCCCGCAGCCGTTCGGCAGCCCGCGTTAAGATTTCGGCACGCTTGGTTTGACTGCTTGTCTTCTCGTATTCAGCCAGCGCGTCGTGCAGCCACGAATTGTCGACACTGATTCGCTGGCCGCCCATCTCGACTTCCTCTTTTGCCGGCAGCGTCTCTCGAACTGAAGTGAGGCCTGATTGGATTCGCGCAGGTTCTGTGAAGCTTTCGTCTTCATACGCTCCGGCGAGTTGTTCGATGACACGCGCTGCGGACGAAACGCGATGCTGATAGTTGCTCAACGTGGCGGCATGGGCACTCACGCAAAGCATGAGCGTGTATGAGGCGACGAGGACGACTTGTTTGAGTTGAATACTTCTCACGTTAGTGCAGGCCTAAGACACTCCCGTTATGCATCGGTCCCGGTGGCGGCGGCATTGTGCGGGGCGCGTTCAAGTTAACCAAAGCCGGCGCGAATGGCGACATCACACCGGGCAGATTCGGCATCTCGGGCAATTGCCGCGCGGCCATCAACTCGATGTCATAGCCTTCGTGGCGCACGCGTTCATCAACGTAAAGCAGCGA
>DATLVM010000192.1:0-4631 GCA_035577445.1 Pyrinomonadaceae bacterium
CTGGAACGGCAGGCGGGTTGATGTCACCGAAGGCTGTCTTGTAGAAACGCTCGACGAGATAAGCTGTCTCCTGAAATTCTATCGAGAGGAAAAAAGCCGCGGAGGTGTTGACGCGTTTAGCTTGAACGCAGAACGCGTTGTCGTTGCATGCGTCTATGCCGCTCGTCCAGAACTTGAGGCCGTCCGGGTCAGGTTCGCGGTTCAAGAAATCAAGATAATGCTGGCGAACAAAGAACTCTGAACCATCTATCGGGTTCGGGGAAGGGGTTGGCGTCGAACTCGGTGTGGGCGTGGGCGTCGGACTCGCGCCGGCCTCGGTCAGAGCGTAGATTTTGCCGGCCCCGTAATCGGCCATGTAAAGCTCGCCCGCTTCGTCTTCGCCAAATGCGGAAACGTGTAGTCCGCTTTCCAGCAGCGATGTCGTCTGCCAACTCCCGTTTTGCTGCCGAATGGACCAGACGCGACCGCTGCAAAAGTCGCCGTAAAAATAAAGCCCTTGCATGCTCGGAAACTTGGAGCCGCGATAAACGTAGCCACCCATCACCGCGCAGCCGGCGCTGTGATCGTATTCAATGATGGGCGCGGTCAGTCCGGTCGAGTCGCAGGTCGACGGATTGTAGCAATGCAACCCCTCCATGAGCCGCCAGCCATAATTCTGGCCACCGCTGCTTCCGGCGGTCTGAAAATCAACCTCCTCAAAAAAATCCTGGCCAACGTCGCCGACATAAAGGTCGCCGGTCTGGCGGTCGAACGAGAAGCGCCACGGATTACGCAGTCCGAGTGCCCAAATTTCCGGCCGGTAGGCAGGCTGACCGACAAAGGGATTCGATGCCGGAACCGTATACGTCTGCGGGCTGCCCGTCTCGACGTCAATGCGGAGAATCTTACCGGCCAACAGCCCTGCATTTTGGGCATGGTTTTCGGGGTCGCCCTCCTTGTCATCGTCGCCCGTGCTCACGTACAAGAAACCGTCCGGGCCGAACGCGAGCTGCCCTCCCTTATGCGCGGTGGAGGACTGCGCGATAGTGAGGACAACCTGTTCGCTCGCCGGATCGGCCGCGTCGGGGTCAGAGGCGCTACGACGATAACGCGCTATGACGATGTTGCCCACGCTGTTGATGTAGTCAACGTAAAAGTATCCCTTAGTTGTGTAGCCCGGTGGGAAGGCGAGGCCGAGCAAGCCGCGCTCACCAGCGAAGGTCACGCGAGCAGATATGTCCAAAAACGGGTTCGCAACCAAAGCGCCATTCTTGATGATGCGGATTCGCCCCGCTTGTTCGGTGATGAAGATGCGGCCACTGCCGTCGTTCGCATTTGTTATGGCAAGTGGAAAGGAAAAGCCGGCGACCGGTGAAGCGAGCGCCAGTATATGGAACTCACCTTCACCGTCTGGTTGGTTTGGCGCTCGCGTACGCCGAGCCGTCGCCGATCCGAATGCTATGTAGCAAAAGACAATCGCACCGATCAGCACGAGCACTCGTGAATTCGTTGGGCTTACTACCACTCCTGGGCTCACGTAAAGTCTCGCGTAGGATCGATGAATGACTGCGTCCCAATGCCGCGGGTTTGGGTGCGGGCTATCGTTATCAGATTTCGCTTTCGTGATCAATGGCCACCATTTTGGTTTCGGCTCCACAGGATTTTGCTTCACCCCGCTAAGCTTCGCTCAGTTCAAGATTCAAATTCTCACGCAGCTCTTCGATGGCTTGATAAAGGCGTTCGCGTCCTTCCTCGTCGGTCGTGTGGCGATAGTTCTGAATCAATTCTTTCAATGTCGCCAGTCCTTTATATAGGCCCGCGCTTTCAATGGGAGGCGTCAGATAAGAAATTAGTTCGGCGTAGGAGCGCCGCTTTGCGATGGTTCCCTCGGACGGATTGTTAACGCTGTAGATGTAGATGTTCGGCAATTCGCCAATCAAACGATCCGGCCAGCATTCGCTCGACATCCCGATCTGCTTGCCCGGCATAAATTCCATTGCGCCGTGCGTCCCGACATGAACGACCGCATCCGCTTTGAACGTCCGTTCGAGATAAGTGTAGAACGCGGCGAAGCCATGATGCGGTGTTCCGCCTTTCGCCATCAGCAGCCGCATCGGATCGTCTTCATAACCGAAAGTGGGCTGCACGCCGATGAAAATATTATCGAGCGTAACGCCCTGAATCAGCAGCTCGTTATCCCTCGCATTTATCGCTCCCGGGGCGGCTCCCCATTCGCGTTCGATATCGGCGACGAAAGGATTCAACTCGCGATACTCATCCACTGACATGCGATAAGCGACGTTAGCATTGGTTTCGAACTTGCGAGAGTTTCCGTTGAGCAGAATCTCACGTAAGCGATCGGCTGTAGCTGGCACTTCGACCGCGTAACCTTGCGCTCGCAAGTCGCTGAGGACGTCCAGGACGCTGGCGAATACATCAAGGTCCGCGGCTGTGCCGATGTTGCCTTTGTTCGGCGGGAAGCAATAGATCACCAGCGCGATTTTCAGATCGCTGCGGTTTGCCGTCTGTAATCGATTCCACCGATTCATTCGTTTCGCGACGCGGGCGCAGCGCTCTTCTAAAGGAGCGGGCTCGACGCCGCGCGCCGGAATGCCGCCGAAGACGAAAGGCTCAGTAGCACCGTCAATCTCCGGAATCGCGACCTGCATTCCGGTTTGCACCGGATTCAACCCGGTAAACGATTCGCGCCAGGACTCGATCGTCTGCGCATCTAGGCTGACCAGCGATCGATAAGGAATGTTCAGATCGGTCAGGTATTCCGACGCGGCTTCACTGTCGTTCATCGCGGGTCCACCAACGAAACTGAAGCCGGTGAGCGAAACGATTTGGCTGACGCGCGCGGTACGCATGCTTCCGGCCTGGGTACGCACGGTTCCGGGCTGGGTACGCAGGCCTCTGGCCTGCTTCGACGTTTGCAAGCCGGAGGCTTGCGTACCAACAAAGAACTTCTCGCAGGCTTCGCGGTTATCCATCAACGTCGAGATCGCGGGAATCACGCTCAAGCCTTCGGCTTCAATCGCCCGAATCAGCGCGTCATAGTGCTTACGCGAGTTGCTGACGATCTGCGGTCGCATCAACAGCAAGCCGATCGTGGTGTTCGGATTCAACGACGACCCATTGAACTTTGTACTTTGCGCTTTGGCCTTCGGCCTGTCGCGGACGTACCAGTTCTCATATTCCTCAAATGATTGGAACAACGCGGGCGCGTCCGGATGGTAAATTGCGACTGAGGCAACTGACTCAGGCTGCGGAATATCGATCGATTTCAGTCGTTCGTCATCAACGTAGCCCTTCAACGCCATCAGAATCATCGATTCTATATTCCGCGGCGTTGGCTGGAGGAAGTAGCTCATCAAGAGCAAATAGTTCTTGGCATCGCCTAGCGGACCCGTGCTGGGAATAAAGCGCATCAGCTTCGGCAAGCGATCCGCCCACTTCAGATAATCCGTGCGTCCATGTCCGTTTGATTTTCCATTCCTGGCCTGTCGCCCAATCCAAGAACCAATCGACTTCAGTAAGCTGTGCGAGTCGACCTCATCGAATTCCGCCCCTTTGTCCTTGGCCCTTTGCGCTTTGCCCTTGCGGCTTTGGCCCGAGAGCTTCGCGAAATCCAGCTTGCCCATGCGCGTCCGCTTCATCAGCGCCGGCATGCAGTTGATGACGATGACTGTGTGTTGTTTGCGAAGACGATCAAGTTGAGGAAGAAGCCGCGTGGCGTTCTCGCCATCCATAACGTGAATGACGAAGATCACTTCGCTTTCATCCAGGTCATTTTCAATCTTGAGCCATTCGTCGTCGGTGAAAGCAGAGCCGAAGTTGTAGGTAGCAATCTCCAGAGCGAGTCCGTGGCGAAGATTGATCTGCGCTTCGGCATTCCGCAGCGGCGCGAGCAAACTTGAACCGACGTAGAGTATGCTTACCTTCATTGAGCTTAGACTGTTGCGCGATTCAATTTCACGTTGAGTGCGGCCACGATCTCGCGCAGCTTCTCGAGCAATTCTTCATTAGGATTCCAATACGCTCGCTCATGCGCTTCGAGCAAGCGCTTCGCGAGGGATTGAACCGAGTACTGATTCAGCTCCGACAGGCGATTCAGCATTTCGTCGTCGAGCAGGAATGTATTGGCGATCTCTGTGTAGATCCACGGGTCGACCGCATCGGCCGTAGCGCTCCAACCAAAAGTATTCGCGACGTGATTCTCAATTTCAGCGACGCCACGGAAACCATGCTTCAACATTCCTTCGTACCATTTTGGATTCAGCGTCTTCGTGCGCGACTCCAGCCGCACGGTCTCTTCCAGCGAACGAATCTTCGTCTGCGGCGAAAGCGAATCGGACAAGTAAATTGAAGGACGCGATCGCGAACGCGTTTCGACGGCCTTGGAAATCCCGCCGAGATATTCGAAGTAATGATCGACGTCGGTGATGCCGACTTCAAAAGAATCGATGTTCTGATAAGTCGCTTCTACGCGAGACAACGCGGCGTCCATTAACTTCGGCGCTTCTCGTCCCTCCACGGTCCTGCCTTTCGAATCGCGCGTGTACGCAAAACACTTGCGCGTGACGAACAGATCGCCGAGCGATCCTTCGTTCTCCCAAGCGGACTGCATGACCATGAAATTGACGTTGGCG
>DATLVM010000193.1:0-11213 GCA_035577445.1 Pyrinomonadaceae bacterium
CCCCAGCCCGACTCGACCGCATCGCGTGGATTCGGATAACCGAACGGCTGTTTCGGTTCATTCGCCCGCGCGGCATTTAGGGCATCGTTCTGTGCTTGTGTGCGAGATTGATTCCCGCCGCGCACAAGGCCTTTGCCCCAGATCGTTCCCGGGCCAAGAATGGAAACATTCGTCAGGTTCTCGCCCCAAATCAAACTGTTATGCCAATGGGTATGACCGAAATCCTGATACGCTTCCCACTGGTTGGGCTCGGGCGGATCGTACTGCGCTTCCTTCGACGTGTTCGCTGCGACAATCGTCGCGCCTTGATCGAGATACAGTGCGATGCTGCTCTTCAAGTGAATCGACACTGACAAATAATTCCCGGCTGGAAAATACACTGTGCCTCCGCCAGCCGCTGCTGCTGCATCAATCGTCTTATTAATTGCCGCCGTATCGAGCGCCTTACCGTCGCCTTTGGCGCCGTAAGTCTTAACGTCATAAACGCCGGCCGGGGCTGTGTTCGTTGTGAATGAGAATGACGCGCGGGGCGCGGCAGAGAAGAGAAGTGCAACAGCAACGCAACCGGCCACGACTAAGGCAAGGTGTCTTTTTGAATTCATCACGAAGGTGTTTACCGAGTGACCTCGAACTGTCCATTCAATCGAATGTCTTCAGAGCCGGATCCAATCATTACTTTGAATTTGCCGGGCTCGATCACAAAGTGCATCTGCCGATCCCACAGCCCAAGATCGTCGCGCGTGAGTGCGAAAGTAACTGTCTTCGTCTCGCCAGGATTCAGGTGAATGCGTTCGAAGCCGCGGAGATTCTTCTCGTACGTCGTTACGCTCGTCACAAGTTCATGAGTGTAGAGCTGGACCACTTCGTCGCCGGCACGCGAGCCGGTGTTGGTAATATCACATGAGAGGCGAACGATATCTTTTGATCCGCTCGCTACCGCTCGCGGTACCGACACGATTCCCGGATTGATCCTGAGATTGCTGTACGCGAACGTCGTGTAACTCAATCCATGTCCGAAGAAATACAGCGCGCCGTTGACGCGGGTTCTTTCGCCTTCCCATTGTGCGTTCGGCTTAGTGGGAAAGTTGTAAGGCAATTGTCCGACCGTCTTTGGGAACGTCACCGTCAATTTGCCGCCGGGATTGTAATCGCCAAATAGAACATCGGCGATCGCGGTACCACCCTGAGCCCCGGGAAACCAAGCTTCTATTATTCCCGAGACGTATTTGTCCACCCAGTTGATGCTTATCGGCCGGCCGTTCAATAACACGACGATCGTCGGTTTGCCAGTCGCGTAGACCGCCTGGACCAACTCCAGTTGCCTGCCCGGAAGATCGAGACTGGTGCGCGAGGCGGTCTCGCCGACTGTGTTTACGCCGTCTCCCAACACGACCACGGCGACGTCTGATTTCTTTGCCGCATCGACTGCTTTGGCAATCTCATCCTTCTCTTTTTCAGTGAGCGGCTCGGGTAAAACCTCGATCTGCGGCCAGTGCTCGCTGGTCACGTCACAGCCTTTGGCGTAATTCACTTTCACTCGATCGCCAAGCTTGTTCCTGATGCCTGCGAGCACCGTGACACCTTTGATTTGATTGGGCCCATAACGATATCGATTGAGATCGTCTTCATCCGCGTTCGGACCGATGACGGCGATCGAGCGGATGTCTTTGCTCAACGGCAGAGCGTTTCGGTCGTTCTTTAGGAGCACAATGCTCTCACGCGCCGCGCGCAATGCCACCTGCTGATGTTCGGCTGAGTTTACGATCTGCACGGCGCGACTTGCGTCTTCGACATACGGATGATCGAAAATTCCAAGGGTGAATTTCACGCGCAAGACATCGCGCACTCGATCGTCGAGCGTCTTCATCGGGACTTTGCCTTCTTTGACTAACTCGCGCAGCGGCAGCACGAAGTCTTCGGGCGGAGTGAAATTTGTCTTGACGTTGAGGCCCGCTTCAATTGATTGCCGCACAGCATCCTTCATGTCGGCGGCGACACCGTGCTTATTGTAGAGATATTCGACGGCCGCGCTGTCGGAGACGACATAGCCGCGAAAGCCGAACTCATTTCGCAGCCGTTCAGTCAGCCAGTAGTGACTTCCGGTCACGGGAACGCTGTCATAATCATTGTATGAACTCATCACGCCGAGGATATGGGCTTCCTTAATCGCGGCTTTGAACGGCGGCAGCAGAATGTTTTCGACTTCATGCCGCGTGACTTGCGGATCCGTGCGCGCCTGGCCTTCACGCGCGCCTTTGCCGACGCTGTAAATCGCGAAGTGCTTCGCGGTCGAGGCGACGCGATAGTCCTTCTGCATCGCCCCGGCCATCTCAACGCCTAAACGTGAAACCAGAAAAGGATCCTCGCCATAGGTATCTTCGATTCGTCCCCAGCGTTGGTCACGCGACACATCGAGCGTCGGCGCGTACACGTTCGTGTAGCCGAGTGCGCGCGCTTCGTCGGCGGTGATGCGGCCAATCTCGCTAACCAATTGCCGATCCCACGTATGACCCTGGCCTAATTCGGAAGGGAAACTTGTCGCGGTCGAGAAAGCGAGGCCGCGCAATCCTTCATTCGTGAAATCGACGGGAATCCCGAGGCGCGTTTGCTCAATGAAGAACCGCTGCACCTCATTCATCGCCCAGACATGCTTCGCGATGTCGGTGGCGTAGATGCTCTTGCCGTTTGGGCCGACGCCATTCAGGTGCTCGTCGATGTTCGCGATGCCATCCTTCCAAAGCTTGGTCGTCTTCCATTCGGGCGTGGGCAGTTCGTCCTCCAGCGGAGCCTTCTGGCTGGTGCGACCTCTACCAACGCCATACAACGTCGCCGTCTGACAGGTCTTCTCGTTGAGATTCATTTGTCGGAGCAGATCTTCAACGCGTGCATCGATCGGTGCGCGCTGATTTTCGTACAAATCCATCCGGCCGTTCTTGTTCAAATCGATCCAGCCCTGATGGTAAATTGACTTGTTGTCTTGTGCTGAGCTGCTCGGTTGCGTGAATAAGAGCGGGTAAGACAATGCCGCGATAAAGACAAACACAATGATTGGTTTTATGCTCATGCTGGTTCGCGCGGAATAAACCATTGACAGCCTTTGGGGCAAATCAATAGAATCCGTTGCTCGTTACCGGTAACGCCTGTAGGCGCGCGACAATGTACAACGTCGGGCCGCGGTTCGGCAAGAAGTTTTCCTTTCCAGGCTCTATGAATTCAAATCTGAGAGCACAAGCGATTTTCCGAGCGTTGTGTGTGCTGGCTTGTCTCACCGTCTACGCGACCGCAGTGCGTGGACAGCAGCCCATGCGCGGCGGCGCTGAATCTTCTCCGCGAGTCTTCCTGCTCGATGGAACCCGTTTGCAAGCAGTTCGCACAGCAATTAAGCGAGGCGATAAGGATCTGGAGAAGGCGTGGTCTAAGTTGCAGCGCGACGCGCAAAAGGCGCTGGTCGGTGATCCATTTTCGATCGTAAATAAATCGGTGGCGCCCCCGAGCGGTGACAAGCACGACTACATGAGCCAGGCTCCGTACTTCTGGCCAAACCCAAAAACTCCGAGCGGCCTGCCTTACATTCGTCGCGACGGCGAACGAAATCCGGAAATCAACAAAATCACCGACCATAAGAGCATCGACGACATTGAGAATGCCGCCGAGACGTTGGCGCTCGCCTACTACTTCACGGGCGACGAGAAGTACGCCTCGAAAGCGGTTGAGTTGCTGCGCGCGTTCTTTCTCGATCCGGCGAGTCGAATGAATCCGAATCTTCAGTACGCGCAGTTTATTCCCGGGGTAAACACAGGTCGCGGCATCGGCTTGATCGAAACGCGGGGCCTGACCCGCGTGGTTGATGCGATCGGTTTGCTTGAAGGCTCGAAGGCTTTGACGCGCGAAGACGAGCGCCGTCTGAAAGGTTGGTTTAGAGGATTTCTCCAGTGGATGCTCGACAGCAAGAATGGGCGCGAAGAATCCGCCGCGAAAAATAATCACGGCACTTGGTACGACGTACAAGTCGTTTCTTTCGCACTCTTCATCGGTCGCAACGATCTGGCGAAGCAAGTTCTTGAACAGGCAAAGCAAAAACGGATCGCGACGCAGATCGAGCCTGATGGAAAACAGCCGCTGGAGTTGGCGCGCACCAAGGCCTGGAGTTACAGCAACGGAAATCTCGACGGGTTGATGCATCTCGCGACGCTGGGCCAATTCGTCGGCGTCGACCTATGGAATTTTCAGACGAAGGACGGCCGCAGTATTCGCAAGGCACTCGACTTTCTTGTTCCGATTGCGATTGGCGAAAAGAAATGGGCGTACCAGGAGATCGAAGGCGGAGTAAAACCTGAGACCTTGTTCCCGCTGATGCGACGCGCCGCCGCGGTCTATCGCGACGGGAGCTATCAAGCGGTAATGGCGAAGGTGCCGGCCGCAGATCCATCGGATCGCAGCCGCCTAATCCATGCTGAGATAGGGGCCGGCCGCCAAACAAGCTCAAGAATGAACGGTTACGTAAAGAGCTTCAGCCTCGTTAGAGGCTGAATGTATATAGCACCAACACACCAATAGAGAACCCAAAGCTCCTTTAGGAGCGAAACAAAAAAAGGATCGGCTCGTAAAGGAGCTGTTTCTAAATGGGAGACGCAAAGCTATAAACATGTCGCTCCTGACGGAGCGAGTCCCGGGACGACGGATGATGAGAAGAGCACAACTGATAATCGCCGCGATGATTTTGACTTGCGTGGTTCTCCAAACAGGCGGAGCCTTTCCCAGCAATCGTGCGGCTCGATCTATTCATCCGACGCCGCCAACCGATTGGTCTGTCGCAGTAGTTGAATCAACGATCAAGCGCAACCCAACCGGCGAGTCATTCAAAGGCTGGGGCTACGCGAAAGCGCTTTATCTCTACGGCCAATACCTTGTCTATCTCCGCACCAGAGACAAGCGTTATCTCGATCACATTCAATCGTGGGTTGATCAGCACATCGACGAACAGGGCACGATCAATCGTCCCGTTAACTCGCTTGATTACATCATGCCCGGAAATCTCCTGCTGATTCTTTACAAAGAGACGAAGCAGGAGAAGTACAAGCTGGCTGCGCAGAACGTTCGCAAAGTCTTCGACACTTATCCGCGCACAAAAGATGGCGGCTTCTGGCACGCCAACATTCCCAGCCGCGCTTGGCAGTTGTGGGCCGACGGCGTCTTTATGTCGCTGCCATTTCTGGCGCGCTATGGCGAGATGTTTGGCGAGACCAGGTACACCAACGAAGAAGTTGTCAAGCAAATGCTGATCTACTACAAGCACCTGAACGATCCGGCTACGGGCCTGTTGTGGCATGCGTACGACGAGAGTGGCGCGCAGCCCTGGGCTGATCCGACCACGCATCAGTCAGCTTTTCACTGGGGTCGAGCATTTGGTTGGTACGCGATGACTTTGATCATTCTGCTCGACATCATTCCGAAGGACCAGCCGCAGCGAGGGGAATTGATCAAGATCGTGCAGCAACTGGCGAAGGCCTTCGAGCGATATCAGGATCCGAAGACCGGTCTCTGGTATCAGGTCGTCGATAAAGGCGAGGTCGCCGGGAATTGGCTTGAGACGTCCTGCTCGAGCATGTACACGTACATGCTCTGGATGGGCGTGAAGCGTGGTTACTTGCCGAAGCACTATACCGCTGTCGCGCAGAAAGGTTATCGCGGCGTGCTGACGAAATTGTCCAGGGACGCCGACGGATTAACGAACCTGATCGACATTTCAGAGGGCACGAACGTAGGGGATTTGGCCTACTACTTTGCGCGCAAGCGAAACGCCAATGACTTTCACGGGGTCGGCGCATTTCTGATCATGAATGAAGAGTTGGGCGCGGCGAGTGTTGGCTACACGCCGAAGCCAATCAACTGGAAACTAAACTGAACTGCCGCCACACCAAATGAAAACCTACACGCGCCGCGATTTTGTTTCTCTTGCGATCGCGACGCCACTGCTTAGTGCCGCACTGCCAGCCATCGCTCGCGCGGGTTCGGTGACAGTTAAGATCGGTAGTCCAAACGGAAGAGTTCAAGCCGCCCTTCTTCGCGATCTCTACCCGGTCATCTCATTGCAGTTTCGGAATACGTACGTGCTGAGCGCGCGACTGGGAATGACCCTCGACGGAGTAGACATCGGCCACGACGTAATCATCAACAGCGCTCAACGCTATAAGCTGAACGAAACGTATGCGGCCCGTGGCGTTCATTCGTCGGCCAGAAATCATTGCAACGGCGCCCGCGCGTCTGTCACACATGCTGACACCCGGACCAGGTACACAATTGAAATCAGGGCCTATGACGATGGGATTGCGTTTCGCTACATCATCCCCGGTGAAGGCCAGCGCGTTCCAGACGAGTTGACCACCTTTCGGCTCGGTGACGTCTACGCTGCATGGTTTCATGATTTCGAGGGGCATTATGAGGGTACGCACAAGCGAAAGGAGATCTGGAAGATAGACGACGGCGAATGGCTCGCACCGCCGGTGACGATGCAGTTGATGGATGGTGTGGGCTACGCCTCGATCACAGAGGCCGCGCTGGTCAACTATCCAGGAATGGGTCTGCAGGCAGTGCGCAAAGACGCCAGCTTCAAAGCTGAATTCAAAGTTGTGCTGGGTCACGGACTGCCCGTAAGCCACCCGTTCGACCTTCGCTATGGAAAGGAAGAAGCGAAGCGGCTGGCAAAACCGGCCGCGATCGATGGAACAATCACGACGCCCTGGCGCGTGATCATGCTCGGCCACGATCTAAACACACTAGTCAACTCAGATATCATCGACAATCTTTCGCCGCCGCCAGACGAAAAGACTTTCCCGCGGGGATTAAAGACTAATTGGATCAAGCCGGGTCGTGCAGTTTGGCGATATCTCGATGGTGGTGAGAATACTTACGAAGGTATCAAGGAGTTTTCACGGCTCGCGGGTCAGCTCGGCTTTGAATACAACGTGGTTGAAGGTCTGTGGCATCGCTGGACCGAAGAGCAGATGCGGGAGCTGGTTGATTATTCAAGTCAGCGCAACGTTGGAGTCTGGTTTTGGGAGCACAGCAGAAACTTGCGGACACCTGACACGAGGGAGAAGTTTTTCAATCAGCTCAATCGTGCCGGTGTAGTTGGCACAAAGATCGATTTCTTCGATCATGAAGCGAAAGAAATCATCGATCTGTACCAAGACCTTCTGCGCAGTTCGGCCGAACACAAGATCATGGTCGAGTTTCACGGCGCGAACAAACCCGCCGGTGAATCGCGCACCTGGCCGAACGAGATGAGTCGTGAAGCTATTCGCGGCCTGGAGTATCGCAGCATGAATCTGCGGTCGGTTCATAACACAACGCTGCCGTTCACGCGGTTCCTCGCCGGCCATGCGGACTACACGCCGGTGCATTTTGGCGAACGACGGAGAGAGACTTCGTGGGCGCATCAAATTGCGACCGCGATCGTTTTCACGTCGCCGTTGATGATTTATGGCGCACATCCGCAGCACATCCTCGACAACCCAGCGGCGGAATTGATTAGGACGATCCCCAGCGTTTGGGACGAAACGATAGTCCTGACTCAATCAGCGATTGGCGAAGTGGCGGCATTCGCGCGACGGAAGGACGACGTTTGGTTTGTGGGAATATTGAACGGCCTAACAGGAAGAGAGCTTCGCGTGCCGCTGCGGTTTCTGTCTGCCGGAAAATATCAGGCGATGCTGGTTCGCGATCAGATGGATGATCCGGCGGCAGTGAAGATCGAGAACGTTTCGCTCACGCGCATGGATAGCCTAACCATCAAAATGCGCGCGGGTGGCGGATTTGTAGCGAGATTCATTCATGATTAGGCGGGGGGCAAGCCGCCCTTCCCGACCTGAGAGGTGTTTAGGGGCGCATTTGTCCATGGAGCTGCAACTGAATAGACAACACGCAAGAACAATTACCTCGTGGTCAGGAAGGGCGGCTTGCCCCCGCTCGTTCTCTGTTCTTACTCTTCTTCTGCTTTTGCACCAATCGACCGTTTGTCAGCAAGCGAAGCTGAACATCTCGATCATCGATCGCGCACGGGTGCTCAAAGCTGCCAATCAATTTCTCTCGGAACAACCCATCACCATTACCGCTTCATCGAGTCCGCGCAGCGCGGGCGGCCTGCACGACTTCTTTTCTGAAGGCGACTACTGGTGGCCCGACCCGGCGAATCCAAACGGTCCTTACATTCAACGCGACGGCATGTCGAATCCCGACAACTTCGTCGATCATCGGCGCGCGCTGATGCGCTTGAGCGTGCAGATGCCCGCGTTGGTTGCGGCGTGGAAGCTAACAAAAGACAAGCGTTTCGCGACGAAGGCCGCCGATCATCTGCGCGCCTGGTTCATCGACGAAGGCACGCGCATGAATCCGAATCTTCAATACGCCCAGGCGATTCATGGCATCACCACCGGCCGCGGCATCGGGATCATCGACACAATTCATTTGGTGGAAGTGGCACGCGCGATCGAAGTTTTGAAAGACTCTGACGCGCTTTCCATGACTGAACTCGGCGCGGTCACGCAGTGGTTCAAAGACTATCTGGCGTGGATGACGACCAGTAAGAACGGCATAGATGAGCGCGACGCGAAGAACAATCACGGCACGTGTTGGGTGATGCAGGTCGCGGCGTTCGCGCAACTCGTGGGCGATCAGAAACTGATCGAGTTCAGTCGCGAACGATTCAAGACGGTGATCGTTCCTCACCAGATTGCCGAGAACGGCAGCTTTCCCGAAGAGCTTAGAAGAACGAAGCCCTACGGCTATTCACTCTTCAACCTCGAAGCAATGGCGACGATCTGCCAGATTCTTTCGACTCCGCGAGACAACCTCTTCACATTTCAAACAGCAGACGGTCGCGGATTTCGCAGAGCCGTGGAATTCATGACTCCGTTTATCGCCAACAAGAAATCATGGCCAATGAAGCCTGACGTGATGTACGACGATCAGTGGCCCATGCGACAGAACAGCCTGCTCTTCGCGGGAATCGCATTCAATCGCCACGATTACCTCGAGCTCTGGAAGAAGCTGCCGGCGGATTCGAACGTTGAAGAGGTGGTGCGTAACTTCTTCATTCGACAACCCGTACTGTGGGTGACATAAACGCGCGGCTGCTCTAATGTGTTGCCGCAAATTCACGCGATCGGAGATCGCTATGAAAATTCCCAGGGTTCTATGCGTGATTCTGTTCGCGGCGCTCTGCGCGACGGTCGACGTTAAGGCCACTCCTAAGACTCTCGACATTTATTTCATCGACGTCGAAGGCGGCGCTGCAACCTTGATCGTCACACCGCGGGGCGAATCGCTCTTGATCGACACGGGCTTTCCCGGCGATCGCGATGCGGGCCGAATCGCGCACGTTGCGCTTGAAGTGGCCGGCCTGAAACAGATCGATCATTGCGTCATCACCCATTGGCATCGCGACCACGAAGGTGGAGTCCCGACGCTGGTTAAGCTGATTCCGATCGCTAACTACTACGATCATGGATTACCGGAAAAGCTGGCTTCGGACATGCAGGCGGAATTCATCGATCCCTATCGACAAACTGCGGAAGGGAAGCGCTCAACTTTGAAAGCTGGTGATGCGATCAGGTTCAAGCGGCCGGGAGTGCGCGTCCGCGTGTTGACATCTGCTGGGTTCGTGCTTGGAGAGAAGTCGACCCTGCCTCAAGCCAGGCCCTGCGGTGAAAACTTCGAAGCCAAGCCCGATGACCCGACGGACAACTACAACAGCATCTCTGTCTTGCTGAGTTTTGGCCGATTCAAGTTCTTCAATGGCGGCGATCTGACGTGGAACATCGAAGGTCGTCTCGTGTGCCCGAAGAATCTTGTCGGGGTGGTTGATGTCTATCAGGTCGATCATCATGGCGTCGATAACAGCAACAACCCGGCGCTGATTCACGCCATCGATCCGAGTGTCGCGATCATCGACAATGGTCCGCGCAAAGGCGGTGAAGCAGGCACGTACGCGCGCTTGCGGAGCATGAATGGCGTGCAGGCGATCTACCAACTTCATCGCAATTTGCAAACAACAGATCGCGACAATACGATGTCGGGTTACATCGCCAACGAAGAAGAAACATGTCCGGGTAACTTCATTAAGCTATCAGTCGCACCCAACAGCCAAAGCTACACCGTGAGTATTCCGTCACGGAACATCAGTCGCAGCTATCGGACGAAGTAAGTCCTCCTCGTAAGGAACGCAGACTATGAAACTAACTTTCATTGACTGGACCGTGATGGTCATCTACTTCGTCTTTGTGCTCGGTATTGGTTTCGCGTTGAAGCGATACATGAAGACGAGCACGGATTTCTTTCTCTCCGGGCGATCGATTCCGGCATGGATTACCGGTCTCGCGTTCATCTCAGCGAACCTCGGCGCGCAGGAAGTGATCGGCATGGGCGCGTCGGGAGCGAAGTACGGAATTGCCACCAGTCACTTCTATTGGATTGGCGCGATTCCGGCGATGGCGTTCATCGGCGTCTTCATGATGCCGTTCTACTACGGTTCGCGCGCGCGTTCGGTGCCCGAATATTTGAAGCTGCGCTTTGATGAAAAGACCCGCGGCTTTAATGCGATCTCGTTTGCGTTGATGACGGTCTTGTCTTCGGGAATTTCGCTGTATGCGATGGGATTGTTGCTTGAGACGCTGCTCGGATGGAACTTTAGTTTCAGCATTCTAGTCGCCGCGGCAATCGTTCTCGTCTACGTCTTTCTCGGCGGTCTTACATCGGCGATCTACAACGAAGTTCTGCAATTCTTCTTAATTGTTTTTGGATTCGCACCGCTGGTATTCCTTGGTCTAAAGGATGTCGGGGGATGGTCAGGATTGCAGGCGCGACTGGCAACGGTGGCGACCTCGAACGGCTTCGCATCGGGAGCGTGGAGCGAATCATGGAAGTTCATGGGTTCGCCTTCATCGAATCCGATGGGCGTCGAATGGTTTGGTTTGGCGATGGGATTGGGATTCGTTCTGTCGTTCGGCTATTGGTGCACAGACTTTTTGGTCGTGCAGCGAGCGATGGCTGCCAAGTCGATGTCCGCAGCGCGGCGCACACCTCTGATTGCGGCCGTCCCGAAGATGCTCTTTCCTTTTCTCGTAATCCTGCCGGGAATGATCGCGATCGCACTCACATATAAAACTGGCGGCAGTGGTTTCGCTCTACCGAAGAAACCTGATGGCACATTCGAA
>DATLVM010000194.1:0-2071 GCA_035577445.1 Pyrinomonadaceae bacterium
GTCCCAAATGTCGTGATGTCAATGAAGATGGCGAAGGCCCTGTTCGAAGGTGAGAAGGTAGACGCCGTCGCACTCGCGAACGGCTCAGACGTGGCGCCATTCGAACTTACTCCGAAGAACATCACGGTCACAATCGCCGTCAAGAGCGAGCATCCGATGACGCAGAACGTCGTCGCAGTTTGGGAAGGCGGCGACGCAGTTTTGAAGAATGAATACGTCGCGGTTGGCGCGCATTACGATCACGTCGGTATCTGCGCGCCGGGCACAGCCGATCCGATTTGCAACGGCGCCGATGATGATGGATCAGGAACAACTGCGTTGCTGGGAATGGCGGAAGCGATTTCGCACGCGAAGCAGAAGCCGAAAAGATCGGTTCTCTTCGTCTGGCATTGTGGCGAAGAGAAAGGTTTGTGGGGCTCGCGCTACTTTACTGATTATCCGACGGTGGCGCTCGACAAAGTTGTGGCGCAACTCAACATCGACATGATCGGCCGCAGCAAGAAAGAAGGCGACACGAACGATCGCAACAAGGAACTGACTGGTCCGAATGCGGTTTACGTGATTGGCTCGACGATGATGAGCACTGAGTTAGGCAAGCTGAGCCAGGACGTGAACAAATCATTTCTGAACCTGACCTACGACACGAAATACGACGATCCGGCGGATCCAAATCGGTTCTTCTTCCGCAGCGATCACTACAACTACGCGCGCAAAGGCATCCCGATCATTTTCTTCTTCGACGGCGTGCACGAGGACTATCACCGCCCAGGAGACGAGCCGCAGAAGATCGATTACGACAAGATGGAAAAAGTCGCGCGCACGGTTTACATGACGCTGTGGGCGGTGACGAACCTGCCGACTCGTCCAAGAGTAGATAAGCCGCTGCCGGCGCAGTTGCAGCGGTGACCTGACTGAAGCCGTACTAGCTTTTCACCTCTGGCTGTAGGAGGCTACTTCGTCACAGAACAATCTCTAGGTCGCGAAAAGTCGCCGCGCGTCAGACGGTTGAGCCACAACCAATCAGGTCTTCTGTAAAGAGGAACTCTCACGTTCTTTTGCTCGCGCGGCCACGACTCTTTCTGGCCCGAATACCGGCCGTGCTCCGCTGAATCGCCGCGTTGATTAATCTCTCCGGCTCGTCTTCGACCTTCAACTCACCCTCCAGCGACAGCCGGTAAAGATTGAGCCCCGCCTCGTGCGCGGGAGAATGCAAGTAGATCAATTCAATCGCCGTCACCAGCGCTCTTCGCGTCTCGTTGATGCCATGCAAACCGCTGTCGATAGCCTGCCTGAAACTGACAAAAAGCTGGCCCAAAAAAAGTGCCGCATGCTCATCGCTCTCCAAGACGAGATCAATAGTTAACGCCAAGTCTTCGCGTTCAAAGAGAACCCTTCCTTCGGTGGGTGAATCATCTGCCACGTCTCTTCAAACCTCCCTCTTCGTGAAGTTTGACAGCCAGGACCTTCCGAAACTCAAGCCCGTGAATATACCGCAGAAACGGTGCATACCGCAATACTACTGTCTACTTTGAATACGCCGTGCCGTGCTATAACGCGCGCATGATTGAAGTGAGGCTAAAGCAGATCCTTGAGAAACAGGGACGGACTCGCTATTGGCTGGCGAAAGAATCAGGAATCGATTACGACACGCTGGCGAGAATCGAGCGGGCCGAGCACACGAACCGCATCGAGCTTCGAGTGCTCGACGAAATCTGCAAGGCATTGGACTGCCAGCCCGGCGACATTCTGGTTCGCATTGACGACACCAAAGCTCAAACCAAACGCAAAGGAAATAGGAATTGATCTGTAGGCGCTCGGTGTGCGGCCGGCGACGAAGACTATCACCGCCCGGGCGACGAGCCGCAGAAGATCGATTACGACAAGATGGAAAAGGTCGCGCGCACGGTTTACATGACGCTGTGGGCGGTGACGAACCTGCCGACGCGTCCGAAAGTCGATAAGCCGCTGCCGGCGCAATTGAATCAGCGCTGAAGTGCGAGTGATCGACACACCTGAACTCAGCGGTTACGCAGATCTCACCGCTCACTGAGGCGTTCATTCTTTGAACAAG
>DATLVM010000195.1:0-3005 GCA_035577445.1 Pyrinomonadaceae bacterium
ACCACGGAAGAATGGGCCGTGAAGGATGGCAAGGTCGCCAATACCTACGTCTATATCAAGGATGGCACGCTCGCCGATGGCAGCAAAGTCGCGGATTACACTGGGTGGCCCAATATGCCGGCTTCGGCGACGCTCGATCAGGATGGCTGCCATTACAAGCCGCATGTGGTCGGCGTGGTCGTAAACGAACCGATCACTATCAAGAACAGCGATCCGACCACGCATAACATTCACTTCACCCCCAAAAATGGTGAAGACTGGAATCAATCACAGCCGAACGGCGCGCCGACTTTAACGCACAAGCTCACGCGCGGCGAAGTGATGGTGCCGGTTAAATGCAATCAGCATCCCTGGATGAAATCTTATGTCGGCGTGACGAAGCATCCGTTCTTTGCGGTGACCGCGGAAGATGGCAGCTTCACCATCAAGGGCGTGCCGCCGGGCAAGTATACGGTTGTGGCCTGGCATGAAGGTGGTGTGAACGGAACCGAGAAGCCGATGGAAGTCACGGTAGCGGCGAGCGGTGCGGCCAAAGCTGATTTCAGCTTCGGAGCTTCAGCAGAGTTGCGGGGCCGGCCGAGCTCATTGCCGATGTTGGAAGCAATCGAGTTTCCGATGCTGCATAAGCAGTGAAGAATATTGCCGATTTCCGATTGCCAATTGGCGAATGATCAGTCGTCGTGGCAATCGGAGATCAATCGGCAATTGGAAATTGGCAATTGAAAATGTCCAGGGGTTTACATCGCTTCGCCGTTTTAGTGGCGTGCGCAACGTTCTTTCTCATCATTGCCGGGGCAAATGTAACCAGTCATGACGCAGGCCTGGCGGTGCCGGACTGGCCGCTCTCGTTCGGAAAATTTTTTCCCCAGATGGTCGGAAATGTTTTCTGGGAGCACGGCCATCGCATGATCGCGACGGCAGTGGGGTTGCTAACGATCGCTCTGGCGGTTTACCTGCAGTTGCGTGAGCCACGCTCTTGGGTAAAGCGCCTCGGCTGGATTGCTCTGGCAGCGGTTATTGCGCAAGGCTTGCTCGGTGGATTGACAGTCAAGTTGCTCTTGCCGCTCTGGGTTTCCGCCGCGCACGCAACCCTGGCGCAGTTGTTCTTTCTCATCACGGTGAGCATCGCAGTGTTCACTTCACCGAGCTGGATGTCGCCGCCCGCGCCCGAGCGAAGCGTTGAGAACGCGGCGTTGAGACCGCTGAGCGTGCTCGCGCTGGTTGTGATTCTTGTGCAACTCGTGTTGGGCGCGACGTTGCGGCACTCAGCGACGTGGGATCAGAACCTGCCACTCGCTCTCGTGTTGGCGCACGTGGGTGGCGCGTTCGTGGTGACGCTGGTGCTGGGTGCGACAGTAGCTCGCGTGTTCAGGCGCCATCGGGAAGACAAGTATCTGGCGCGACCGGCGCTGTTCGCTGCGGCACTGTTGCTCGTGCAATTGTCTCTGGGGATTGCGGCGTACATCGTGCGCGCGAGATCGCCGTTCGATCCGCAACCTCTGACGCCGATGGTCGCTGTCACCGTTGCACACGTCGCCTGTGGCGCTTTGGTGTTTGCAAGCACAATCGTTTTGACATTGAGAATCTTTCGCGTGGTATCTGCTGAACAGAAAAACTATGCGCTGGCGACGGCGTAAACCCTCTCCTCGAGGGAGAGGGCTGGGGTGAGGGACCAACGATTGTCGATTGCCAATTGCCGATTTTTGATTTGAACCAATCAATCGTAGGCGACTGTTAACATCTCGCTTTCAATTTGCAATCGGCAATCTAAAATCGGCAATGCCAAGCCCTCACCCTTACCCTCTCCGAAAGGGAGAGGGAATAAGACTAGAAGTTGAAATAGGTTTCATGAAGTCTGCTGCAATAGAACTGCATCCATCAACCGCCGCTGAAGGTTTCGTATCCCTCAGTGCGAAGGCCCGTGCCGGCGCCTATGTGGAATTAACGAAGCCGCGCATCACGACTCTGATTGTGCTGACGTCTGCGGCCGGATTCGTTCTGGGGTCAGTCGGCGGAGTCAATTACGTTGGCCTGGCGCATGCGATGATCGGGATCGCGCTGCTGTCATCAGGGATCGGGACGCTCAATCAGTTTATGGAGCGCGATCTCGATGGATTGATGCGGCGCACCGCTGATCGGCCGCTGCCTTCGCGTCGTCTATTTCCATTTGAAGCGTTGTGGTTTGGGGTCGCGTTGACTGCGATGGCCGAAGGCTATATGGCGCTCTTCGTGAACGTGCTGACGGCGCTCCTGGGCCTAACGGTGATCGCGGGCTATCTGTTCGTCTACACCCCTCTGAAGACGCGGACAACCCTTTCGACGGCGCTCGGAGCTTTCCCCGGAGCGATGCCGCCGCTGATGGGATGGACGGCGGCGCGCGGCAAGATCGATGTGGCGGCGTGGGTGCTGTTTGCGATTCTGTTCCTCTGGCAGTTTCCGCATTTCCTCGCCATCGCGTGGATGTATCGCGAGGATTATGGCCGGGCCGGCATTCGCATGTTGCCGGTGGTCGAACCTGACGGCCGCGTCACGGGACAGCAAATCATCGCTTATGCATTAATGCTGGTGCCGGTGAGCCTGCTGCCGGCGATTCTCGGAATTTCCGGACGTATTTATCTCTTCGTGGCCTTGTTCCTGGGTCTGCTGTTTCTGGCCAGCAGCATCCGCGCAGCGCTTTCGAAATCGAATCAACACGCGCGACAGTTGTTGCTGGCTTCAGTGCTTTACTTGCCATTGTTGTTTGGTGTGATGGTCCTAAATAGGTGAATAGTGGCACAGACTTCAGTCTGTGGTTGATGAACTCAAACACAGACTAAAGTCTGTGCCACGAAGGAGACAATTGATGGGACGCCTTCTGGGAGTTGCAATCTGGATAATCACGATACTTTCCGTCTGGATGTTCGTGAGCGGCAAGTGGTGGTTTCCGCCGTCCATTTCTGAACATGGCCCGCGGTACGACACCCAGTTCATGATCACGATCATCGTGGTGGGGATTTCGTTCGCGG
>DATLVM010000196.1:0-3749 GCA_035577445.1 Pyrinomonadaceae bacterium
CCGAGCCCTTCGTGAATCGGATAAAAAATCATCTGGCCGAGGTTCAGCGGTGTCTTGTCGCGCAGCCAGGCATTGATCTTTATCAGGAAATCGGCAGCGTCGCCCACCAACTTGCTGCGTTCATGCAGACGTGTGTGAATGCGGCGATGCAATAACTCCCAAAGCGCAGGCACGCCTACCATGCCGGTCACGTGGCCGTTCTTGATCGCCTTCGCTAAGTTCTCGCTGTTCAGTTCATCGAGATAGGTAATCTGCGCTCCGCGACTCAGCGGCGTTAAGAAGCCAGTTGAGAATTCGAAAGTGTGATGCAGCGGCAGCACCGAGAGCACGCCGTCGTTCGTGTCCATGTCGAACACGGACGAGAGCATCGAGACCATGCTCGTGAGGTTGCGATGCGAAAGCATCACGCCTTTGGGCCGGCCAGTCGTGCCCGAAGTGAAAATAAGCGACGCGACCGATTGCGCCGTCACGCGTGCAGGCAACAAAGCGACGCGTTCAGCTTCCGTCTCTTCATCCGGCATCGCGAAAACTTCATCGAACGTCCATATCCTCACTTGATCGAGTCCCGCCGCTTTTAACTGCTCAGGTATAGACGATCGCTCTTGTTTCAATCTGTTACTGATGACGATTCCTGAAGCTTCACCGGCCCGCGCAAAATTCACGACTTCTTCAGTTGAGCTTTCAGGATCGACCGGAATGCACGTCGCCCCGGCGCGCAACACGCCAAAGTAAGTCATGCCCCACTCCGGCGCGTTGTGACTGAAAAGCATGACGCGATTTCCGCTCTTGATGTCCTGGCTGGCGAAGAAAGCCGCAGCGCGAATGGACAACTCACGCAGGTCCGCGTACGTGTACTGCTCTTTGTGGCCATCGCGCTCGATGCGCATCGCCACCCGCGTCGCGTGACGCTTCGTCGTTGTCTCGAACATCTCGAGCAAGTCGCGATAGGTGTAGACGCGCTTTGGTTGGGCGCGCATATCTTCCTCGAGCGTCGGCAGCACCCACTTCTTCAAGCCCGGCATGTGAATGTTCAGCCAATAGTCGTACCAATCGATCTGTTCCGGATTCCACGTGAGCAGTTGCCGCTCGTCTTCGCTCATCCGATTGAACAGCGCGCGTATATTGTCCGCACGAAAGACGTAAGCGTTCTCGTAAGTGAACGGATGAAACATCTCGAAGGCTTCTTTCGCTTCGCGCGACTGCTGTTCGATGTCGTCGACGGTTTGTTTGACGCGCTTGATGACGCTTTCGTAGCGGCCACCTCCCCACTTGGGCTTGGCTTTGTCGAGGAATGAAGAGACCTTTTTCGCAGCGCTACTCATCACCGGCAAAGAGGTCGCTTCGAATCGCTCAGGCGAAACCCGGACCGGCTCAAAGCGCGCTGAGATTTCCCGGAACAAGCGCAAGCCATCTTTCTTTTCGAGTTCCTGCTGGCGCCGGAACAGACCGACGAGGCTGACGATTCGTTCCATGTCGTTAGGATTCGAATCACCCGTTGCGGCCTGATAGATGAGCTTAGGCTCTTCAACACACGCCTGCGCCGCGACGGCCAGCATTACGGCCGCAACTTGATCGACCGGCGTGATATCGAGAATCAGTTTTGGATTTGCGGGAATCTGGCGCTGGCCTTTCAGCGTCATGAAGATGATGGGCGCCGTGGTGGTGAAGCCTTCGTTCCAACCAGGGAAAGGATAATCTTTGGCAGATTCGACAATGCTGGGACGCACGATCGCGCGCACGATGTCAGTCTCCGCTGCGACGAGTTGTTCGCCGAGCGACTTTGTATACGTATAGATGTTCGGCCAGCCCCAGAAATCCGCGCGCTCGATGCCGAGCTCCGTTAGACGATTGCGGGTCCAGACTTTTCGTTCGCGGGCGACGGCCAAGCCGAGCGCGTCGGGATCGTCGCCGTCGCGCATCTCTTCATTGAGTCGCTTGCGCGCCAATTCGCGAAACTGGGCGACATGCATCGCGTCTTTCGCCTCTTCGCGCGCGCGTTCGGACATCCTGGCGCAGTCGGCGATCTCTTGCTGCACCGAAAACTCAACGCCTTTTAGGTCGCCCCGCCGCGGGAAGTACCCGACGACTTCATCATCTTCCCAGACCGCACCACTGCGATTGCCGGCGACGAAGCAGGTTGAGATATGCACCAGGCGCGGCTGTTTCATCCGCTTCACAAACGCGATCACGTTTTGCGTGCCGACGACGTTCGTGCGCAAAGCACTCTCCAAAGTTGGATTGAACGTGACGTTCCCCGCTGAGTTGATTACGACATCGATGTCGTCGGCGATCCGTTGGGCCTCTTCTTCAGTGAAGCCGAGACTGTCTTCCGCAATGTCGCCGCCGACGATGGCGACTTTGTCGCGAATGAATTCGTCGAAAGCTGCGCCGTATCTGTCGCGCACCGGATCGAAAGGTGGCGCGCTGATCACGTTGTTCCAAAAGCGCGTCTCGGACTCTTCCCGCGATCGCGCGCGCACGGTGACGTACACGCGACCGATGTTCGGGAACCGATGCAGCAGCATGCTGAGCGTAACTTTGCCGAGAAAGCCCGTGCCGCCAATCAGAAATATCTTGCGACCGTTGAAAATCTCAGTCGGTGAAAGTCTCGTGCTCATGATTATCGAATCTCGCTCGCTGGTTTAGCACCGTAATGCTTCAGCACTTCAATTAACCCGCCGTCGTTACGCTTGAGGGCAATGTCCAGGGCAGTTCCGTTCGCCGTAATAGCGTTGGCGTTCGCGCCGCGCACCAGCAGTTCCTTGGCCACGGGAATGTGACCAAAGAAGGCCGCTTCGGTTAACGCGGTGTTCCCGTTGATGGACGCGTTAACGTCGGCGCCCTCGTCGAGCAGATAACGAACCGCGCGCAGCTTTCCTTCGCCCGCGGCGAGCAACAGAGGGCTCTGGTTAGCACCGACCGCGTTGACGTTTGCGCCGGCAATCTGAAGCAATTGCATCCGCATAACGCTGCCGTTGGTGGCGGCGTCGGCAAAATATCGCTGTCGCCGCTCTTTGAATTTCGACGAACTGCCGACGATTGCCAGCGACAGGAAAAGCGTGCTCGCGAAGGCGATCGCGCGTGCGCCGATTAGTTTTGCCACTGCGATACTCATTGCGTTAAGCCCCCTCCCAGCGAGAGGGGAATCATTCCATGTCCGCGATGCCAATCATCGGTTGATGCAGCATCGTGATCTCAGCCGATGCGCCCATGTAGGTGCGCGCCATTGCGATTGCCTCGGTCAAATTATCGGCGCGTTCCCAACCCAGCATCGCCGGCACGTGCGCATTTTCGGCGCCCGCCGCGATGACTTTGCCGACGTGTTGCCGCCCGTTCTCGCCCCAGTACCACATGAAAAATGGATGCGCGCCGTGATAAGCGTTGCCGCGACGATACATCTCGACGTAGCTGGGGTTGTTGGCGAACTCACGTTCGTATTTGTCGCGCAGGTAGAATGCGTCGCGCGATTCCGGCAGCAATCGATTGAAAAACTCGATGTAGCTCGGATGAAAGTTGTGATCGAACTGGTCGTAGCAAGGGTGATGAATAATCAGCACGCCGCCTTTTCTCAGCAGCGGTTTGTTGCGATAAAAGTTGAAGTGATAGCCAAGTCCCATCACCTGGACCAGCAGCGGATTCAGAATCGAATAGACGTTGTACGGCGAGATGTCGGGAATGCCCGTAATCAGAATGTCGCATTGACCCCGCACCGGAATCGCGTACTGCTGGAACCCCTTTTCGATGATCTT
>DATLVM010000197.1:0-4180 GCA_035577445.1 Pyrinomonadaceae bacterium
GATCGTTTTCGCGACGCGCGATTAATCGCGCCGCGCTCTACGAAACTAACATTCCAAACTGACCAACTTTCGAGTATCATCGATCTCGGCACGCACGCGGTTGCGGAGCGAATTCCTTGCACGAAAGTAATCCCAACGCCAGCTTAAAGATCGTCGCGATCGGTGGAGGCACCGGCCTTTCTACTCTGCTGGCCGGCCTGAAGCGTTTCGTCGGTGAACAGAGTGAAGCAGTTTGGATTGAATCGTTGTCTGGCGTCGTCACCGTTTCCGACGACGGCGGCAGCTCGGGCCGTTTGCGTGACGAGCTTCAGATGTTGCCGCCGGGTGACATTCGAAACTGCATGATCGCGTTATCGGAGGATTCGAACCTTCTGTCGCGGCTCTTTCGATACCGGTTTGGCGGCGCGGGAGATCTTGCCGGCCACAGCTTTGGAAATCTTTTTCTGGCGGCCCTGACCGAAGTAACTGGTGATTTCGTCGAAGCCGTGCGGCTCTCATCAGAGGTGCTCGCCAGCAAAGGTCACATCTTTCCGGCTACCACCAGCGACGTTCGATTAGTCGCCGAATTGGAAGACGGTCGCGAAGTCCATGGAGAGAGCCAGATAACCGGGGCGCGCTCGCACATTCGTCACCTGCGTCTCGTCCCCGATCATTGTTTGCCGTTGCCCGAAACACTCGCAGCGATCGAAAGTGCCGACATCATTACGATTGGGCCCGGTTCTCTTTACACCAGCATCGTTCCGAATCTCCTGGTGCGCGGCGTGGCCGAAGCGATTGGCGAGGCCACGGCGACGAAGATTTTTGTCTCGAACCTCATGACCCAACCGGGCGAAACGGACGACTATGGCTTTCGCGATCATCTGGACACGATTCGCGAATACGCGCCGCAGATTCGCTTCGACTACGCAATTGTTAACGACCGTCCGATTAGTCGGCATCAGGCGGAACTCTATCGCGCCGATGGCGCTCATCAGATTTTGCTTGATGAGAATTCCTCTTCGCAGTTGGATCCCGAAATCGAAGTCGTGCGCGTGGATCTACTGGACGAGGGTGATATGGTTCGTCACAATACTGATCGGCTTGCTCGGGTTGTTATGTCGTGCGCTGCCAATGCGCGCGAGCGAAACTTGATCGAAACAGAGTTATTAGCCGCCAATTAGCCTCTCGATGTCGTCACAACCCAACCCCAAACAACCAGCGAAGGTCGAAGTGCTCGTGCTCGCTGCCGGCCTCGGCACGCGCATGAAATCAGCCGCGGCGAAGGTCCTCCACAAGCTCGATGGCCGACCATTGATTGCGCATGTTTGTCGAACTGCTGCGCAACTCGATCCGGGCGCAATTACAGTTGTCGTCGGTCATCAGGCCGATGATGTTAAGAAAGCTGTCGAAGCGGAACTGGGCGAACACCGCGCTTCTTTTGCACTTCAAGAGAATCAGAGAGGAACGGGCGATGCTGCCTTAGCTGCAGAGCAGAGTCTAACTGACCGGGACGCCACGATTCTGCTCCTCTCGGGAGACGTGCCGTTGATAAAAGCGGAGACCCTACGTTCTCTGGTAGAGAAACATCACGCCGATGATGCAGTCTGCACGATCCTGACCGTGCGATTGGAAAATCCGTACGGCTATGGGCGCATCGTTCGCGACGATGCGGGTGAATTTGTGAAGATTGTCGAACAGAAAGACGCGTCGGATGAGGAACGTCAGCTTCGCGAAATCAATTCCGGAATCTATTGCTTTGCCGCCGGCAAACTGTTCGATGCGCTCAAAAAGATCCAGCCGAACAACACCCAGGGCGAATATTACCTAACAGATGCGCCCTTGCTCCTTAAAAGCACTGGTGGCCGGGTAAGTCTCCATCTGCATTCTGATGCCCGCGAAGTTTCAGGAATCAACACGCGAGCTGAGTTGGCTGAGTTCGAAAACTTGTTGCGACGTCGCACGATTCGGCGTTTGATGATGGAGGAAGGTGTGACCTTTCTCGATCCATCCAACGCGTACGTAAGCGGCGATGCGCAAATCGGCCGAGACTCGATCATTCATCCCGGTGTTCACATCGAGGGCAAAACCGTCATCGGTGAAGCTTGTGAGATCCAACATGGCTCGCGGATTGTCGATTCGAAACTCGGCAACCGAGTCACTGTCAAGGATCATTGCCTCATCGTTAATTCGCAAATCGCCGATGATTGCGCAGTCGGGCCTTTCGCGCACTTGCGGATGAACGCGCGCATGGAAGAAAGATCCGTCGTCGGGAATTTCGTAGAGGTTAAGAAATCGACTATCGGTCGCGGCACGAAATCGATGCATCTGACTTATCTCGGTGACGCCACGATCGGTGAAGGCACCAACATCGGGGCGGGCACTGTGACTTGCAACTACGACGGCAAAAACAAGAATCAAACCGTGATTGAGAACAACGTTCGAATCGGATCGGACACGATGCTCGTGGCACCCGTGCGCGTCGGTGAAGGCGCGGTGACGGCCGCCGGCTCAGTTGTGACCGAAGACGTGCCACCTAACACGCTCGTCGCCGGCGTCCCGGCGAAGGTGAAAAAGAAACTGCGCGATTCAGACTGAAGGTTCCTATGCGTTCTACTGCTTACTGGTTACTGGTTACTGCCTACTAATTTTATGTGCGGAATAGTTGGATACGTCGGAAACAAACAGGTCGTGCCGTTGATTATCGACGGCCTTCGCAAACTTGAATACCGCGGTTATGACTCGGCGGGCATTGCTGTGGTCGATGAAAACCGCGAACTAAAAATCGAGCGCGCTGAAGGAAAGCTGCGCAACCTTGAAGATGCTCTCCGTCAGCGTCCCATCGACGGCACCTACGGCGTCGGTCACACGCGCTGGGCCACACATGGCCGCCCGACCGAAGAAAACGCCCACCCGCATCGAGACTGCACCGGCCGCGTCGTCGTCGTTCACAATGGCATCATCGAGAATTACTTAGACCTCAAAGAAGACTTAAGAAAGAAAGATCATCAGTTCGTCACTGAGACCGACACCGAAGTAATCGCGCACCTCATCGAAGAGCACATCAAGCAGGGAGAGACGTTTGAAGGCGCCGTGCGCAAAACCGTGCAGCAACTGCGCGGCATCTTTGCGCTATCGATGTTGTCGGCCGACGAACCTGACACGATCATCTCTGCGCGGTTCGGTCCGCCTGCCGTAATCGGCATTGGCAATCAGGAATTCTTCGTAGCTTCGGACGTGCCGGCAATTCTCGAACACACGCGCGACGTTTTCTTCCTCGGCGACAGCGAAATCGCGGTGATGACAAAGGATGGTGTGCGCGTCACCGACTTTCATGGGAATCCCGTCGAGCCGCAGCGTCAGCGCATCACTTGGGATCCGATTCAGGCGGAAAAGGGCGGCTTCAAGCATTTCATGCTCAAGGAAATTTACGAGCAGCCGCGCGCCGTCCGCGAAACCGTCGAAGGTCGCGTTTCGCTCGATACCGGCCGCGTGTTCCTCGACGACATGAAGAATCTCACTGAAGCTGATTTCAAGCGCTTCAAATCGATCAAGGTCGCCGCCTGCGGCACGTCATGGCACGCGGGCATCGCGGGCAAGTACATGATCGAGCAGCTGGCGCGCATCGGCGTCGAAGTCGATTACGCGTCAGAGTTTCGCTATCGCGATCCCGTGCTCGACGAAGACACTCTGCTGCTCGTGATTTCACAGTCGGGCGAAACCGCTGACACGATCGCCGCGCTGCGCGAAGTTAAGGAACGCGGCGGCAAGGTCCTCTCAATCTGCAATGTGCAGGGTTCGATGATTACGCGCGAGGCCGACGGCACAGTTCTCACGCATGCGGGTCCGGAAATTGGCGTCGCTTCGACGAAGGCGTTCACCGCGCAGATGATCGCGCTTTATCTTTTTGGTCTGTACCTGGGTCAGATTCGCGGCACTCTCACCGCTGAACAGAGTCGGGCCCACGCACAAGAGCTGGCCGAGTTGCCGGTGAAGATGGAGCACGTACTGAGCGACACCGAGGGCATCGAAGAGCTGGCGAAAGAATTTTTCCGCGCGACAGATTTTCTTTATCTTGGACGCGGAATCAATTTTCCGATCGCCCTCGAAGGAGCATTGAAACTAAAAGAGCTTTCGTACGTGCACGCCGAAGGCTATCCCGCCGGCGAGATGAAGCATGGGCCGAATGCTCTGATTGATGAAC
>DATLVM010000198.1:0-2579 GCA_035577445.1 Pyrinomonadaceae bacterium
GCGGTGGCATTCGTGCTCGGCTATTGGTGGTTTGCCCGCAGTCGCAAGAACTTTGCGGACGTAATCTAAAAAATCCTCCCAAAAAAAGCATCGTTGCCGCGCGTTTAGCGTAGAACAACGGCGTTGACACTCCGCAGTCGCCGTGTTAGCGTATGAAGTGCCGCTCTGGCCGTGCGCTTCAGCAGGCACCAAGCTCGGGTTCCTCCGAAAAAAGGGCGTTCGACCGATCGCCCGAATTCATTCCGTTAGTTCTCAGAACATGCCGTTCGATAAGGAAAAGACTCTGCGTGCCGCCGAGAGATACCTCGAGATGGGGAAGATTCCGGCGGCCGTGAAGGAATACTGCCAGCTAGTCGAGAACGAGCCTAACGATTTTACCACGCTGAACATTCTCGGCGACCTGTATGTCCGCGTGGGCAATCGCGCTGGCGCGGTCTCGTGTTTTCGACGCATCGCTGATCATTATCGCGATCAGGAGTTTGCCCTGAAGGCGATCGCGATGTTCAAGAAGATCGATCGGCTCCAGCCGAACGATTTAGAGATTGCTACGAACCTTGCCGATCTCTACGCGCAACAAGACCTGGTCGTCGAAGCGCGCTCTCATTACCTGGTGGTCGCCGACGCTCACGCGAAATCAGGCGACACGCAGGCAGGCCTGGAAGTGTTGCGCAAGATCGCCGACGTCGATCCACAAAACACAGAAGTACGAATCAAGCTGGCTGACGGCTATTTGAAAGAAGGCATGTCGAGAGACGCCGCAGCTTCCTTCAGTGAAGCCGGCCATAGGATGCTGGCACGCAATGCCGTCGACGAAGCGGTGGAGTTGTTTGCGAAAGCGGTTGATGTGGCGCCGACGGATTACGATGCATTGAGCGGATTGCTGGCGGCCCATACGGCGCGGGGCACGGCTTATGAAGCGGCTGAGATTATCGCGACGGCGGTTGTCGATCATCCGGACGATGTCGAACTGCTTTCCGTGCTCGCGAGCGCACACTTGGAAGCCGAGGATCCTCAGCGTGCCGAAGAAGCTATACGTAGTCTGGTCGACAAAGACTCATCAGCCCACCCGCGACTCCTGGACGTCGCCCGACTCTACTTGCGTGAAGACAAAGTCGCCGACGCGGTGCGAGTGGTCCAGAGCATTTCTGAACAGATGCTCGCCGAACGTCACAACCAACAGCTGCTGGATGTAGTCAACGAGTTGCTGGCCTCAGACGCGGACAATGTTCAAGCTCTGCGGATCCTGGTGCGCATTTACTGGTGGCAGCGCGACGTGGACAATCTGAAAGCGTCGCTCGAACAGTTGGCGGAAGCTGCGCAAGCGGCGGCGCTGGTCGCAGATGAGCGCTATGCGTTGACGCAATTGGCGAGGCTGGTACCGGACGAGCGGCTTTATGCCGAACGGTTGAGCGAGTTGGGTGGCGCAGAAGAAGAAGCTGCCGCGGAAGTTCTTCCGCAATCGAATGTGTCTCCTCGATCGGAAGCATCGTCGATATCCGACGTGCATGAAGTGAACTTCGAAACAATCGAGCCTGACAGTGACTATCAATACGAAGTTGTTTCTGAAGCCGCAGCGGAAGAGATCACTGAGACCTCAGGCGAAATGGAAATCGAGCGGGGCTTTGCTTTTGAAGGCCAGCCGCACGAAGTGCCTGTGCCGGTGGAACCCAAAGACGATGCCGGCGAGAACGATGATGACCGTCACGCGGCGATTCGAGCTCAAGAGCTCGAGAGCGTCGACTTCTACATTGCGCAGGGTTATGTAGACATTGCGGTCGACACGTTGGATCTGCTCGAGCGGCAATTCGGATCGCATCCTGACATTGAGAAAAGGCGCCGGCGACTCAACGGTGAACCGGAGGAGGCGAACGTTGATATTGTGGAGGAGGTCTCTGACGATTTCGCACACTTCGAGGTCGTTGAGTCAAATTCGACAGTCGCGCCCGTGGTTGAGAATCAGAGCGCGCTGCCTCCGGTTCAGATAATCCATCCGGAACTTGCCGAGCTGTTCGAGGAGTATCGCGAATCTGCGGAAGCTGATTCCAATGGCAATGGCGATTACGAAACGCACTATAACCTCGGGCTTGCGTATCAGGAGATGGAACTATTCGAGGAAGCGCTCGAAGAATTTCAAGTGGCGGTCGCGTTAGTCTCGCCTGATGATGGAAGCCAGCGGTATTTGCAGTGCTGCAATCTGCTGGGCCACTGTTTCCTCAAGAAGAATGTGCCGCAACTCGCGATCAAGTGGTTGAGTCGCGGCTTGGATAGTCCCAACCTTTCTGAAGATCAGCGCCAGGCCTTGCGGTTTGATTTAGCCGCTGCTTACGAGCAGGCGGGTGAATTGAATCGGGCGATGGATTTGTTTACGGAAATCTACGGCAATAACGTTTCGTATCGAGGTGTTAACGAGCGTTTGCGATCTCTGCAATCGCGCATGGAGCAGTAGCTCGCCTGCTTAAATGACCACAAAGCGACAGAGGTTCGGCTTTGTGGTATTTTTGTGTTTGAAGGACCCAAGCGAATGTCGTCACGCCTGTCAGTCATCTTTTACATCATCCTCTGTTTTGAAATCGGGATCG
>DATLVM010000199.1:0-4872 GCA_035577445.1 Pyrinomonadaceae bacterium
GCCCGAAATGATTTTTCCTGACTCGCGTTTGGAAGGCGGCGACAACTGGATCGCCGCGCATGTTCCCATCGATGTTCCATCGACGGTTGAAACCGACGACCGGCTGCGCTGGTTTCAGTTCTATGGCAATCCTGCGACCGAACATCTTTTCGTAGTGGTGACCCGCGAGCCTTTGTCCGAGGTTCCGATCGAGGATGCGCTCGTAGGTTTCTGCACCGCGAACAAAGACAAATGCCCCTGGCATCCGACCGCCGACGTGTGGACGCGAATCCAGCAATCAGCGAAAGCTGATGTGAAGATTGTCACCAGCGACACGGCCGGTCAGGCGCAAACCGAGAAGGAACAAACCGCCACGACGCGCGGCCTAGGTTTGGATCAAACTGCGCCGCAACCGTCCGTGATTCGCATGAGCGCGTCGACGACGGCGCCCGTATTGGTGACGGTCCTGGATCTGGTTCATAAATAATTCTAACGGAGCGCGGGCATCCTGCCCGCAAAGCGTGCGTAGCACGCTCAATTGTTCGCGCTTCGCGCTCATGCGGGCAGTGATGCCCGCGCTCCATCCGAGCGTGCATTGGAAATTCGAGGTGTCTCAATGAAAAATAGTAAGTTGAATGTGTATTTCCCGGTCACAGCAATGCTGGTTCTTGCAGTTGCCTTGGTTTCATCGTTATCGCAGATCACGACCGCAAACAACTTCAAGAACCTCGAGACTCCCCAAACCGACGCCTCGACTTCTCTTTCGCGCGGTCGCGCTCTGCTCAAGCAAGGTCACGCGGATCAGGCCCTGCCGCTGCTGCAATCGGCGCTGAGTTCATTCACTCAGTCGAATGACGCGCGCGGAATCGCTGCTGCCGAAGACGCACTTGGTGATCTCTATCTCGTCCAGGGCCAGTACAAAGTAGCGCTCGAACATTATCAGAAGGCATATCAATCGTTCACCGTCGCGGCAGGTAAAGATCAAACCAACGCGGCCGCCGCGAACAATGTCGCCAGCCGCGCCGGATCGACGGCGAGCGCGGCAACGCAGACGGCAGAGAGCACGCTCGACAACGGCTTCAACGCGAACCTGATGTTGGCGAAGATTGGCGACACGAACTATCGGCTTGGACAAATGTCGGAAGCCAGCACGGCTTATTTCATGATGAATGTGAAAAAGCCTGAGAGTGCGGCGGCCAAGGTCGGCCGTCATATCGGTATCGGGACAATTATGGGGGGAGCAATCACCGGCACAAGGCCCAGCATTTCGACCCCGGTAACCACCGGGGCGGGCTTGTTCGAGATAAAAAAAGAACTCGATGAGTATCGCACCGCGATCGTGTACATGACGTTTGAACTCGGCACGGGCCGCATCGCGTACGCGAACAACGATCTCGAAACCGCGCGCAAGCATTTCCAGAATGCGCTCGATGCCGGCAACGGATCATTTGCGTCAGTAGCCAAGCTCGGCCAGACGCGAAGATTTCGCGCGGCGGCGCGCACCAGTCTGGGCGACGTGGCGTTGCGCGAAGGCCGCTTCAAAGATGCGGCGAAGATGTTCAATGACGCTGCCGATGGAGCGAAGAAAGATGGCCGGCTCGACTTAATGTGGCCCGCGCAACGCGGCCTCGGTCGCAGTCTCTGGCTACAAGCCGCGCAGGAAAAAGGCGGCAACGCCACGAAGATGCGCGAGCAGGCGCTCGATGCTTATCGCGAAGCTTTGAAGACCGTGGAAACGATTCGCGCCGGTAGTCTGCGCGCGGATGAATCCCGCACCACGTTCATCGCGACGACGAAGGATGTTTATGACGAAGCGTCCGCCGCTTTCGCGGAAATGGCCCTGGCAGTACCGGGAGCGGTAGCGACCGGATCAAGTGGAACGTTAACAGGCAAAGCTCTCGATTACGCCGCCGAATCTTTCCGCATCACTGAAGCCGGTCGCGCACGCTCACTGCTCGACATGCTGAGCGAGGTTCACGCGCAAATCACTGAAGGCGTCCCGGCTGACTTGCTGAAAAAGAAGCAGGACAATCTCGATCGGCAACAGGCAATTGCCGAACAGCTCACCGGCATTGCACTTTCGGGCGATCAAAAACAAAAGCCTTCGGACCTCGAAGAGGAACTGGACAAGCTGCAGACCGAATTCGATGAGATCGAAAACCAAATTCGCACCGCCAGTCCGAAGTACGCCGCGTTGACGGCGATCCAACCTTTGTCGCTGGCCGACGTGCAGCAGAAGGTGCTCGATGACAACACGGTGCTGCTCGAGTACGCGCTCGGCAATGACTCGTCCTATGCGTTCGCAGTGAATCGCGCGGGCGTGTCGCTGTTCAAGCTGCCGCGACGCAGCGACGTCGACAAGCTGGCCACCGATTTTCGCGCCTCGTTGATTCCACCAAAACTCCAGCGCCGCATCGTCGGTATTGACGTGACCGCTGATCAGCAGCGCGGCTTGGGCATCGTACAAGGTCCGTCGGAAGATCTCGCGCCATTCGTCGCGGCTGCAAATGCGCTCTACAAAGCCGTGGTCGAACCGGCTGCGTCAGTCATCGCCGACAAAAGGATTCTCGTTGTCGCTGACGGCCTGCTCAACTACATCCCGTTTGAAGCGTTGGTGAAGAACACCGAAGGCGCCGACTATGCTTCGTTGAATTATCTGGTTAAGACAAACGAGATTGTTTACTCGCCGTCCGCATCAGTCATCGCCGCGATCCGGGGCGGAAACTCGACCGTCAGGGAGGGCGCCAAAGGCGCGATGCTGGTGGTAGCGGATCCGGTGTTCAGCGCCGACGACCCACGGGCGAAAGGAGCGACAGGCGGAACTGCATCTGCGGAAACGCGCGGTCTCGGCCTGGCACTCGAGAGCGCGGTAAACGATGTCGCGGGTCCCAATGCTTCGGTGACGGCGTCCACCGGATTTCATCTGGCTCGATTGTCCGGCACCCGCACGGAAGCCGATGAGATTGCCAAGCTCGCGGGCACTAACAAGCCGGACGTTTGGATCGACCTGAACGCAAACGAAGACAACCTGCGCGCACGCGACCTGACTAACTACCGATATGTCCACGTCGCCACGCACGGGTTGCTCGATGCGGAGCGGCCGCAGTTTACGGGAGTCGTTCTGTCGCTCGTCGGGAACAAATCAAATGACGGGTTCTTGCGCACGGATGAGATTTTTAACTTGAAGCTGGGTGCGCCGCTGGTGATGCTCTCGGCGTGCGAAACCGGTTTGGGAAAAGAGAAGCGCGGCGAAGGCGTGATCGGTTTGACGCGCGCATTCATGTACGCGGGAGCACCCACCGTGGGCGTCTCGCTCTGGTCTGTTGCCGACAAATCAACGGCGGAATTGATGACGGATTTCTACAAGCGCCTGCTCACGGCAACTCCTCCGCCTCCGGCCTCTGCCTTGAGAGATGCACAGCTAGCGATGATCACCGGCAAGACGCACAGCGCGCCGTTCTATTGGGCGCCGTTCGTGTTGGTTGGCGAGTGGAAGTAACCGGAACGCACGCATCCTGCGGGCGGAGCGCGGGCATCCTTTGCCCGCATGAGCGCGAGGCGCGAAAAGAAATAGCCGCAGATTAACGCGGATGACGCAGATCAAAAAGGACGAACTGTTCTCGTTTTTGTCTGGGTGAATCCGCGTTCATCCGCGGCTAAATGCTTTCGCCGAGAATGAGCTAAGGCGTGGCCGTCAGCGTGAACGTCGCCGCCGGCACGGTGCTCTTCAAATCGTAGCTCACGATATCCAGATCGGCCAACGGCTGACCCTGCAAACGCGTCACGACGTGAAACGGCAGCATCATGCAGTCAGCCCGGCGATAATCGCTGCGCTGTTCCTCGATCAGAACCTGGCTGCGATAACGCGTGGTGATTTTGTCGATCAGGAAATTCTGCTTATTGATCCAATAGCGAACGGTGTCGTCCGCATTGAATTTCACTTCGACGACGTAATCGTTGCCCTCGTCGGCCTGACGCGCGGTGACGAGCTGGCCTTCGATGGCTCGATTCAAAGTGTCGAAGCCCATCATGCCCCAGTGGCGTGACGCCGCCGCCTCGCGCACGCGGAACTCATTTCCGAAAATCATGCCGCCACCGGTCGAGCCGGTGAACACCAGGTACGTTCGTCCCGGCAGCGTCGCCGTCGGCGCAACTTCCAAACGCCGGCGCATCTGCTTGTCCTGATAATCGGTGATGCCAAGTTTGACTTCAGCCATACCGCCGAGCGGATTCGCGCCCAGGCCACCAAACGCGACCGCATTCACAAAGCCACTGGCCTTGACAGTGACGTATTGGAGATTGGCGTAGTCAGCCCCACCATGTGCAATGCGCGTGACACTGAGAATCTCACGACCTGAAAAATCGGCGGCGGAATTCGATCGAGGAATCGCGACGATCGCGGCAGTAATCAGCGCGAGACAAAACAACGATAGTAGTAAGACTCTTTTTCTAATTAACGTTCGTAACATATCGGGCTCCTCCTGAGTTGGTTTCAGAAATTTGAAACGGCCAGAGATTATCACAAGTGGTGGCATGGGCGTCCCGCCCATGGTTCACGCGCAGGAGGCGCGTGCCAATCTATCTCGCGTAACGAAGTGGCACGGTCACCAGAAGTGGCGCGCCGGCCTTACGCGCGACGCGATAGACAGTCTGCGGCGGCGGGCCACCCTGCGTAAGCTGGCGTCCGTTGGCCATCCCGGCCAGCTTCTCTTCGTTGGTCCATGCGCGGCCAGCGCCGCCGACTAACTCCAGGGTTTCCGCGACTCCGCCATAAAGTTTTTCCCAGCCTGCCACTTGCTGCTCAGCCAGCTTGATTGGTTGATCGGCAATTTGTAACGGAAGCGGCGCGGTAACCAGCATGAAAGTCAGAACTTCCGCCGTCTGGTCGCGACG
>DATLVM010000200.1:0-2553 GCA_035577445.1 Pyrinomonadaceae bacterium
AGGCGCGGCGGACCGCATGACGCGCGGTCGTTCCCTTCACGACTAAGTACGCATAGCCGAGCACGAACAGGAGATACCCACCTGCCGTCACCCACCCCATCCGTGTGTTCCAGATCGCTTGCTGCTGAGCGGCGCTTATGGCGAACGCGAGCAGATTAGCCAGCAACAGAGCTACAGTCACCGGCCGTTGTCTCTCCTCTGACACCGTGTACGCTACGGCGCTTAGCACCAGGCCGAAGCCGATGAGGGTCACTGCAAGCAGCCCAGTCACGCCCCAGCCGCTTTGGACCACGCCATACAGGGCCATCATGTCTAACGGGCGTAGCATGAAGGCTGCACCGAACAAGAACACGACAAGACTATTGAGCAACACGAAATATTTAAACCTCATGAGATTGTCTCCTCCTTTTTAGCTGGAACTTGAAATACACAGGGTTTACCTCATGCCGACCGTATAAGGTCAATGAGTTTGATTTCGAGGTAAGTGTCCAAGATTTCTTCGCGGTATTCAAGGTTGATTGCGACCAGTTGCCTGATGAGGCTGCGATGTGGCTCTTCGTTCATAGGAAAGTAGCAACTGAACGGTTGCGTTGATGGGCGGCGCGATTTCACGAATCCTTCGCCAGACGATTCATGCTGCGAAACATCCCGATACAATTAGGACTGTTTCGTAACTTGCTTGTTGCGGCGACGGGAGCCTTAATGCGCGCCGCCGCGTCAAACTCAGCCGTTAGAATCCGCGCAGCGGCAGCTTTCCCAATCGCTGTAGCCAATTCTCTTCCGGATATTTCACGGAAGCGTCGATCACGTGAAGCGTGTACGCGTGCCTGGACTTCGCGGATCGATTCTCGCGACTCAAGTGTGGCAGCAGCGGATGCAGAACGATCAGGGTTCCCTTCCTCGCTTCAAGCGGCGATAACTTCGCTTCAGGCCAGGGTGAACTATCTAATACTTCGAACCGCGTTCGCGAAGGTGGCGGCTCGAAAGTGCCCACGCCCTCCCTGACGGTCGGGCTACTGCCTCGCACGAATCGCGATTTCAGTCCCAAGTTATGCCCGCCGGGAATTGCCCAAAGACATCCGTTCTCAACGCTCGCGTCTTCAAGGGCGAACCAAAGCCCCACCATCCTAAGCGGTTCTGTGTAGAGAAACGTCGCGTCCTGATGACAAGTCACTTCGCCGCCGATGCGCGGCTGCTTGAAGATATACATCGATTGCAGCAGCAACGGATCATCAAAACCCAGATCGCGAATTAACTGTCCGATGTCGGTAGTCCGCGAAAACTGATCGAAGACAGGATCCAGATCGTGAAGCGCGTGGCCGATCTTGTTGATCGACTGTTCTTTTGCTTGCTTCAGCGTGCCGTCGGAATTAAAAGCGTTCTCTTCAAAGAAGCACCGAATCTTGTCGCCGGATTCAAGGAAGTAATCGTCGCTGGTGCGCGTCTGCTCATGAGTCGAGAAAATCGAGACCACCGCCGGATCGAATTCGTGCACGAGTTCGGCGGCGCGTGCGCGCAATCGATCACAGGATTCCGTGCTGACAAAATTCTCGAGTATGAGAAATCCATCGCGCTCGCACTCAGAAATTTGCTCAGCGCTGAGTTTCATTGGACGTTCATCTTATGACTTGTCGGTGATTAATCAAGCGAGTATCGTACGCGACATGTAAAAAGCCCGACCGTCAATGAGGCAATCTTAGCCAACAATCCAGACGTGTCCGATCAACTCGATAAAGCCGTCGCTGCTGAATCAATCGCGCAACCGCCTGCGTTCGGTCGATTACTGAAATTCTTTGCCCCGGCGCGCGCAGCTTCGGAGAAAATTACTGACTCAGCGGCGGTCGCCGCTGGCTATCGCTACTGGCAGAAGCGCGTCCTGCTGACTTCCATCATCGGTTACGCCACGTTCTATTTCGTCCGCAAGAACCTGAGCATCGCCATGCCCGTGATGCAGAGCAGTCTGGGATTCAAGAAAACTCAGTTGGGTCTGTTCCTCACGCTGCATGGTGTGCTGTACGGAGTTTCGAAGTTCGCTAACGGATTCTTCGGCGATCGTTCGAATGCGCGCGCGTTCATGGCGTTCGGTCTCGGCGCGTCGGCGCTGATGAATGTCTTATTCGGATTCAACTCAGCCGTCGTCGTGCTCGGTTTGATTTGGATGGCCAACGGTTGGTTTCAGGGCATGGGCTTCCCGCCTTGCGCTCGTTTGCTGGCGCATTGGTTTCCGCCCAAAAAGTTGGCGAGCCGTATGTCGATCTGGAACATCTCGCATTCGATCGGCGGTGGATTGATCGTAATTCTGTGCGGCTATCTCGTCGTGATCAGTTGGCGGCTCGCCTTCTTTGTTCCCGCAGGGATTGCTTTTGCATGTGTGATTCTGATTTGGTTGACGCTGCCGGACACGCCCGCGTCAGTCGGTTTGCCGGAAGTTGAAGGCACCGAGCGACATTCGCAAACTCACGAATCGCGCAAAGAATTTCGTCGCTTCGTCATCGAGCGGGTCTTTCTCAACAAGTACATCTGGATCGTTTCGCTGGCGAACTTCTTCGTTTA
>DATLVM010000201.1:0-7765 GCA_035577445.1 Pyrinomonadaceae bacterium
GAGCGCGCTGCCGTCTGGTGATCAGACACAGGTGGGCGTCGATCCGGCGCGTGCGAGACTCGGACAGGCATTAAAGACCTTCGGTGAAGGCAATGCGGAAATCTTGGGGACCGACGCGGTCAGCGCAGTGGCGAGCTCGCAACTCCGCACGCAGGCGATCGCCGTCACTGTTGCCGCCCTGATCGGAATGCTGTTGTTCATTGCGTTTCGCTTCGAATGGACGTACGGCGCGGCCGCGGTGGTGGCGGTATTTCACACCGTTTTAGTAACTCTGGGGCTTTTTTCAATCTTTCAAATCGAGATCAATTTGACTGTAATTGCGGCGTTGCTGACGCTGGTCGGTTTCGACATGAACGACTCGATCGTGATCTTCGATCGAATTCGTGAGAACCGAAAGCTGTATCGCCGCATGAATCTCTACGACGTAACAAACTTATCCATTAATCAAACCCTTTCAAGAACGGTTATTACGTCGGGCTTAGTGTTTTTATCCGTCGTTTCGCTGGTTTTGCTGGGCGGCGAAACATTGCGACCATTCTCTTTAGCCCTGTTGATGGGCATCATTTTCGGCACCTACGACACAATTGCCGTGGCCGGCCCGCTGATGGTTTGGTGGGAAAGGCGCGTCGCTTCGGCAGAGAAAGCAGCGGTGACGAAGCAGCGCGAATCTGGCCCTGGCGGCGCGCGAAATGCTTCGCGAACCGAGCGCGCGCGTAACGGCGTGGGCAAGCCTTCGCGGGTTGCGTGAGCGGGAACAAACGCACGCGTTTGGAGTCTAATTACTCGTGTTTTATTGGTCACGATGCTTGCATCTGATCGCGCGCGGAAGCAATCATCTCGTCAGGTTTTTGCCTTGACTTTGAAAGCACTTGCGGCATAGACTGCGGGCGTTGCTGGCCAATTAAATACGCTATGTTACGGTGCCCTTGCTTCGTCGAGAAGTGGGACTCGCAGTGGGAATGTAACGTCGAAGTGGCCAGTTTCTTTGTGTCTCGCAAAGCGCCGGGCCTGACTTTCAACGCAACGCTCCGCTGCTTTCCCTTCTGGTTGCATTAGCGGGTTCGAACGCGGGTTTTAGATATTCAAGTCTCCAGCCCTGACCCAATTGGCGCCGATTTTTAGGAGGAACAGAAAAATGTTCGATCAGTTAGTTGAGTCTGGATCGCATGCTGCAGATATCAAGCGTAAAGGCGGATTCCTGCTCGGGTTCACCATTGCATACCTCGTGCTAATCGTCGTGGGCGCCGTAGCCGGAATCATGTTGGCGACGGCTAATATCGATCAGCAGACCTTGGAACTCACCGCACTGATTGCTCCGGTGCCGGTTCCGCAAGCTGCCAAACCTAAAGAAGAACCTAAAGCGGAGAAAGTCGAAGTCAACAAGAACATCGACGTGCGCAAAGAGTTGATCGCAAATGTGGATCGTCCGGATTTGGTGCCTAAAGAGATTGGCAAGAAGGCCAGCGATATTCCGCCGGTGCGTAACAACGTAGTGACCATGGTTGGTAGCTCGAACTCTAACGCCATCGCGCCAGTAGCGCCCGGAGCCGGAACGGGACAGATTGTCTCAGCGCCGACTCGTGTGGAAATCAAGGACGAACCGCCACCGCCAGCGGCGACGCCGAAGCCGACTCCGCACGCGCCTATTTCGGGTGGTGTGCTGAATGGTAAGGCTGTTCACCTGGTCACGCCGCCCTATCCGGCCATCGCGCGCAGCGCGCACGCATCCGGGTCGGTGCAGGTGCAGGTATTGATCGATGAGAACGGAAACGTAGTATCGGCCCATGCTGTTTCGGGACATCCGCTCTTGCAAGCCGCTGCCGTTGCCGCGGCGCGCGCTTCGAAATTTACGCCGACAAAACTTTCCGGCCAGCCGGTGAAGGTCAACGGCGTAATCATCTACAACTTTGTGGCGCAATAAGTAACCGGTGCGCTGGGGCGCCCCAGGACAGAGTCGGGCCGTCAGCGCTCCGTCTCATCTGCCGGTAAGAAATCAATTGTAAATAAATCTGTGGAGGATTTACCGTGACTATTCTGACAACCATCCTCGGAACGAAAGCGATGGGCTTTCTTCTGTTTCTTTTGCAGGCTTCGCCGAGTCCCGCCGCGGGATCATCGACGGGCAATGAATTCACCATTACTGAAATGGTGAAGAACATGGGCGCCGTCGCTATCACGGTCGTGATCATTCTGCTGATCATGTCCGTCTATTCGATTGCGATCATGGTCGAGCGTTACCTGACGTATACCGCGGCCAAGAAGCAATCCCGCGAATTTGCCCCGCGGGTGGCGCAGGCGTTGAAGAACAACCGCATCGAAGAGGCTATTAATATCAGCGACAAGCATCGTAAATCGCACCTCGCGATGGTCGTTAACAGCGGTCTTCAGGAGTTCCGCGCGCACGAACAGTCGACCGACATTTCGGGCGACGAGATCGAAGCGTCGAAACGCGCCCTGCAGCGGGCCATTGCTATTAAGACCGCAGAGTTCCGGCGTGGTTTGTCGGGTCTGGCGACGATTGGTTCGACCGCTCCGTTTGTGGGACTGTTCGGTACAGTGTTTGGAATTATCAACGCCTTCCGCGGCATGAAGAACGCTGAGACAGCCGGTATCGCGGCCGTGGCCGGTGGTATTTCGGAAGCACTCTTTACCACCGCGCTGGGCCTGGTCGTAGCGGTGCCCGCCGTATGGCTGTTCAACTATTTCACCGGCAAGGTCGACGGCTTCGTGGTGGAAATGGACAACTCGGCTTCCGAGCTGGTTGACTACTTCATCAAGAATCGCACCAAGCAGTTGAATCCATAGTGCGCGACGCCAGGCGTGTTGAAGCTGGGGAGCGAAATGCTCCCCTGATTTCGCTTACACAGAAGAAGGAGTATTAAGTCATGGGAATGCAAGGCGGCGCCGACCACCTACAATCCGAGATTAATGTCACGCCAATGGTGGACATCATGCTCGTGCTGCTGATTATCTTCATGGTGGTCACACCCTTTCTTCAGCAGGGCATCACGGTCGCGATTCCTCGCGACCTGCGAAATCCCGACGAGGACCAGGCCATCAACAAAGAAAGCGCGGTGATTGTCTCTATTCCGAAAGACGGTGATTATTACCTGGGCAAAAAGAAAGCGAACCTCGACGACCTGAAGTCGGCAGTCGAAAAAGCACTCGCGAACAAGAAGGAAGAAGACAAGATCGTTTACATCAAGAGCGGCATCGACGTGAGCTATGGTGAAGTCGTGAAGGTCATAAATGCTGTTCGCGAAAAGGGTGTCGATAAGATTGGCCTGGTCGCCGATAAGAAAAAGGGTAAAAGCGCGGCCGCGGCGCCGGCAACCTAACTTGATTTTTGATCTCCGCCTGAGTTCAGGCAGTGGACTAATGAGGTAATTTTATGGCAATGGGTGGTGGCGGCAATCGCGCCGTTCCTTATATCAACGTTACGCCGCTAATCGACGTGCTGCTGGTGCTCTTGATCATTTTCATGGTCGTGACCCCGCTCAAGCCCAGCCGCTTCAAAGCGGATATCCCGACACAAAGAGATCCGAACGAAGACGTCAGCAAGCTGAAACCGAATCCGCTGACACTGGTGGTTTCGATCTCGCCTGATCTGCAAATCAAGCTGAACCAGGAGTCGATGGGTTCAGTGAATGATCCGAGCGCGCTGGCGGCAAAGCTTCAGCAGACGTTCCAGCAACGCAAGGAGCAGCATGCTTACAAGATCGGGATGGAGACTGCGACCAACGTTCCGGAAGATCAGCGGATCGAAAAGACCGTCTTTGTTAAGGCGCCGCGCGCGCTGAAGTACGGCGATGTGGTTAAGGTAATTGACGCAATCAAAGGAGCCGGCGCGAACCCGGTCGGGTTGCAGGTCGACGATCTGCCATAAGAGCTGTAAAGAATTTCGCCCGCACCGCCGTGCCGCTAATGTTTAGCCAAAGACGCGGCGGCATCTTCATCTAAACGGAGCTAAGTGAAATGAGATTATCTCGGTCCAGGATCGGCGCAACGGCCGTCCTGGGTTTGTTCGTAGCAGCCTCGACAGGCTGCTCGTTGATTAATAAGGTCAGGGCCAAAAACGAGCTCAACGAAACAGCCAAAGCGTACAAAGAAGGCCATTTCGATGTGGCGGAACAGCACGCGAAGCGCGCACTAGCGCTCGATCCCACCAACCAGACGGCTCCAATTTTCATCGCTCGCGTTATCCACCAACAGTACAAGCCCGGCGTTGACCAGCCGGACAATGTGCAAAGAGCTCGTGATGCGATCGAGGCATATCAGAGGATTCTCCAGAATCCTCCGAACGAACAGCAAGCTGAAGAAGCGTACAAGGCCATCTCAGTTCTCTATGCGGCGATCAAGGACGAACAGAACCTGCGTGCCTGGATCACGAAGCGAGCCTCCGATCCAAATCAGCCGAGCGAAAAACGCGCCGAAGCTTACGCAATTCTCGCCGGCAAAGATTGGGATTGCTCCTTCAAGGTGACCGAGCTTCCGGACGTGAAGATCACGGCAACCGAAGGTGGCGATGCTAAGGTCACTTACAAGAAACCGAAAGAGCAGAAGGACTTTGACGAGATCCAAAAGTGTGTGGTTCGCGGCTTGGAAGAAGCTGAGACCGCAATCAAGTACGATCCCAATAGCGAGTCGGCCTGGTCTTACAAGACGAATCTCCTGCTCGAAGCGGCGAAGCAAGCTGACATGAATGGCGAGGCTGATAAGAAGACTCAATATCAAAACCAGGCGGATGTGGCCGGCAAACGCGCCGCAGCTCTGGCGGAAGAACGGCGCAAGAAGGAAGAAGCGGCCGAAGCGGCTGGTTCGCCGACCCCATAATCCTTACCACTTAACCGCATCAACTTAGGTGACGAGCGACTTTTTCAAGTCGACCGTCACCTATTGCTATAATAAAGGCGGTCAGCTGTTCGTTGTCAGTTGTCAGTTGTTAGTGGCGAATCCGAAGTCGACTGACCACTGACTGCTGACCACTGACGCTTTTTGTTTATGGTTCGTATCGAAGAAATCTGCGAGAAAGTCAGGCGCAACCATCCCCAGGCCGACCTGAACATGCTGCGCCGCGCCTATCTGTTTTCGGCGCGCGAGCATCGAGGTCAGAAACGCGCTTCGGGTGAATCGTATCTCGTTCATCCACTCGAGGTCGCCAACATCCTCGCCGACATGCGGCTCGACGACGTTTCTGTTTCCACCGGGCTGCTGCACGATGTAGTCGAAGATACTCTGGCCGATACCGAGACAATTCAACAGTACTTTGGTGACGAAGTTGCCCACCTGGTCGAAGGGCTGACGAAGCTGTCACATATCAGCAATGTCTCGCGCGAGGAGCAGCAGGCCGAGAACGTGCGCAAGATGTTGCTGGCGATGGTTGATGACGTGCGCGTCGTGCTCGTCAAGCTGGCGGACCGCCTGCACAACATGCGCACGCTCGAATACCTCGCGCCCGAGAAGCGTCGTCGCATCGCGCAAGAGACGATGGATATTTACGCGCCGATTGCGCATCGCCTCGGCATGGGTAAGTTGCGCGGCGAACTCGAAGACCTTGCTTTCAAGAATCTTCATCCGGAAGATTACCGCGACTTGACCGCGCAGTTGGAAAAGCGGCGCGCTGCCAACGAAGCTTTTTTGGATGATGTCACTTCCACCATTGAAGCAACGATGCGCGAAGCTGACGTGCCCTTCGTTCGTGTCGAAGGCCGAGTCAAACGGCTTTATTCGATCTGGAAAAAGTTGAACGCGCAGAGAATCGATCTTGATCAGGTTTACGATCTGGTAGCCGTGCGCGTGATTACCTCAAACGAACTGCGACACTGTTATGCCGCGCTGGGCGTGATTCACAATGCGTGGAAGCCTGTGCCTGGCCGCTTCAAGGACTGGATCGCGACGCCGCGCGACAATCTCTATCAATCGCTGCACACTTCGGTCATCGGCTCAAAGGGCCAGCCGTTTGAAGTTCAGATTCGGACTGAGCAGATGCACCTCATCGCTGAAGAAGGGGTCGCGGCGCACTGGAAATACAAAGAAGGCAAACGTGGCGCGCACGACGATGACGATGCTTTGAAGGTCCTGCGGTCGCTGGTCGAGTGGACACAGGAGGTGAAGGATTCACGTGAATTCATCGACACGCTGAAGCTCGACCTCTACCCGAAAGATGTTTACGCCTTCACGCCGATGGGCAAGGTGATTCAGTTGCCCCGCGGCGCGACGCCGGTCGACTTCGCGTTCATGATCCACTCTGAAGTCGGCAACACTTGCACCGGCGCACGCGTCAACACCCGAATGGTGCCGCTGCGCACCCAGCTTCAGAACGGCGACGTGGTTGAAATTATTCGCAGTCCCAATGCGCATCCGTCACGCGACTGGCTGAACTTCGTGGTGACTTCGCGCGCGCGAAATCGAGTGCGTCACTGGGTTGCTGATCAGCAGCGCACGGAATCGATCGAGATTGGTCGGAAGCTGTTTGAGAAGGAAGCGGGCCGCTTTCAGCTCTCGGTCAAGAAGCTGTTGAATGATAGCAATGGTGATCTGAAACGGATCTCTAACGAGTATGGGTATGGCCGCACGGATGACCTGCTCGCGGCGATGGGCTATGGCAAGATCATCCCGCGCAACATCATCGCAAAGTATCTCGGACCCGAAAAGTTCGAGGCACTCGACAACCAGAAAGAGTCGCGACTGCGGACGGGCGTACGAGCCGTCAAGCGTCTGATCACCGGCGATGACGCGATCGTCGTTCGCGGCGTCGAAGATTTAATGGTCAATCGCGCGCGCTGCTGTAATCCGCTGCATGGCGAAGAAATCATCGGCTACATCACCCGCGGCAAAGGAGTGGCCGTGCATACCGCGCGCTGCCGCAACGTGAAGCAGTTGATGGTAAATCCGGAACGAATCGTCACGGTTGAATGGGCGTCGAAGCCTGAGAAGAATGCCTACGCAGTGAAGCTGCTGGCCCGCACTGAAAATCGGACGGGCATGATCGCCGGCATTACTGGCGCCATTTCCGACATGAAAACTGGAATCCGCGACGCGCGCGCTTCAATCGGGCCTGATCAGAAAGGTCGAATCGAAGTTACCGTCGAAGTCTTTGACGTGAAGCACCTCGACAAGGTGATGAATTCAATCAAGAACGTGACCGGCGTGCTGGACGTTGAGCGTATTCAGGGAGCAGCGTGAACAGTAGGCGGTAAGCAGAAGGCAGAAAGCCCCGAGCAAGTAAGTTCGAGGTGCCTGACTCTGCTTGCTGCTTACTGCTTTAGTGCCTACTGCTTTTTGTTCCCTTCCGTATCATAAATCTCAATTTCTTCTGAATAGGATTTCGCTTGGTCGAGGACCGCGGCGGCGTCGCCTACGATCACGATCGCGGCGCGGTCAGGCGTGACGTTCTTTTGCGCGACGCGCTGAATGTCTTCGATGCTGACATCGTTCACATGTTCGCGATACGTCTTCAGGTAATCGGCGGGCAAATCGAACACTTTCATGCTTACCACCTGATCGAGCAGGCCTTCCTGCGTCTCAATCCGGATGGGAAACACGCCCGTAAGATACGACTTCGCGTTGATGATTTCTTCGTCTGAAACCTTCTCGTCACGAATGCGCTCAAGCTCGTAGAAGAACTCGTGTAGCGAATCGCCGGTGACAGGCGTGCGGACTTCGGCGGTCGCGCGAAAACTCCCCGCCCAGCGGCGGGCGTCAAGATTTGAATAAGCGCCATACGTGTAGCCCTTGTGCTCGCGCAGATTCATAAACAGCCGCG
>DATLVM010000202.1:0-2276 GCA_035577445.1 Pyrinomonadaceae bacterium
ATGCACCGTTTCGCTCTCGTGCTCCCTGATACGAAACGAAAAAGAATGATCGGTCTTTCTTGAGCGGACCGCCGAACATCCCGCCAAACACATTGCGCTCGAGGGTCGGCCGTTTCACCCCGGCCGCTTTGAGAAACGGATTGTTAGCGTTGAGGGCGTCATTCCGAAAGTACTCATAACCCGCGCCATGAAAATCGTTACTCCCGGAACGGGTCACAGCCTGAATGTTGCCGCCCCCGCCGCGTCCGAACGAGGCATCATAAAGCGAGGTCTGCACTCTGAATTCCTGAATGGTCTCGGGAGCAGGCACCGCCCAAAATGCCGCAGCATTATTGGCGATGTAGTTCGCGTCGATTCCGTTCAGCTCGAAATTGTTTTGCGTAACCCGAGCGCCGTTAACTGACACATTCTGAGAATTACGACCCAACGCAGTGTTGTCAGCCAGAGTTACCGAGGCGCCGGGCGAGAGCGCCAGAATCTGCGTGAAGTTGCGTGTGGCCAGAGGCAGCCCCGATACCGTGCGGGTGTCAACAACGCGGCCCAGTTGCGGCCCATCGCTGTGAATTAGCGAATCGATGTCAATGGAGACTGTGTCTGGTCCGGCCGGGACCATCTCGGCATCGGCGGTTGTCGTTTCCGTAATGATGACTGGCACCCGCGCAAACAAAGCCGGCGCGAAACCACGGGCCGCAATCCGTACAACATATGTTCCCGGAGAGAGAAGAGGAGCGCTGTAATTTCCTTGATCGTCAGAGGTGACCCTTCGTTGTTCCGCTGTGGCGTCGCTCGTTATGGTTACCTGGGCCCCGACGATGCGAGCGCCGTTTGGATCCGTAAGTGTGCCGGCGATGCGTCCGGTGTTTGGACTCTGCGCGAAAGTTGCTGACGTGCACAGCGCGCTTAGCAAACAAGCATTTAGTAACGCAATCCGCGTTTTCGAGAACCTCGCATTTGACCGCGATAATTTGACGGAAGAATCCAACAACATCAGGGATTTCCCTCCCAGGATTTTTGCAACAGGGCCGCGTTTCGAATTAATCAGTTCTTGCGTTGAGAGCAACGTGCGTTGCAAATCAAGCTAACCTCAAATGAGTTTTGCTCATTATGCTTCGGGAGCATACTTCTGCGAAGCATCGTCGTCAATATTGATTGCGCGGCACTCCAATCGCGCAATTCTTTAAGCTGCTTTTGATAGGTGCCGGGAGTGCTGGGGACGGTGTCTCACAAACAAGGATTCTTTTCCTAAAACGGACAAGGAAGGGATTGCGGAATCAAAAAAAGAATGGTGGCCAGGGACGGAATCGAACCGCCGACGCCGGCCTTTTCAGGGCCGCGCTCTACCAACTGAGCTACCTGGCCATTGGGCGTTTGAGGAATTTGCAGTATAGGAACGCGGTTGATGAGTGTCAAATGCGCGTAGTTCTTTGAGTTATCGATCGAACAAGTCGTTCGAGGTGAGCTTGTGATAACTGGATCACAAGCGCGCTGACAAAGTCGTTGACGGAATATTCTTGGAGAGTATAATTCTTGGCGTCGGGTGGGGCTGGCCCCAAAGTCAGTCGGTTGTAAGAGTCATTCGACATTTGAATCGATAGTACCCGCCAGTGCCAGCTCGGCCGCCGAATCGCGCCCCCCGTGATCGCTACCTTCGAGCTGGCACACGCTTTTGTAGACACGAAAAAGCGGCTTCGATGACCATGATCGAAGCCGCTTTTCATATCGGGAAGGGAATTGCTTACATTCCCATGCCGCTCATGCCGCCCATACCACCCGGCATCTGAGGCGCTTTCTCATCGTCGGGAAGCTCCGAAACCATGGCTTCGGTCGTGAGCATTAGCCCAGCGATCGACGCGGCATTCTGCAACGCCGTGCGCGTGACCTTCGCCGGATCGATGACGCCGGCCTTCACCAGGTCCTCATACTGTTCAGTCGCGGCATTGAAGCCATAGTTCTCGTTCTTGTCGTCGCGCACATGCTCAACCACGACGGCGCCTTCCTTGCCGGCGTTCTGAACAATTTGCCGCAGCGGCTCTTCCAACGCACGGCGGACTATCGCGACGCCGATCTTCTCGTCGGGATCGGCACCCCTGCCAACCACCGCTTTGGCATCTTCCAGCGCCTTGGCAGCCCGCACCAGAGTTACGCCGCCGCCCGGGACGATTCCTTCTTCAACTGCAGCGCGCGTGGCGTGCATGGCATCCTCGACGCGGGCTTTCTTTTCCTTCATCTCGGTCTCGGTCGCCGCACCGACTTTGATGACGGCAACGCCCCCGACT
>DATLVM010000203.1:0-9431 GCA_035577445.1 Pyrinomonadaceae bacterium
CAGCCTTGGCTCACTAAGGGCTCCAGCCGCCATCGGAGCTTTACTCGACATAGCTCGCCGGCATCCCGATATTCCTCCATCACTGTTGAGCGAAACATTGAGTGCATGTTCAGTTGATAGTCTGAGTTTTCTCGATACTCCGTCAGCCGAAGCGAGTTCGCACTCTGCTGATAACGGGTCCAGCGAGATTGGAGACTTGGATCGGCTGGGCACATACCAGGAGCTGCCGTCGACCACTGAAGGCAGCGCCCTTGACGAATTGCTGGCGGAACTTCAGAACTCGGAAGAGAGCATGCGAGCAGTCGCGGCTCAACAACTTTCATTGCATCCCGTCAGAGAATCGGTCGATGCTCTAACAAAACTCGTCATCAACGATCCTGAACCATCCGTCCGCGCGGCAGCAGTCGCCAGTCTCGGCGCGATCGATCACGAATCAGTGTTCGCGCCGGTGTTGATAGGCCTGTCTGATGAATCGCGCATTGTGCGTGCTGCATCCGCCCGAACCTTGACCAGTCTGCATTTCGATCGGGCTGACGCGTATGTTCGCGTGACCGAGAGCGCCGAGCCCGAAATGCTACAGCGAGTGGCGAAGGCGTGCGTCGAGACCGGCATCGCTGCCCAGGCAGTCGATCGCCTGATCAGTGAAGATCGCCGGCAGGCGTACGAAGCGTTCTCGCTCTTCTCGCTACTCGCGCGCGCGCGCGAGATCGAACCCATCCTCGACGTCATTCGCAAACACAAGGATGAGGAAGTGCGCCTGTGCGCAATCCGCGTGTTGAATCTGGCCCCTGACGCGTCATTGGCCCCCCAACTGCGCGACATCGTTGGCAGCAATGGCGTGCCCGAAAATGTACGTACGGCCGTGCTCGAACTCCTCTACAAGATTGATCAGCCCGAGGTTCCTCACGAGTTTGATCCGAGTGACATCCAACCAATCACGTTGCATAATTCTCCCTAGCTACGGTGCGCTTCTTCGTTGATGTTGCCCCAATGATGAGCAAGATGAACCAAAAGCCCCGCTCACTCGCTAACTCCTCCTCAGTTCTGCGATTCGCCTTTGTGTTGGTGTTGACCGCCACCATCATGCCGGCTCAAAGCCGCATCGGTAAGCCCGCGCAGCCGAATACAAACGCAAACTCAGGAAAACGTCAGCACATCGCGACCGTGCGCTCGAGCGACTCTACGGAAGGCTCGCGCGTAGCGATTACGTCCGACCGGCCGCTGAACGATTACGAGGCCTACCGGCGCGGCGATCGCTTCTATGTGAAGATTCCCGCGGCTGATGTTACGCGCGCTGAAGCTGTGCGTGGGCGCGGATTTGTAGATGTGAAAGCGCAGAAGAGCGGCGACAGCACAATTCTCTCGTTTCGTTTGCAACCGGGCGCAACCGCTCATGTCGAGCAGCGCGCGAACAAATTGGATGTCGTAGTATCAGTTCCCGGCGGCGGCACGCCGACCGTCGCATCCAATCGCACGCGCGAGACGATTCCAAACGTCACCAGCGGAATGCGTGGCGCTAACCCAAGCAGAGGCGTAGTCCCCTCAACAAACCCGAACAAGCCGGCGGCGAAGAATTCTTCGAACAGCAACACGGCGCCGAAACAGTCCGCAACGCCGACGAATTCAAACAAAGCTCCGCTCAATTCTGGTTCGGCAAACAAATCGAGTTCGTCCGTCAAACCAACTCCGACGCCAATCGCAACGCCGACAGCCAAGCCGTCGCCAAGCGCGAACCCCTCGGCCACGGTGAAGCCGTCCGCAACGCCACTCAAGTCTCTGACTGCTGGTGCTTCGTCACCGACCGCAACGCCGGCAAATATCGGCGCGCAAACGCAGGGTGACTGGTGGTCGCGACTAAAAGAGCGAGCTCATTATTGGATTCTGCTGGCGCAGTTGAATCCGATTCCGGTGGGGCTCGGCGCTGGATTGCTGCTGCTGATTACTGGTCTGGTGCTGTTTCAACGCCGGCGCGCGCGCGGGCCGCGGCGTGCTCGACCGGCAAAGTCAAAGCGAAACCCAGTCTCGGTTGCTGAGTCGGCCACCACATCCTCTGCCGCATCGGCTGCGGTGACGACGGCTGCTAAGGAGGCTTCAGTCGCACCAGCGGTCGCCGCAGAAAAAGTCGCAGAAGCTTCGGCCGCAGCGCCCGCTGTCATCCCCGTGCCAGTCGTAGCGACGACCACCACCGCAGCGGACGACCCTCGCAGAGAGCGCGTATCGCGAGCATCTGACGAAGCAAAGAAATTATTCAGCGGCGAGTCTTATGACGAAAGCGTAATCGGTTCAGAAGACCGCGAGATGCGCCGCCTGGTGGGCGCCGAGTTGGCATCGGCTTTGGTTGGCCGCAACCCGGAACGTCGCGAGCGGGCCCGCGAAGCATTCATGAAGCACGGCTACTTTGATGATGCGACTCGCGACCTGCGCACAGCCGAATCTGAAAACGAACGCGCTGCGGCCGCACGACGCCTGAGCTTCGTACAGGATCGTGAAGCCACACCACACCTGGTCGGTGCGCTTGGTGATTCGTCGCCGGATGTTCGCCGCGCGGCCGTGGAAGCGTTGATGGATTTGCGTGACCCTGCGGCGATCGCTCCGCTCAACTCACTCTTGCACAACGAGACTGATCGAAAAGTGCCGCGCAATTTGATCAGCCAGGCTATCGAAGCTAGCGCCACTGCACCTGGACCAACTGCGCCGCCCGTTTCGGAACCGACGCGGTCCGCCGTTTCCGCTTTTGCTGCATCAGCCCCCCAGCCTGCTCCGCCATCATTTGAAACTGAACGCGAGGTCATCGAACTATGACAGCCCACGAATTGCTAACCGAACTCCGCACAAAAGGCGTTGAGATCAAAGCGTCCAGTGAAGATCGTCTCGTGATTGATGCCCCTAAGGGAACGATCACGGAGGAACTGCGCGCCGCCTTGACCGGCAATAAGGCCGACCTGTTGACGATTCTGAAAGCCGAGCGAGTGCAAGAAGCTGAAGAGACTGCCGTTCCGCAAGCTGAAGTGCAGAATGTTCAGGTCGCGGAGCGACCTGGTATCTTCGCGACCGAATCGCTCGTAACCGCCCCATCTGTTCAGGCCCACGTGTCCCAACCCGCGGTGAGCGCGCCAGCCATGTCTGCCGCCAGCGAAGAAATCGCGCGACTCGAAGCTGAACTAACGCGACTGCAAACGGAAGAGACGGCACGCCGATCGGAAGTCGAAGCCGAACGACTTGCGGCAGAGAACGCTCTGCGCGTCGAGCAGGAACGCTGGCGCAAAGTCGAAGAGGGACTCGCGCGCAATCGCGCTGAACAAGAGCGGCAACGTATCGAGGCTGAAGCTCACGAACGAGCTGACGAAGAAAAGCGTCGCCAGATTGCGGACCAGGAGATTGCCCGCGCCGAGGCCGAAGTCGCTCGGATGCGTGACATGGAAGACGCCCGACGCCGCGAAGCTGACGAACGGATTGGTGCGGCCCAGCAAGCACATGAGTCAAACCTCGCTTCCCTGCGCCAAGCCGAAGAGGAACAGTCACGCCGGCGAACCGAAGAAGAACGTCACTATCTGGAAACCGAAGCCCGCAAACGCGCGCAGGAAGAAGAATTGCGCCGCAGGGCCGAATCAGGATTCCGCGCCGTCGAAGAAGAGATGGAACGCGTGCAGGCTCGTGAACAGGCACGCCTCAGGGCCGAACAGGAAGCCCAGCGTCTTGCCGAAGAAGCTGAGCTTCGTCGCGGTGAAGAAGAGGCGCGACGCAAAGCTGAAGAGCAAGCACGCCGCCGCGCTGCAGAAGAAGCGCACCTCCGTGCAGAGATCGAAGCCGAACTCCGCGCTGAGGCCGCCGAACGGCGCAGGGCTGAAGAGGAAGCTCGACGGTTGGCAGAAGAAGAGGCGCAACGACGCGCGGAAGAGGAAGCCCACCGCCTCGCGGCCGAACACTCGCGCCGGATGGCCGAGGCCGAAGCGCAACGGCGCGCGGAAGAGGAAGCTCGGCGTGAGGCTGAACAGGCTGCGCGTTTGCAGGCTGAGGAAGAAGAGCGTCGCCGCGCCGAGCAGCAGGTGCGAATCAATGCGGAACGAGCTCAACGCGAACGCGTTGAAGCAGAGGCGCGCGAACGCGCTGAACTCGAAGCTCGCATCCGGGCCGAAGTTGAAGCCAAAATTCGCGCGGAAGAGGCTGAGCAAAGAGATTTTCAAGACGCCGCACGGCGTCAGGCAGAGCACGAACGCATCCTTGCCGAGGAAGCCGCGAAGGAAGCCTCGACGTCGCAATATGTTTTTGAAATTGACCGTGGCTCGGCCGAGGAGTTCTTTGAACCAACCGCGAAACCTGAGGACCAGTTTGCCGCTGGGTACGACGACGGATCTGAATTCCAACCCGTCAGCGTCCCGGACGAAAGTTTCGCGAGTGAAGAAGTTTCGTCGGTAGCGCTTGACGCGCTCGCAAGCAAAAAACCTTCGGAACGAGCCGCTGCGTTAGCCGACCTTCCGACCATAGGTGGCGAGGATGCCTTCCGGCGTATCTGCTCAGCTTTTGACGATGATGCTCTTGAAGTGAGGAGTGCCGCTGCTCGCGCCCTGTTCAATCTGCAGGAAGATCGGGCCGCTGCTTTCACGCGCGCTTTGCGCGAAGCGCTACCGGATCGTCGTCGTAGAATCGGAGCAGCGATCGGTGCGTCAGGCTTGGCGAACGAAGCGATTCGCAACTTGACGGGTGAGAGTCGCGATAAAACCTACGACGCCTTCTCACTTCTTTTCCTCATGTCGAAAGCCGGTGAGGTTCAGCCGCTGATGCGCGCCATTGAAGAGCACCCCAGTACGGAAGCTCGTCTCGCCGTGGTGAAACTTCTCGCGTTGAGTGGCCAGCCGGAAGTGCTACCGGCATTTCGTCGCATGGCCGTGCGAGGTTCATTACCTGCCGACGTGCGATCCGCCGTGATGGAAGCGATTTATCATATTACCAGCCAGTCTCCGACTGACGCCGCTTCGTCGGCATAAGCAGTCGCAAGGAGCGCGGGCATCCCTGCCCGGATGAGCGCGGAGCGCGAACCATTTGAGCATGCTTCGCACGCTTTGCGGGCAAGAGATGCCCGCGTTCCACTATTGGATAGAGAAAGCGCAGGGCTTCGGCTCTGCGCTTTTTGTTTCTAGGTGGTGAAATCCCCGGTTCCACTCCCTCTCCCTTGGGAGAGGGCTGGGGTGAGGGAGCGGAGCTTTAGCTGAAGAACCGACAACTCTTTCTTCGTGAGGCCACGCCTCGCAAAGAAGAGAGACTGAACTCGATCGCTACTTACGCCCTCACCCTAACCCTCTCCCAGAGGGAGAGGGAAATTGTCGACAGACGATCTCACCAGTTTGTCCTAACCTCGACTCACCATTTACTATTCACTCTTATGCCTTTCGTCCTCAAATGCGACTATGTTCCCTGTGGCGACCAGCCGCAGGCAATCGACGCGTTGGTTCGTGGTCTTTCTGATGGAGCGAAAGATCAAGTGCTGCTCGGCATCACCGGCAGCGGCAAGACTTTCACGGTCGCCAGCGTGATCCAGGAGACGCAGAGACCCACGCTCGTGATTGCGCACAACAAGACCTTGGCGGCGCAACTCTATCAGGAATTTCGATCGCTTTTCCCCGAGAACTCGGTCGAGTATTTCGTTTCGTATTACGACTACTATCAGCCCGAAGCGTACGTGCCCGCGTCCGACACCTACATCGAGAAAGACGCGATCGTTAACGAAGACATCGATCGCCTGCGAATGTCGGCGACGCGCGCGCTGTTCGAACGACGCGACGTGATTGTCGTCGCCAGCGTCTCGTGCATTTATGGTCTCGGCGACCCGGACGCGTACTACGGAATGCTCGTATTCCTCGAACCGGGAATGAAGATTGCGCGCGACACCCTGCTGCAACGCCTGGTCGAGTTGCAGTACGAGCGCAACGACATCGATTTCAAGCGCGGCAGTTTTCGCGTCCGCGGCGACGTCGTCGAGGTGTATCCGAGTTATCAGGACGAAGCTTATCGCGTCGAGCTTTGGGGCGATGAGATCGATTCGATCTCGACCATCGATCCACTGCTCGGCGAAGTCAAACAGAAACATACCTCGCGCGTTCCGCTTTATCCGAAATCGCACTACGTTATGCCGCGCACGACGCTCAAACGTGCGATCAAATCGATCAAACAGGAACTCGAATGGTGGGAACCGAAGTTGATTGAAGAAGGCAAGCTGCTCGAAGCGCAGCGTCTGCATCAACGGACGATGTTTGACCTGGAGATGATGAAAGAGATGGGCTTCTGTCGAGGCATTGAAAATTATTCGCGCCATCTCACCGGAAAGAAACCCGGCGAGCCGCCGCCGACGCTGCTCGACTATTTGCCGCGCGACACGCTGGTCGTCATCGATGAATCGCACCAGACAATCCCCCAGGTGCGCGGGATGTTCTTCGGCGATCAGTCACGCAAGAAGACGCTGGTCGAATACGGATTCCGTCTGCCGTCAGCGTTGGATAATCGACCGCTCAACTTCGATGAATTCGAAGAACGCGTTGCTCAACGCATCTACGTCTCGGCCACGCCCGGGCCATACGAGCTGACAAAATCGAGCGGCGAAGTCATCGAGCAAATCATCCGGCCGACCGGTTTGATGGATCCGGAAGTTGAAGTTCGGCCGGTCAAAGGTCAAATCGATCATTTGCTGGGCGAGTGCCGTCTGCGCGCCGAACGAAACGAACGCGTGCTCGTCACCACGCTCACAAAGAAGATGTCCGAAGATTTGACCGAGTACTTTACCGAAGTCGACGTGCGGGTTCGCTATCTCCATTCCGACATCGAGACGCTCGAGCGCATTAGGATCCTTCGTGATCTCCGTCGTGGTGAGTTCGATGTGCTCGTCGGAATCAACCTGCTGCGTGAAGGCCTCGATCTTCCGGAAGTATCTCTGGTGGCGATTCTCGATGCAGACAAAGAAGGCTTTCTTCGTTCCCAATCATCGCTGATTCAGACGATTGGGCGGGCCGCGCGCAATTCGCAGGGCAAGGCGATTCTTTACGCCGACCGCATAACTGATTCGATGAAATACGCCATCGACGAAACGAAGCGACGGCGCGCGCTTCAGGAAGTCTACAATCGCGAAAACGGGATCGTGCCAAAGACGATCATCAAGCCGATCGAAGCAACCCTGGTCACGGCCGCGGAAGCGGACTACTTCAAGATTCCGCTGGAACTAGAGGACATCGAAGGCTACAGCGCGCAACAGATCGAAGAAACCATTACGCGGCTCGACTTCGAAATGCGCGAACACGCGAAGAAATTTGAGTTTGAAAAAGCGGCCGAGCTGCGTGATCGAATCAAGTATTTGCGTGAGCGTGAGCTGCAAGTAGCCTAGACTTGCCTCAAAGGCAGAGAGAAACCGCGACAACGTAGTATGGCCACAGGTAAACACAGATCGACACAAATAAGAAAATCAGAATCAGTGTCCATCTGTGTTCATCTGTGGCTGGTTTCTTCATTCTCCGCGCCTCTGTCTCTCTGTGGCTAAATCAATGCTAACCAAGACTCAGCCAGACGAAATTCAGGACTTTCTTTCGGACGCTAGTCACGTGCGCGGCGGACACGCTGATCGCGTCGTGTTCCCCGAAAGTGCTGAAGAAGTCGCCGCGATTCTCGCGGAAGCCACTCGAACCCGAACACAGGTTACTGTCTCTGGCGCGGGCACGGGCACAGTCGCCGGTCGAGTTCCCTTCGGCGGCACAGTCATCGCGACAGACAAACTGAATCGCATCAAGAGCGTTACGAAGAATGAAAGCGGTGGCCGCGCGATCGCACAGGCGGGAGTTCGCTTGATTGATCTGCAACGCGCCGCGGAAACGGAGCACTTGATCTATCCGCCGGATCCCACGGAGCGAAGCTGCTTTATCGGCGGCAATATTGCGACGAACGCCTCCGGCTCGCGCACGTTCAAGTACGGGCCAACACGAAATTACGTCGAACGTTTGCAGATCGCGCTGACAACCGGCGACGTTATCGATCTGAGACGCGGAGACGTTCACGCGAACGATCGACACATCACGATTCCGCTGCCAACAGGTTGCGCCATCGAAGCTGACCTTCCGTCGTACGAAATGCCCCGCGTACGCAAGCATGCTTCGGGATATTTCGTCGCGCCGAATATGGACGCGGTGGATCTTTTTATCGGAAGTGAAGGAACTCTGGGCGTGATTGTCGAGGCAGAGGTGAGGTTATTGCCGAAGCCTGAAGGCCTTTTGAGTGGCGTGGTGTTCTTCGACAACGAAGCCAATCTGCTCAGCTTCGTCCGTGAAGCACGCGAACGATCGTTAGCCGCGCGGGTCAGAAGCCCGAGCGTAAGCGAGGGCAACTCCGATAGCATTGACGCCCGCGCCTTGGAATATTTCGATCAAGAGTCGCTTCGCTTCCTGCGTCAGAAGTACAACACAATCCCTGAGTCGGCAGTCGGAGCGATCTTCTTTGAACAGGAGACCACGACCTCAACAGAAGACATGTTAATGTCAGCCTGGCTCGAGTTGATCGAATCTCATCATGCGCTCGGCGACGAATCGTGGTTCGCAACCAATGAGCAGGATCACGCAAAGCTCCGCGAGTTCCGGCACGCGTTGCCGGTGCTGATGAACGAGTGGTTTGCGCAGCACGCGCAGAAAAAGGTTTCGACGGACATGGCCGTGCCTGATGAAGCATTCGCTGACATGCTCACGTTCTATCAGGATTCACTGCGCGGCGGGAATTTGCGTTACACAATCTTTGGTCACATCGGCGACAACCACGTTCATGTAAACATCCTGCCGCGAAATGACGATGAAGCCACCAAAGCGTGGGAGATTTATCGGAGATTCATTCGCCGTGCTGTGGAAGTTGGCGGCACAATTTCCGCCGAACATGGAATCGGAAAGTTGAAACGGGAATACCTGGTTCAACTTTATGGCGAGGCGCATCTGCGCGAGATGGCGGCCCTGAAACGCGCTTTCGATCCCGCCGGGATTCTCGGGCGCGGGAATATGTTTGCGGAAGAGTTGCTGTCAGTTGTCAGTGGTTAGTTGTCAGTTGTACGCTTCAGTACTTTGAGCTTCGAACTTGGTGCTTTGATGTGGGTAAGAAGTGGAGCATGGAGTTCTAGTGGCGACGTGGCTAGGAGATCAAAGTACAAAGCACCAAGTTCAAAGAACAAGAGCGAACAACTGACCACCGACTACTAACTAATGTTCCGCTTCAACACCGCCGGCGAATCACATGGACGCGCGCTCGTCGCGATCGTCGAAGGTCTGCCCGCAGGTCTGCCGATCGACGTCGAGCAAATCAATCATGAGTTGTGGCGCCGTCAGCAAGGCTATGGCCGCGGCGCTCGCATGAAGATCGAGCAGGACGCAGCGGAAATTCTCAGCGGAGTGCGCCACGGTCTGACGCTGGGATCACCA
>DATLVM010000204.1:0-2480 GCA_035577445.1 Pyrinomonadaceae bacterium
GGGCGCTGTCTTCTTGAGTGAGGCTGGGGTGCCACGCACGAGCTTGGCGAGCTTGGCATCGACTTCGGCGGGATAGCAATAGACGTTGAAAGGGCGGCCTCTCGCGGTTGCTGAGCGCTCCTGAACGTATTGAATTCCGAAGGCCTCACAGTCGGCCTTTTGGTAAAAATATGCAACGTCTCCCGGCGCGTATCCAATGGCCGTCAGAATGAAAATCTTGATCATGTCGGACTCCCAAGCATGCAAGACGATCTTACGCTGATTGCCGGCCGAAGTGTGGACAGCCTCCGCGCTTTTTCAGGCTGGACCAATATTCGCGTGAGTCGAAGCATCGAGCGTATGCCGAGCGACTTCGAGATTGAGATGACGGAGTTAACGCCCGGCGAGGCCGATCAGTTGACCGTGGAGCCGGGCGACATCTGCGAAGTGCGCCTTGGTGAGGATATAGTCACAACGGGCTATATCGATCGGGTAATCCCGCACTACGCTGCCGGAGAGCACAGCATCCGCGTGATCGGTCGCGGGAAATGTCAGGATCTGGTGGATTGCGCCGCCATCTGGCCGGGTGGCCAGATCAGCAATTCGACGCTGCTGGGCATGGCGCAAAAGCTCTGCGAACCGTATGGCATTCGCGCGATCGCGGCCAACGATCCCGGTACTATCGTCGAGCAATTCAACCTGAACCTCGGCGAGAGCACATTCGACATAATCGAAAAGGTCGCGCGTTACCAGGCCAAGCTCGTTTACGAGCTGCCGACCGGTGATTTGCTGATTTCCGATGTTGGCGTCGAAACGCATGCGAGCGGCGTTGTTGAGGGATCAAACGTCGAAGAAGGGACTTATATCTGGGCGATCGATCAACGCTATTCCGAATACTTGGCCATTCGGATGTCGATTGCTCCTTACAAGGAAGTAAGCGATGAGGAGGCCAACATCATCTCCATAGCGCGCGATCCGGAGGTTTTGAGATTAAGACGCCGGATCATCGTCAGTGAGCCTGGCACTGGTGGCGCGGATATAGCGCAACGCCGAGCCTATTGGGATGCGGCAGCGCGATCTGGACGTGGTCATGCTGTGCGCGTTCGTGTCGACTCCTGGCGCGATCGCGATGGCAAGCTCTGGCAACCAAATTGGTTGGTGCCTTTGGAGTTGCCGAATCTCAAGGTCGGGCGCGTGACATGGCTCATTGCTGAAGTGGACTACGGACGCGATGACAAAGGAACGCACGCGGAGTTGATCGTGATGCCTCGGGAGGGTTTTCTCCCCGAGCCGCTGCGGCCGCCAATAGCGATCGCTGAAATCAAGCCCGTCGGTGCGCCTCAGTGAGCGGTGCATTCATGGAATGGGCGCGGCGCCGAATTCTCTGGATGATCGGGCGCGTCCGTATTCGTGCCGGTGACGATTCCGGCGATGCGCAGCAATTGCAGATGCAATTGAACGCGCTGGAGGTCCGCGACAATACGCCGCGAATCGCGGAGTTCGGTTTTTCATCGATGCCACCGGTTGGCTCCGATGCCGTGGTTGTCTTTATCGGCGGTGAGCGCAGTGAAGCGATCATCATCGCGACGAATCACCAGCCCTCGAGGCCGCGCAATCTCGCGGCAGGCGAGGCGATCGTGTACGACAACTTCGGTCAGTACGTGCGCCTGACGCCGAATGGGATCGTGGTGCACAGCCCGATTTCGATTCGCTTCGAGGCGCCCGTGATCGATCTGCATGCGTCGACAACTTTCAAGTTCGACGTGAATGGCCAGGGGCAAAAATGGGATGGCTCGGGCGTGGAGACCTGGCAGGACAATGACGTCGCGAAACCGCATCACAACCACGCGCCACCTGAGATTCCATGAGCGATATCGCGACCGTTTGGGATGTCGCCAATTCGCGCGGGGATTGGCTGCTTGCCGGCGCGCAGCTCGCCACCGGTAACGATCTCGCCACCGCGGTGCTGATCAGCATCTTCACCGATGGCGAGGCGCACGCGGACGATGTGATCCCGGACGGGACGACCGACCGGCGCGGCTGGTGGGGCAACGCCGGCGACGACAAGCCGCTCGTGTCGCGGCTGTGGCTCCTTGATCGCTCGAAGCTGACCGAGGAAGTGGCTGCGCGCGCGCGTGACTATATCGCGGAGTCGCTGCAGTGGATGCTCGATGACGGCGTTGCGGTCGGCATCGAAATTGCAACGCAGATTGTGATACCGAACATGCTGGGCGTGCAGGTTGCTCTGAAAAAACGTGACGGCGCCACCGAGACCATGCGTTTCGGCTGGGCTTGGAACCAGGTGAACTGATATGCCCTTTCAGCGCCCCACACTCTCGCAGCTCCGCGGCCAGGTCGCCGCGGACATCAACGCCGCGATCCCCGGCGCCGATGGGCTGCTGCGCTTTTCCAACGTCGCCATTCTGGGGAAATCTCTTGCCGGCCTCGCGCATTTGCACTACGGGTACCTTGACTTCATTGCTCTCCAAGCGGTCCCGTAC
>DATLVM010000205.1:0-9134 GCA_035577445.1 Pyrinomonadaceae bacterium
CGTTTCCGAATTATCCCGCCGGGTCACAGTTTCTCGCGGACACGCTCTGGGCTGAGACGCTTTATCAATCTCGACGATTGCAGTCTTCGCTCTACGGTGACGACCAGACGTTCTATTCCACGGGCGACGACAAAGTCGATCCGAAGATCGTCGATCAGTTTCGTACGCTGACCCGTCAGGCACGTGTGCTGACCGAAGCGCGTCTGAAACAGAATCCGAAGGATGTCGAGGCTCTGTATTTCATGGGCGCGATCGAGGGATTGAAAGCATCGTTCGAAGAAGCCGTCGAACGGCGGCACTTTGCTGCGTTGAAAGACGGTTCGGACGCCGTCGACAAGCATCGCGATGTCATTAAGCTCGATCCGACATGGCGCGACGCAGAGCTTACGATCGGGCTCTACGACTACACCGTGGGCGCATTGCCGCTGCCGGTGAAACTGATCGCGGGCGTCGTAGGATTTCGCGGATCAAAGAAGCGCGGACTTGCCACTCTCGAACGCGTCGCCAAAGAAGGTCGCTGGGTTCCCAACGAAGCGAAGACTGTCTTGATTGTTCTGTACACGCGCGAAAAGCGATACGCCGAAGCGGCCGCGTACGCGCGCGAGTTGTCGGCAAAGTATCCGCGGAATTACCTCTATCGTTTGGAAGCGGCGGATGCGCTGGTGTCCCAGGCAGCGTTGGATCGACAGTCCAATCAGGCGAATGGCTCTAACGCCGCTGAGGCCGAAGCATTTGCGACTTTCGAATCGCTCTTGAAAGACAAATCGGTCCGAGAGAGCGCCGCGCGCGAGTTCGACTTGATTCATTTCAAGTACGGCGAAGCTCTGATGACTGCCGGCCAATATGATCATGCCGCGAAAGAGTTTCTTGCGTCAGCCGATTCGCCCGGCGCTCAGCAAGGGATGGCGACGATGGCGCACTTGTATGCGGCCAAGGCTTTAGACCTGGCTGGGAAGCGAAACGATGCGTTAGCCCAATATCGAGTCGTGCTGACGCGTCCGAATGTTTACGACGCGCACGATCAAGCGCAGTCAGGTTTGAAGGAAGCTTTTAAGAAGAAGCTGAGCTGAACCGATTATAAGCCGCGGATTCACGCGGATAAACGCGAATTCAAACAATGGGTGTGATTATGGTTCTATCTGCGCAAATCTGCGTTCATCCGCGGCTAATGTTCTTGGTCTCGCGATCCTTCTGAGCCGTTAGCCATTAATCCAGGGTTCCAATGCCGCTTGTCCTGCATGTGCTGCACATGACACGAAGTGCAGTTCGGCTTGTCGGACGCGATGACTTGCCGGCCCGCCCGCGGATCGAGTGAACCGTTGTGACATTGGCCGCAAGTCGTGCGCGGCGTGACGAGATCGATCGGATCGCGCGTCTTGTGACAACTCGAGCAACTCAGCTCGCCTTCCTTGTTGCCACCCAGCTCTCGCGTCGCCTTCACGCGATAGATGTGCACCGCGTGAAACTGCTTGCTGCGCCATTGATCTTCTGAATCGCTCGGCAGTCGCTCGAGTTTCAAAGTGTCCTTTCGTTGCGCGATCTCTTCCTGGTCCAATCCGGCCCACTTCCAATGTCCGTTCACAACCGAATAGCCAAAGGTGCCGCCATGCGGAGTCGAAACACTCTTGCCGTTATAAATCTTCTTATTCTGATCGTTGTGACATGCGAAACATGAAAGCAGCGCGCCGTCGAGCGCGTTGAATCCAGCGCCGCGATGCTCAGCATGACAATCGATACAGCCAACGCCGGCGTTCATGTGCGGCTTAATCACGGTTGCTTTGAATGCATCAGTCGTGTGACACGAAGAGCACTGCGACTCCATGCTCGCGCGCCACGCGTGACATGAAGTGCACGAACCGGCGTTCGCATGGTTCGCCAGCGGCGGTTTTAAATTCATAGCCGCGCGCGTGTGCGCACCCGAAATTGGCGCGGGCGCGAATGCTCGCGCGTAAAGCAACGCGCCGCCGATAGACAACAGGGCGACTGGAACAATGCCCCAAAGGAGCATCGAACCCGGCCATTTTCTTTTCAGATCTGTCGTGGGCGCCCAGACGGATTGCGCTTTGCCGCTCGGCCGGCCGGTCAGAGGATAAAGCGGCGAAGGCTTGACTGCTTTCGTAGCGGCGGTGATGCGTTTGTCCCAAAAAACATCGAGAGCTTTTGAGCTGGCTTCTGCCGGCTTTGCTCTTCGCGCGGGAGCTTTCTTCTCGTGCACCGCAGCTTCGGCCTCTTCAGCAGTGATGTCGCTGGGAATCTCCAGGTGCACAGTCGTCGGCAATTCCCACAGGCCGGACGCTTCGCGTTTGGTAATCGCGTCAGTGGGCAATGCCGCGATTTGCAGCGAAACCTTGATCGTCAGAGTGCCTTGCGCAAACGCGATGTTCAGGGCAAAGGGCCCAATGCCCAGCACGTCGCCATCGGTAAGCGCTTCGTATTCTTCGAGCCTGGTTCCATTCACCAGGATCGGATTGCCGGGACGTAAATTGCGAATGTAGTAGTCGCCGTCCGCGTAAGTAATGCCCGCGTGCAGTCGCGAAACCGACGGATGGTTGAGCAACAGCTCGCAAGTGGGAAGGCGACCGATCAGCACACCTTCAGCGACGATCGTGACGGGATCGACCTGCAAGTCTTCGCGGATGATGATGAAGGTCGCTTCCATGCCTTGGTTGCGGATACTCAGGGGGCCAAAAAGTTATTTATCATTTGGGATTTGATATTTGATATTTGTCAATTGGTATTTGCATCCATCCCTTGTAGTCATCAAGAACTCAAATTACCCAATGACAAAGCTCAAATGCCAAATCTCAAATGTCAAATAATTCTTGTTTCTTACCTCACCATGAAGAACACTACTTGAACAATATGCACAATCATGAGCGCCAGCATGACCGAGGTTGCGATGACGTGTGGCGCAATCCAAATCTTCAGCATGCGGTGCAGGTAGATCAGCGCATCGACGCGGCGTAGCGTCGCTGAACGTTCAATCGCTCTCAGCAGCAGGTTGCGCTGATCCCTGTCTGCGATGGCCGCCATGTCAGACTTGAAATGCAACCGCGCCTTCGCGAGCCGTGCGGTCAATTCTTCGCGGCGAGAATATTCCTTCACGAGATAACCGAACGAGGAAAAATGCTTGCGCACTTTCGAATTCATTAGGCGACGAGTGTCTTCGTTAGCCTTGCCTTCAATGGTTGAGATCTCTTGATGCAATTCGGCGCGCCGGCTTTCGAGATCTTCAATCAACAACGGATCGCCTTCGATGCTGGTCATGATGCGCGGTACGACGACATAGCAGAGAATTCCAAAGATTCCCGTCAGGATCGTCGCGTCAAACCAAAGCATCAGGGTCAAGGTCAGCAACCCACCGCCGTGACTCCCTCCGTGAATCAGCAAAGCGATTGCGGCGAACACGCCCAAGTAAATGTGCGCCAGCAGCCAATAGCGCAAAGCTCCCACGCGCTTTCGATAAATCTGTTTCCGCGCCGGATAACTCATCACGCCAGCGATGCCGGCGAAGCCGACGAGTCCGGTAACCCAGCGCATGGTCAACCACGTTCCGCGTAATGATTCATTCATGCCGAAGCGCCACGCCGCCCATAACAACAACGCGGTCGCCGCGAGCGTGCCGACGATCCCGCCGATGTGCCAGATGCGGGCTATCGGATCGCTCTTATGAATGTTGCGACCTATTGCATGAGTTTGATCGCGAAAGACCAGTCCCAGCGTCTTTTCAACTTCATCAAAATATTCGTGCGGATTCACGCGCACGAGCGCGCCAGTCGGACAATTCTCTTCACACGAATACGCCGGACGCTTCGCACCGTCCGGATTCAGCGAGGTGTTCTCGCAGAGGTTGCACTTGATCGCGATCATGTCGTCGGCTTCCCCGATTGCGGCGGGCGCGGCTGCACTGAGACGGAATACATTTTTGATTCGCGTCAGCGGCGCGGTGCGCGCGGGCGGCGGCAGATTGCGCGGCACCATTGAGATCGCGTTGTAAGGACACTGCGTCGCGCAATCGAAACAGCCGATGCACGTCGCGGGATTGATATCCACATCACCCTTGAGATCGCGAAAGATCGCGCCGGTCGGACAGCCGGTCAGACACTCCGGATCTTTACAATGCATACAGACCGAAGGAGACAGCACGTGTTGAATGCTTGCGTTGCCAGGTTTGATTGGCCGCTCGATGTGAATACCGCGACGCAGCAGACGCGATTGACCGTGAACTTTATGACAGGCGAGCGAGCAGTTGCCGCATCGAATGCACAAGTCCATGTCCATCACGAGCAGGTTCACGCCGTCGACGATGCCCGTGGAAATCTCTTTCTCCGCTGCTGTCAGCGTAGCTTTGTCGGTACGATCTGCGACGCGCGTATCATCATCAGCTAATGAAAAATCTGCGAAGGCTTTGCCGACGCGTTCGCATAACGCGGCATCGCCACGCAGGGCAGTCAATGGAATCTCGAGCAGCTCGCTCCGCGCCATCAGTTCGGCCGAGTACGCCCAGTTTGCCTGACCGCTTAACGCTTCCAGGCCGAGACAATTACCGGCGCCGAGAAAATCTTCAGGAATCAGCACGCTCGTCGCCGCGCCTGCTCCTTCAGTTACTTCTTTGTAGATCGGCACCCCGCGCACGCGCCGGAGCCAGCCGGTTTTGATAAGAAAAATTCTGTCGATTGGCGTGCCTTCTTTGACCAGCAAGTGATGCTTGCCGTACGCCATGAACTGGGCGAGGTTGCCCACGGCAACCAGATCGATTGGACTCAGCGAACCGCCGGCAGCCTCTTGCAGCTCACCGATGGTATTCGCCAATCCGTGCGCGCGATAGGTCGTATCAACTTTCTCAGCGAACTTCTTCAGCGAGCGCAAGAGCCGCAGCGCCGGCCGCACCGTCTCGAGGACGTTGGCTTCGCGACCATTATCCGAACAGAGGATGGTCGCGTTGCGGGGCACGCCGGCGAGGATGGACATCTCGCCGAAGCACGTTCCGGGCGGGACGGTCCCAACTTTCCTTTTGACGCCGGCATCATCGCTGGTGAACACATCCAACTCACCGTCGAGCGAGAAATAGAAAGTGTTTCCACCCCAGTCGCCTTCGCGCATGACGGCTTCACCGGGCGCGTACGTCAGCAGCCGCGCGTACGGACCAATCTGTTTGCCGCCGGCTTCCTTGCCTTCGGCGATCATCTTCAGGTTGTTTTTCTGCTTGTCTTCGAGCAGTTCAGAGAGGATGTCGATCTTCCTGATCGCTTCGAGGATTGCCTCAGGGTTGGTGTTCTCTCTTGGCATTCACGAGTCAGATCAACCGGCGGAAGCTCGCAGTGGATCGCGCGCAGCTTAACATGCGAATTGCGACTGAGGAAATCCACATCCGGCGCGCTGTAGCAACCGCAACATAACAGTGGTTGCCCGAACCGATACGTGATAGCATCCGCGTATCGTCCGAGCTTAACCAATCGTAATACTAGGCGGCAATGCTAGAGCCCCTGCAAATGCGTGCCCCTTCAAAACGCTGGTTAGCGCTGGCGAGCATCATCATTGTTTCCACCGCATCGCTCGCCTGGAGTTTCACTCGACTTCGTCGCACCGGAAAAATTGAAGGGGCACCCGCCTCTGAGAGCCAGAAGGCAGTAGGCAAAAAGCAGAAGGCAGAATTTGCGCCACCGTCGGATCGCGTTTCAAAAGCTGAGTTAGTCGATTCGGATAATGACGGCATTCCTGATGTCTTTGAACTGCGCACGTACCAGGATCGCGACGCCTTTAAGCGGTGGTTCACCGCCATAGCCGAAACACAGTTTTATCAACTGAGCGATCAGTGGAACGCCGAGCAGCGTGACTGCGCCGGACTGGTGCGGTTTGCGATGCGTGAAGCGCTGCGAAAGCACGATCGCATCTGGTTTCAGAAGATGGGACCGAATTACGAAACCGTGGCGGCTGACATAGGCGAATTCGATCTGGATCACAATCCGCTCGGCGAGAAAATCTTTCGCACTGATTTCGGATTGTTCGCCGAAGCTGATTTGCGTAACGGCCGGTTCAGCGAATTCGCCGACGGCCGATCGCTCAAGAACTTCAACACAGTGTTCGCGACGCGCGATCGACGCGAGGCCGTAGCAGGCGATCTGCTGATTTATTACCAGCCGTGGGTGCAGAAGTTTCCTTATCACGTAATGATCTTGCTCGGACCCGCGCGCATTTCGCCGAACGGCGCCAACGATTGGGTCGTCTATCACACCGGCTCGTCGCCAATCGACAAGGGAACAGTGAAGAAGGTCGAGTTATCAGTCCTCGATCATCATCCCGATCCGCGTTGGCGGCCGGTGGAGAGTAATAAGAATTTTCTTGGATTTTATCGATTGAAGATTTTGCAGTGAAGACTAACCACAAAGTCACAAAGGACACGAAGGCAAACAGAGATGGCAGGACTCTCCTGGTGCTCTTCGTGTCTTTGTGGTGAGTGTTCTCTTTCCATTTGAGAAGGATACCGAAAATGTCAGAAACAAATCCCCGCGTTCGTCGCTACGTTGCGACTGCCGTAGTCTATCTTGCGCTGGTCGCTTCGGTCTTCGGATTCAACATCATCCGAAATCGCACGACGCCAGCCGCGCCCATGGCTGCCGCGCCCGAAACGCCAACCGTCCCCAGCACCAAGCCATACTTTTCGCTGACGACGAACAAGACTTACTCGCCGAACGAATCGGCGCGGCTGTGGGCCAGCTATCAGAACATCGACTATCTGGATTTCCGCGTCTATCGCATCAAGGACCCGAATAAATTCTTCAAGCAGCTTCAGGATCCGCACCAGATGGGCGAAGAAGAAAAGGCGCAGCTCGCGCAGGGTTACGGCGCGCGCGTCTCGTTGCTTGAGCGCACTCACAAGTTGAAGACCTCGTTGTTCGGTTGGGTGAAAGATTACGTGCGCACGCATCTGCTGAAAGATCATCGCGCGACGTTCAATGACAAGTATCGCAAAGAACCTCCCGCCGAACGCACCCCGCTGAACGTGGCGGACTATGCGCGCGTGCCTTTGTTGAATCCCGATCAGAAAGTAAAGGACTGGCGCGAGAAACTGCCTGCGCTTGAGAACGAATATGACAGCCGCATGATCTCGCTCGGCAAAGTCGATCCGGGTGTTTACCTGATCGAGGGTGTCAGTGGCGGCCTGCGTGCCTACTCGCTCGCCCTGGTCACCAATCTCACGATGATCGAGAAGACGAATCGGCACGGTCAGGTTGTTGTCTATGTCGTCGATCGCAAAACCGGCGCGCCGCACGAAGGCGTTGACATAGAAGTCGCCGGAGCGAAGAACACACTGGCAACAGGGAAGACGGACAAGGCCGGCATTTTCAAAACTGAAGTGAAGATGCCCGAGGCGCCGCAGACTCCACCCGAGGATGTCGATACGGAAGAATCGCCTAAGAACGCATACCTAATCATGGCGCGCGAGCGCGACAACTTTGTCATCTCCGATTTAGATTCCTTCTACTTCAGCGGCGAGAACTACGGAGATGATGTGCTGACGGGCGAAGACGTCACCAGCTATATCTACACGGATCGTCCAATCTATCGGCCCGCGCAGAAAGTTTTCTTCAAAGGCATCCTGCGCCAATGGGGCAAAGACGGCTATCAATTGATCGACGCGAAGACAATCAACGTTACAGTTGAAGATCCGAACAACGGCAAGATCTTCGAGAAAGACTTGCCGCTTTCGGCGCGCGGCACGTTCAGCGGCGAGCTGGATATCGCTGACGAAGCGCCGCTCGGCAGCTACAACATCACCGCGTCCATCGGCGAAGCGAAAGCCAGCGGCTATTTCGAAGTTCAGGAATACAAAAAACCTGAATTCAAAGTCACCGTCAAAGGTCCGAAAGAATTTGCGTCTGTCGGCGAGAAGGTTCGCTTCACTGTGAACGCCAATTACTTCTTTGGCGCGCCGGTCACGAACGCCGACGTGCATTACTACATTTACAAGCAGCGCTATTACCACTGGTGGTGGGGCAGCGATTCGAGCGACGAAATGGACGACATGGCCGGCCCAGACAACGAAGGCGGCGACGAAGAAGAAGATTACGGCTATTACGGCAGCGATCTCGTGATTGAAGGCGATGCAGTATTGAATTCAAAGGGCGAAGCTTACGTTGATTTTGAAGTGCCGGCGCCGGATGAAAAGGAAGAGTGGGATTACTCATATCGCCTCGAAGCCCAGGTCACCGATGCTTCGCGGCGCGAGATGCAGGGCGCGGCTTCGTTCATCGGCACCCGCGGCAAAACTGTCGCCGACGCTTATCCTGAGCGCTACATTTACTACCAGGGCGACGCCGCCAAGATTCGCGTGAAGACTGCTGATTACGCCGGCAAACCCGTTTCGCAAAAAGTTACGCTGAAGTTCATCGAACAGAAGTGGGAAAAGAAAGAGAAGGAAGAGGAGTACAACGGCTATAAGTACAAGACGACTGATTACATTCTGCACGAGCGCGACCTCACGTCGGCCGATGTAAACACCGACAGCCAGGGCAACGCGACATACGATTTCACGGTGCCATCGCCCGGCAGCATCTACGTAAAAGCGATTGTTACTGAGAACGGCAAGCAGATCGTGAATCGCGGTGGATCGTTCTGGGCGCCGGACAAAAAAGGCGAGTGGTCGGATTTCACCTATGAGAACTACGACGAGAAGTCGATTAAGCTCGTGCCCGACAAGAAATCCTACAAGCCCGGCGAGACGGCGCACGTGCTCGCGATGCTGCCGGTCGACAAAGCTCACCTGCTGATCACGACTGAATTATCAGAAGTGTTGACCGTTCGCGAGATGGATGCGACCGGCCGCACGGCGATGATCGATGTTCCGATCGATCGTAAGTACGAGCCGAACGTGTATCTCGACGTGTCGTTCGTCAAAGACAGCGACATGTACAACCAGAGTCAGGTCATTGCCGTGCCGGCGCGCGACAAGATGCTGAAGCTCGACATCGTGCCGAACAAGACCGAATGGAAGCCGCGCGACGTGGCGTCCTACACCATCGTGGCCCGCAATGACGACGGCTCGCCCGCCGCGAACACGGAAATCAGTTTGGGCATCGTCGACGAAGCGATCTATAGCATCCAGGCCGAAACCGCCGGCAACATCAAGCGCG
>DATLVM010000206.1:0-9583 GCA_035577445.1 Pyrinomonadaceae bacterium
GGCCGGTGACTGAAACTGTCTGCCTCAGGTTTTCGCGTTCGATTTCGGTCTGACCCTTTTCGTATTCGACATCGGCAACCTGATCGATGCGCAACGGTTGACCGGAAGACGATCGCACTTGCAGGGCTTTGACTTTGTCCAGCGACGTCCGTACGTCCGCCGGAAAAACTACGCGCACCTTGATCAAGCGATCCTGTTGCAGAATAAACGAAGCCTCGTCGCCAGTCATGGCGGTGGTCGCAGTCTTGGCGACGTCGTCTGCGGTGACGCCGAAGCGCGCGGCCTTGAGCGGATCGATCTTGAAAGTAATCGCGGGACCGCTGACGACGATACCGTTGCTTGTATCAACCACACCCTGAACTTTCTTAATCGAAGATTCGACTTCGTCGGCCTTGGCTTCGAGCGCAGCGGCATCCTCGCTGAAGAGTTTAACTTCGACCGGCTCAGGGGCGCCCTCCAAATCGCCAATGACATCGGGAACGATGCCTACGAACTCGACCCTCAGCACCGACTCTGGTTCAGCTTCGGAAATCTGATCACGCAAATCTGAGATTACTTCTTCGGTTGAACGTTTATGACCAGGTTTTAGCTTGACGGCAAAATCTCCGCGATTCGGCTCAGTCACGAACAATCCGAGTTCCAGCCCGGTGCGGCGCGAATAGCTTTCGATTTCCGGCGTCTTCATCAGCTTCGCTTCCACATCGCGCAGCATTCGATCGGTTTCTTCGAGCGAGGCGCCGGGCGGCGCCCAGTAGTCGAGCACGAAAGCGCTCTCGTCGAACTCTGGCAGGAACTCTGAACCGAGGCCGTTATAGATAAGATATGAACCGACCAACACGGCGGCGATGATGACTACGACGATCCAACGATTATCAAGCGCGCGTGACAAGACCCACTCGTAACGCGAGACGATCGCGCGCAGAACGCGGCCGGATTCGGCTTCTTCTTCAAGTTCGTCTAAGGTCAGTTCATCCTTTACTTCTCCCGAGGGTTCATCTTTCTTACGCCGCTTGGCTCTGACAAATTTTTCCGCGAGCACCGGCGTGAATCCGAGGGCCAGCACCAACGAAGTCAGCAAGGCTACCGACATCGTCAGCGCCAACGAACGAAAGAAGACTCCCGTAACGCCGGTAAGAATTGTCAGCGGCAGAAAGACAACCACCGGCGTAATCGTCGAGCCGATAATCGGAACGGTGATTTCAGAGACTGCGGTTTGAACTGCTTCGCGACGTGATTGCCCGCGGCTCAGATGCGTGTAGATGTTTTCGACAACCACGATCGCATCGTCGATTACTAAACCAATCGCTGCGGCCATGCCGCCCAGCGTCATCAAATCGAAACTCAAACGCGCCAGCCACATCGCCAGAAACGTGACCAGAATCGTTACGGGAATAACGAGAATTGCGACGAAGGTCGTGCCCCAGTTCCGCAGGAACGCGTAGAGAATCACAATTGAGAGCAGTAGCCCGATGAGAATCGCGTCGCGAACCGAGCTGATCGAGTCGCGCACCAGCAGCGATTGATCGTAGTAAGCCGCGACGTGAACGTCCGAGGGAATCTGTCCCTTCAGTGACGCGAGCGTGTTTCTCACTTCATCAACCACGGCGACGGTATTCGCGTCCGGTTGACGATTTATGTTGACCAGCGCCGCCGGCTTGCCGTCGGCTGTGACCATGGTGTACTGCGGCTCGACGCCGCCGGAGACTGTCGCCACATCCGCGACGGTGACCGGCGCGTTGTTCACAGTGGCGACGACGATGCTGTTGAGTTCATCCGGCTTCTTTGCCTGGCCGCTGATCAGAGCGAGTTCCAGTTGATGGTTCTCTTCAATCAGGCCCGGCGATTCGATGATGTTGGACGCTTTGATCGCGTCCGTGACTTGTTGCGCAGAGACGTTGTGCGCGGCGAGCCTGTCGGGATCAATGACGACGTGAAACTCGCGCGACTTTCCTCCGGCAACGCCCACGATGGCCACGCCGGGAAGACGCGCGAGCTGTGGACGAATTATGTAAGTCGCGATGTCGCGCAGGCTCGCCTGATCGCGTTTGTCGGAAGTCAGACCGTAGCCGGTTACGGGAAAGATCGCGAAGGTCAACCTTTCGACGTTGCGAATTTGCGCGGTGGGCGGCAGCGTAGAGGAAAGTTGCGACAATCGCGCCTGCACGAATTGCAGCGTCTGAATGATGTTGACGTTCCAATCAAAGTAAAGGCTGATTTCGGAAGAGCCGCGCGCAGTCTTTGATTTGATCCGAGCAATGCCGGGCACACCGTTCATCGCTTCTTCGATTGGCCGCGTTACTGAAACCAACGTTTGCGAAGCCGGCGCTTCGCCGTTGTCAACGATGATGACGATGCGAGGAAAATCAGTTTCCGGAAGGATCGCTACGGGCAGTTGCCACGCCGCATAAATTCCCGCGGCGCAGAGCAGCGCCACGACGACGAGAATGGCGCGATGCTGGTTTGAGACGATGCGAGCAAGCGGCATAGCCGTAAGGGCCGAAAAGGCTTTGCAAATTGAAAAATGAAAATTGAAAACTGCAAATTCTGAGAGTATCGAAACACCTAGCAGCTCAGCAGCTCAGTCGTGAGCTAATGCCGTGTTCATGGTTGACGCTGCCGTGCGGATGACATCATGAGCGGTGGCATAACGACGAAACTTCACACCTGATGAATTTGAAATTTGCATTTTTCAATTTCTAATTTTCAATGTTCTGTCTTAATCCTTGTCCTTTTCCGAGCCCTCTTTCTTCTCTTCGTCCTTTGCCACTTCGACCTTTGTGCCGTCGGGCAAAGCGAAGTTGCCTTCAATGACGACGGTCTCGCCTTCCTGAAGTCCTTCGACGATTTCGATCTTGTCGTTGGTGCGGATGCCGACGGTAACTTTGCGTTCGTGCGCGACGTTTTGCGCGTCGACGATCATCACGATGCCTTCGTTCGCGTTGCTGGCTTCGAGGGTTACCGCTGAAGCCGGCACGATGATCGCATCGTTCGTCGAATTCGCTGCGACGGTCACCTGCGCTGCGCCGTTGGCGCGCAAGCGACCGGAGCCGTTCGCGAGCGTGACCCAAACTTCGACCGTGCGGTTCGCTGCGTCGCTCGAACGGCTAAGCAAAGTAATCTGTCCCTTCATCTCTTCGGCGGAAGTATCGGTGGGCACGACGGCTACTGTGTCGCCCACCTTCAATTGGTTAGCGACAGTATCCGAGAAAGGCGCTTTGACGATCACAGTGCTGGTGTCCGCAATTGTCACCAGCTTGCCGCCCGCCGAAGCGAACTCGCCCTCGTATTGAAATTGGTCGGTGACAATGCCGGTAATTGGCGATCGAATCGTGGCGTAACTCAACTGCGCATCAAGTGTGGCGAGATGCTGCTGAGCTTCCGTGGTTTTGGCGGCAGCCAGTGCGCGATCGTTGGGATTAAGTGAACGAGCGCGCAGCGCAACAGTCTGTTGCTGCAAACGCAGTTCGTCTTCGGCGGTAGTCAAATCAAGTTGGGTTGCTTCGAGATCTTTCTTCGAGATGCCACCCTTTTCATAAAGCGCGAGCCGCCGATCGTACAAGGCGCGCGCGTTATTAACTTTGGCGCGCGCATCATTCAAGGCCTTCTGATCTTCGGCATTTGTTTTCGGAATCGTTCCGGTGACGAGACTGCGTTCTTCCGCGCGCGCCTGATTCAAAGCAGCCACGGCTTCCGCGCGTTGCGCCTGGAGATCGCGAGATTCGAGCACGGCAATTACTTCACCGGCGCGCACGACTTTGTTTTTCAGCAGCGCCATCTTCTTGATCTGCGCGCTGATCTTCGCGCCGACGTCGGCTTTCTCGCGCGGCCAGATGGTGCCGACGGCGACGACCGGCGCGGCGATGCTGCCCTTCTCAGCTTTGGCGACTTTGACGCTGACGATGGGAGTTACTTCAGCCTCAGCCTCTGTTTTGGACTTGCGCCAGCGCCAGACGACAAGGACCACGAGCGCGAAAAAGACAATCGCGACAACCGCGACGATCAGGATGGTATTTCGCTGACGGTTGTTGGTCATTTCGAATTCCCTCTCCCTTTGGGAGAGGGCTAGGGTGAGGGCTTGTAGCCCGGCCCGCCCATAAATATTCCTTCTCTTCGCCGTGAGGCGTAGCCTCGCGGCTAGAATAAACTTAGTCCGCTAAATCAGCGTTATGCTTCGCACCCTCACCCCGACCCTCTCCCAGAGGGAGAGGGAGTCCTACTGTCCAGTCGCTCTCCTCAATTTTTCCAGCGCAATCTGATAATCGAATAATGCCTGATACAAAGCTGCGCGTTGCGCGACAAGAGTCGTTTGGGCATCCGTGACTTCAACTATTTGGGCCTCGCCCGCGCGATAGCGAGCGATCGATGCGGCCAGATTGTCCTGCGCTTTGGCTACACCTTCGCGGGCCAGAGTGATCCGAGCTAAGGCATTCGCGGCTTGGGCACGCGCGGCGAAAAACTCTTGGGTGAATCCACGAGCGGCGATCGATCTTTCATTTTCGGCGACCTGAACGCGCAGCTTCGCCTGACGCTCTTTGCTGCGCGTGGCGCCCCAATCGAAAATTGGCACCGTCAGCGTCAATGCGGCAGAAACGCCGCTGTGTTCTTTCAGCTGCGGACCTCTCAACGAATCAGTATCGAAGCCGCCATTCATTGAATATGTCAGTGAAGGCAGACGATCTGCGCGCGCGATTTTGATCTCCTGGACGGCCGCGCGCATTTGTTGCTCAAGTCGTGTGAACTCAGGCCGCTTGGAAACATCTTCAGCTTTGAACTGCTGATACTCGTTGTCGGCCGGCAGAGCCAACGCCAGGTCAGTCGTGCTGATCGGTCGCATAAAATCATATCCAACCAGCACTCGTAACGAACCGGCGGCGACCTCTTCGTTAACGCGGGCCTTCTCGATCTCGTCACGACGCGCGATTGTCTGCAACTGAGCGCGCGTCAGATCAACTGGCGCGACTTCACCACCGCTCAAGAGCAATGCCGTGATGTGCTCGAACTCTTCAGCCGCCGCCAGATTTCCTTCTGCGGCGACGCGTTGTGCAGTGGCCAAGGCGAGTCCGTAATAAGCCTCGATAACGGCCTGGGCCAGCGCGCGTCTGGCGACTTCAGTTCCCGCGTGCGCCGCGGCGAGCAAGGCGCGATCCTTGCGCAACTCGGCGCGCAACTTGCCGGCGACGTCCAGATCGCCGGACACATTCAGCAGAGCTTCATACTCACTGATTGCATTGTTGGCGATATAACTCGGCGCGCGCGGCTCGCCCGGCGGCAGACCGAGCGCGGGCGAAGTGTAGATATAGCTCAGCGGCGCGCTGACTTTTGGCAAGAACGCTGCTTGCGCTTGCTTGATGTCCTCTGCGGCGACCTTCTCATTCAGGATCGCGATTTGATAATCCGACGCGACCGCATTTGCCATGCGCAGTGCTTCGTCCAGCGAGAGCGCACTCACATTCGCATTTGATGACTGCGGAGTAACCGTCGGCGGTGCTGGAGATGGAGTTGTCGTTTGGGCCTGCGCGCAAGTTGCGAAACAACAACACATCGCAACCAGCGCCACGAAGGGACCGGTGTTGGGTCTCACGTAACTGAGCATCTCAAATTGATGGAGATGCTCAGTATACGCAGAAACGACGGCCAGTAGTAGTTGAGTGAGTTACTTGATGCGCAGGCGGAACGGCATTAGATAGATCGGCTCGCCGGTTCGAGCTTTGTCGAGGAGTTGTGCAAATCGCAAACTCTCGCGCACATCCTGCGGGAGCTGTGAAAGGACCGCTGCCTGTTGCTTGGCCTCCGCACTCGTGTCGCTGGCTTCATCGACAGTACCCATGAGCTGTTCCAAAAGCGTCGGCGGCTTCGGCATGATCACGCGCTGTATGCCTTTGTCTGAGGGAATCTTCGCGAGCTGCTTCGCGATCTCAATGGCTTTGTCCATGCCGCCGTACTCGTCCACCAGTCCGTTTTCTTTGCCCTGGCGTCCGGTCCAGACACGGCCCTGGCCGATCGTATCGATGTAGGATGAATCCTTGCCGCGGCCTTTGCCGACCTTGGTGATGAAATCCTGATAGGTGTTCTTGAGGAACTCTTCGAATTTCGCGCGTTCAGTGTCGCTGAACTTTTCTGATTCGCGGAACATGCCGGCGTTCTTACCGCGCATGACGTATTCGTTCGTCACACCGATCCAATCATAGAAGCCTTTGAGGACGGGTTTGCCGCCGACAACGCCAATCGATCCAGTAATGGTCGAAGGCTCAGCGACGATCTTGTTCGCGTTGCACGCGATGTAATATCCGCCGGACGCGGCCACGTCGCTCATCGAAACGACGACAGGCTTTTTCTCTTTCGCGCTTTCCACGGCGCGCCAAATGATGTCGGAAGCCAGGCCCGATCCACCCGGACTATCGATGCGCAGGACAATTGCTTTAATCGTCTTGTCATCGCGAGCGTCATTGATCGTCTTGACGAGCGAATCAGATCCAATCGTGTCCTGGCCCTCGCTGCCATATGTCGAACGTCCCGAGGTGATGTCGCCCGCAGCGTAAACGATCGCGATCTTGTCGCCCTTATTCAGACCGAGTGATTCCTGCGAAATCTCTTTGTATTCAGACCCACGCGCGATGTGCAGATTGTCGCTGTCTTTGTAACCCAGCCGCTTCTTCAGCTCCTTCTCGACTTCATCGCGATAAATGGCGCCGTCGATCAAGCCTGCATCTTTTGCCTTCGCCGCGGAATACGGAGCGTCGTCAATGAGAGCTTTGACTTCATCCGTCGATTTCTTGCGCGCTTTCGCGATCGCCTCAAGATAACGACCATACAGATCGTCGAGCAGCGAGTTGATGTACTCGCGATGCGCGTCAGTCATCTGCTTTTGCGTGAACATGTCGCCGGCGCTTTTGTACTTGCCGATTTGGTAGAGGTCGGGGTAGATGCCGAGCTTGTCGAGCGATCCGCGGAAGAACATCACATCGGCGGCGAGTCCAATCGTGAACAACTCACCCGGCGGCGGCACAAAAATTTTGTCGCACGCGGTCGCGATGTAGTAATCCTTGTTCAGGCCCGTCTCCATGTACGCGTACACCGGTTTGCCGGATGAACGAAAATCGGTAATGGCGTCGCGAATCTCTTCTGACTTGGCCCAACCGACCTCAGAAATATCGATGTCTAACAGCACCGCGGTAATTCGCTTGTCTACTTTCGCCTTGCGAAATTGTGCGAGCAGACTGCCGAGAGATTGCGGCTGGCCGCCGAGAAACTTACGCAGCGGATCGTCCTGCACGTAATCGGGCAGCGCGCCTGAAACCTTCAGCGTCAGCACGCTATTGTCCTGGATCGAAGGACGTTTGCCGCCGAACGCGGTTGAGATAATTGCGATTCCAACTACGACGATCAGCACCAGCGCCAACACGATGCTGGAAATAATGAGTACGATTTTGCGCGTTGTAGACATTGCCATTGATGAGTTTTCCTTAAGATTTACGCAGATTTACGCGGTATTGTGACGGTGTGAGTACGAGCGACAGGGCCAAAAGGTTTACTAAGTGCAGAAGGCAGTGGGCAGAAGGCAGTAAGCAGAAAGCATTCGTTCGTGCTGCCGCCTGCTTTCTGCCTACTGCTTCCTGTTCTTTACTATCCACCCGCCGCCAACGACTTCATCACCGCGATAGAACACAGTTGCCTGTCCCGGCGTGATGGCACGCTGCGGCGTGTCGATTTTCACCTGGGCGCGATTGTTTGGCAGCGGCGTAATCGTAGCCGGCGCAGCGGTGTGCCTGTACCGCACGCGCACTTCGGCGCAAATCGGCGCTGCCGGATTGTCGAAGGCGATCCAATTGACGCCGGCGGCGGTGAATTCATCGCTCAGCAATTCCTCGTCGTACCCAACGACAACACGATTGTTCGAGGCGTCGACGTTCAGCACATAAAGCGGCCGAGCGTCTGAGACCCCGATTCCGCGCCGCTGCCCAATCGTGTATCGATGAATTCCTGAGTGAGTGCCGAGCACTTGGCCGGAAGCGGTCACGATTTCACCTTCGCCGGGCAAGCGATTCGTCTGCTGCTCCGCTGCGAGATAACGATCGATGAAGCCCGAGTAGTCGCCATCGGGAACAAAACAGATCTCCTGCGATTCTTTCTTTTCGGCGACGGCGAGATCGTTGCGACGCGCCGCGTCTCGCGCATCAGGCTTGGACATTTCACCGAGCGGAAACAGCGCCCGCGAGAGTTGATCCTGCGTCAACTCCCACAGAAAGTACGACTGGTCCTTGTTCGGATCGCGACCGCGCAGCAGCCGATATCGATTCGTCGCCTCGTCAAACTCGACGCGCGCGTAGTGACCGGTTGCGACTTTCTCACAACCGAGGCTCGTCGCCAGCGTATCGAGCGAAGCAAACTTCAGACGGCTGTTGCACGCAACGCAGGGAATCGGTGTCTCGCCATTCAGATAACTGTTAATGAATGGCTGCACGACATCGCGCTCGAATTCCTTTTCCAGATTCAAAACATAAAAAGGAAAGCCGAGCTCTTCCGCGACTCGTCGCGCGTCGTAGACATCGTCGAGCGAGCAGCAACGCGAAGGCAGCGGCTCGCCGTGTTCGTCGACACTGATGCCGCGGCGCTGGTTCCACAACTGCATCGTAAAGCCGACCAGTTCGTGGCCTTGCTCCTTCAAAATGGCGGCGGCCGCGGACGAATCGACGCCACCGGACATGGCTACAGCGATTTTCATTGGATCATAGTTTCAGGTTTCAGGTTTGAAGTTTCAAGTTGAGAAGTGTCAAAGCCAGGAGCGGCGCGTCAGAACCGAGAGAGGTAGCGACCGGATCAAGAGTCATCTCTGAATCTATAGCGTCCCTTGATCCCGTCGCTACCGCTCCGGGTTCTGACACTTTCGGTGTTACCATTTAAGCTTGAAACCTTAACCTGGAACCTGAAACCGAAGTTCATGCCCGAACGCGCCATCGAAGAATACAAAATCGCCGACGAGCCCTATTACCTGCCCGTCGATAATGAAGTCGGGTTGTTTGAAGCCGCCCACGCGGCGCACTTGCCGGTGATTCTCAAAGGCCCAACGGGCTGCGGCAAGACGCGCTTTGTCGAGCACATGGCCTGGCGGTTGGAACGTCCGCTCATCACCGTTGCTTGTCACGAAGATCTTTCGTCAACCGATCTAGTGGGCCGCTTTTTGATCGAAGGTGAAGAGACTGTTTGGCATGATGGCCCGCTGACTTCCGCCGTGCGCCACGGCGCGATCTGTTATCTCGATGAAATCGTCGAGGCGCGCAAAGACACAGTCGTCATCATTCACCCGCTCACTGATCATCGCCGTCGTCTGCCGATTGAAAAGCGCGGCACGATCCTGGAAGCACCGCCGGATTTCATGCTGGTCGTTTCGTACAATCCAGGTTATCAGTCGATCCTGAAAGACTTGAAGCAGTCGACCCGGCAACGCTTTGTGGCGATCGACTTTGATTATCCGCCGCCGGATTTGGAAGCCGCGATCGTCGCCCGCGAAGGCGGCATCGATGAAGGCACCGCGCGTGATCTGGTCTTGATCGGACAGAAGGTGCGCAACCTGCGCGGCCACGGA
>DATLVM010000207.1:0-17283 GCA_035577445.1 Pyrinomonadaceae bacterium
GATTCGATCCGTAAGTCCCGTAAGCCGCGCGCGCAAACACCGGGAAGGGAATGCCGTATTTTGTCCCGGGATGAGAGTTGAGCAGGATCGGAATCAGAACAATTGTATTGCCGAGCAGAATCGTGATCAGCGCCTGCCACCAGTTCATGCCCGCACTGATCAATCCCGACGAAAGCATGTAAGTCGGAATGCAATGCGCCATGCTGATCCAGAGCGCGGCGTAGTTATACGTCGTCCAGTTGCGCTCAGAGACTTTGACCGGCGCGAGATCGCGATTGAACAGCGGGCTCTTGCTGATCTCTTCTAATCCCACGGGCTTCAGCTCGACGCGACCGTCGGGATATTGAATTGTTTCGGTGGCGTCCATTCAACTAAAGGGTCATTCCACAGCAGGGACATGTTGTAAGCTGCCTCTTTGCGGGAAGAGCGGCTTTTGGTATTGAGCACACGATCAAAGAGCCGCAGTTGCGACACCGATGCCTCAGGCTTTCCATAGTTTGCCGCTCTATTTCTTCAGTCCAACGTACGCACTTGCCGTCGCCCTGAGATTTTGCAATTTGACACGCGGCTTCAGCACGTGAAAGTAGGTCAATGAAATCTATCTCACCGCCACTTACGGCATACCCAAAGCTGATACCGGTTCTGTAGGATGTTTCGTCCGATTGGAATTCACAAGGACTGAACGCTGAAACTTCATTCTCGAATTGTTCCAGTGAACCACTGGAAAGAAGAACGATGAACTCATCGCCGCTCCGCCGAAACGCCTGAGCATTGCACCTGTCGGCGACATACTTTAAGAGTTCGCCGATCTTTCCAATCGCAGCATCGCCAACAACGTGGCCAAATTGGTCGTTAAGATTCTTTAGACCGTTAATGTCGCCGAAGACTACTACGTCCGGACTGTCCCCGCCGGTACCGACGCTTGAACTGACTTTCTCTAATGCGAGTGCATTCCGTAGCGGTGTCCTGTCATCTGCTAGCGCCGCCTGCAACACGTCGGCGACGGCATTAGTGACCGCTAAATTCAGCGCATCGTGCGCTTTCTTAATCGCATCTTCAAGGTTCATTAACGAAGGTGGGCGTCAATGTTGCGAAGTTGCCTGGGTAGTTGTTTTTCTACGATGTCGCCATAGAGCCAATCATCTAACGCCTCTGGTGTCCAACTTGAGTTTTCGGGGGCCCGACTCGTAATGGTCCAGAATTGATCGCGATATTGGAAAAGAACTCTCGCGGCTTTGGGTCCTAAACGATAGAATCCGACGACCATTAGTTCGCGCCTAGTGAAGTAGGATCGAATCGCGGCCTCCAATGGCAACGGCCCATTAGCAAGAGCACCACCAATCGCTCCTCCCGCAACCGCTCCGGCTGGATTCTCGGTAAAGCCAATGCCGAGCAGCGCCCCCAGAATAATTCCGGCCAAGCTATTCTCGCCACGCGGCCGTGGACTGCGCCAGTCGATTCCTGCGGGATATGTAACACTCGAAGACATGCTTAGAATTATATCAGAGCCTATTCAATATCACTTACGAAGTTGGCTACCGTCTTTGCGCGTCATCAATAAACTTCCCGACATCGCTGCGCAGCTTTGCCAGAGATTTGTCGTCGATGTACATCATGTGACCCGCTTCGTAATACCCGGTCGAGAAGTTTCGCAGCAGCATCGGATCCAAACTGATGTGATGCAGCGTGTAATCAACCGCGAAGTACGGCGTCGCCATGTCGTAGTAACCCATCGCGACGAAGATCTTTAGATACGGATTGCGCGCGAGCGCGGTGCGAAGCGCGACGCTCGTGTCGACGTAGCCGTTGTTCGTGCCCCAATTCCAGGGTGATGTGATGCCGCCGCCGAGAATGTAGTACTCGAGATCGCTCTTGTAATTCAGCTCGGTGCGAACGTAGTTGTTGAAGGTCGAAGTATATGGCGGACGAATCGCGGCTTCACTGGCATCGAAGTCCGGACTGTCGGTCGCGTAGTTTGCATCGTAACCTTTGAAGCGCGCATCCAGGCGGCCGATTGAACGCTTCTCGTTTCGCAGCAACTCTTTGCGGAAGAGGTTTAGCGATACCCGCAGGTTCGCATCGTCGAGGAACGATTGGCTGAGCCCGGTATAACGCGACAGCTTGGCGATGACATCCTGTCGTTCCTGACCCGTCAGCCGATCCCCTTTGCCCAGGGCGAGCATGTAATCACTCGCCGCCCACTGCTCAACTTCCGAAACGATTTGCTGAACTGATTTGGCTTGCAGATCGGGTGGCAGCTTCTTGTGATACCAGGCCGTGGCCGCGTACGACGGCAGGTACATGATGTAAGGAAGATCGTTGCCGGCAGCGAAATCGGTCGTCTCGAAATTCATGATCGTCGAGATCAGCACGATGCCATTGAAGGCGATGCCGCGACCGATCAGATAACCGGACAGCGCCGAAGCGCGCGTCGTGCCGTAACTCTCGCCGGCAAGAAATAGAGGCGACGTCCAACGCTCATAACGCGTCAGGTACATGCGGATGAACTCGCCGACAGACTCGATGTCACCTTGCAGTCCGAAGAAGCGCGAAGCAAGTTCAGGCCGCACGGCCCTGCTGTATCCCGTACCAACCGGATCGATGAAGACTAGATCGGTTTGATTCAGCCACGTGTATTCATTGTCGACCAGTTGATAAGGCGGCGGCGGCATCGTGCCATCAGGATTCATCGGCACTCGCTTTGGTCCAATCGCGCCAAGATGCAGCCACACTGAAGCGGAACCCGGTCCGCCGTTAAATGAAAAGGTCAACGGCCTTCGATTGTTGCCAGGACCACCCTCGTTCAACGTGTAAGCCATGAAGAAGATGCGCGCTTCGGTTTCGCCGTCGCGATTCTTGATCGGCATCATGCCGGTCGTCGCCGTATAGCGTAGGACTTTGCCACCGGCGCGAATCTCGTGATGCGTGATGACGGGCGGTTCTTCGGGAGCAGGCGAAGGACGCTCCTGCGGACCACGCTGTTGGCCCAGTCCCGTGCCGCCGGACGGGGCAGGTGAAGTTGACGGCGAGGCTTGACTCGCCGGATTCGGCGGCGGCTGTTGACCGCCCTGGCGCCGAGGCTGACCGTCCTCTTGACCGAAAAACAAGAGTGCGAAGCAAAGGGGAATCGCTGCGAGCATGATCTATTGGCCTTTCACAATGACCGTCCGCGTGAGCGGATGGATCAAGTTAGACTCTTGAAACTAACAAAGGACCCATCCGCTGACGCAGATGGTACTGACGTCGTTTTGGCAACCGCAAGGCGGCCATAGTATGCCAAACAGAGTTACGGGAACAAGATGTTTGTTGGAGCGCGGGCCGGACTGGAGCGCGGGCATCTTGCCCGCAAAGCGTCCGGAGCACGCTCGGCTCTCTCTTCGACCGATGTTCGCGCTTCGCGCTCAGGCGGACAAGGATGTCCGCGCTCCAGCATGGCTGCCTACTGCGGGATCGGAAATCCACTTTGGTCGCCCCGCTTTGACTCTGCGGTACGTTCCGTCGGCCATGACGTTGTGACCAAAGCCACATGCGGCATCAGTGCCTTCTTGTGTGACGATCATCTTGTTGGGAGGCAGAAAGGTCATGGTGATTTTGCAGTTCTTCGTCTCACCGGGAACGAACGTCGCAACGTTGCCGTCGATAGTTGCTTCGCCAATCGCCTCGCCGATATTCGGATAACCATAGCGAGTCATCCACTCGCCATTGAATTGTACTTGCAGCTTATTGTGCCCGAGTGCGAGGACGCGAAAGTCGTTGCGGTCAGATTTGTAGACGCCGTTGATCTGTGCGGCTGTGACGACGCGTCGAGTTGATTGAGGGAGTGCGAAGGTTGACGCGAGCAGAAGAATACTTGTTGCCAGAGGGATCGATTTCATCATGAGAAGTCACGATTCATTTGAAAGGATTCTCGAACTTTGGCTTTCCGGAACGGGTTTTCTTGTACACACCGGTCGAGTAAACGTTGTGGCCGAATCCGCAATCGGCGTCAGAGCCTGATTGCTCTACTCTTAATTTGCCCGGCAGAAATACAATTGTGATCTCGCATCGTTCAGTGTCATCGGGCTTGAACGTCGCGACGTTGCCATCGATTATTGCCTCGCCGCTGGCGTAGCCCATGTTCACACTCTTAGCGAGCGTGTGATAAATGCCATCGAACTGCACCTTCAACTTATTATGACCTAGCGCGAGGACGCGAAATTCATTGTCGTAATAGCGATAGATGCCGTTCGCTTGGGCGGCCGTGACGACCTTTTTGTTTTGCGCCAAGACCGAAGGCGCGATAATGAGAGTTAGCAAAACGCTATAAATCCCAAATTTCATGAAATACCGTACCCTTCAGATTGAACTCAATTAACGTTGGATCCCTCCAAAGCAAGAGGTCTGTTTCCGCTGAACAATGGAGCCATCAGTGCGGCGCGCTTTACCAGACCTCCGGCTTCCACCGATTCGAAAAATTGCCAGGATGGTAAAGTCATGCGTCCTCCTGTTTGCTTGGCAAGGCGCTCGCGGATCGCCATGAAGCCCCACCCGCAAACGGTTTTCAATACTGGGTAGTGTCTTAGTTTGCTTTGCGAATCTTTGCGCCTTGGCGTCTTTGCGTGAACTAGCCTTTTCCTCGCAGGACATCTCACGCAAAGGCCCAGAGCCGCAAAGAAAAACCGCAAAGTGAGACACTACTAAATACTCACGCACTCGCCGCGTTTGAGAAACTGACCGTTACCGGATTTACCTTTGAATTCACCTTTATCGATCACAACTGAGCCGCGCGACAGAACAGTGTCGACGACGCCCTTGATCTTCTTGCCTTCGTAAGCACTGTAATCGACGTTCATGTGGTGCGTCTTAACAGAGATGGTTTGATCCTTATTTGGATCGAAGACGACGAGGTCAGCGTCCGAACCTACCGCGATCGTCCCTTTCTTTGGAAACAAGCCAAACATTTTTGCGGCCGCGGTTGAAGTAAGCTCGACAAAGCGATTGAGCGAGATCCGGTTCTCGACGACACCGTTGTAGATTAAAGAGACACGGTGTTCGACGCCCGGCGCACCGTTGGGAATCTTCGTGAAGTCATCCTTGCCGAGTTCCTTCTGCTCCTTCATGCAGAAAGGGCAGTGGTCAGTCGAGATCACTTGCAGATCGTCCATCTTCAAACCCTTCCAGAGCTCAGCTTGATTTGATTTTTCGCGCAGCGGCGGCGTCATCACGTACTTCGCGCCGTCGAAGTCTTCGCCGTAATCGTCGATCGAAAGGAAAAGATATTGGGGACAAGTTTCGGCGAAGGCTGGGATGCCGCGATCGCGCGCCTGGCGAACTTGATTGAGCGCGTCCGTGCAACTCAGATGGACGATGTACACCGGCGACTCGGCCATCTCGGCGATCGCGATCGCGCGATGGACGCCTTCGGCTTCGGCGACTGTGGGCCGGGTAAGCGCGTGATACTTCGGCGCGGTGTGACCTTTCGCCAGAGCGTGCTTGATGATTTCATTGATGACGATGCCGTTTTCGGCGTGCATGCAGATCAATCCGCCGCGCGATCCGGCCGCGGACATGGCGCGAAAGATCGTCGCGTCGTCGACCAGGAATACGCCGGGATAAGCCATGAACATTTTAAAGCTGGTCACGCCTTCGTCCATGACCGTGTACATCTCTTCGATCTGCTTGTCTTCGAGTTCGGTGGTGATCAGATGGAAACCGTAATCGATCGCGCACTTGCCTTCAGCTTTCTTGTGCCAGTTGTCTACGCCCTGAAGGAGCGCTTCGCCTTTGTACTGCACGGCGAAATCGATGATCGAGGTCGTGCCGCCATGCGCCGCCGCGATCGTGCCGGTAGTGAAATCATCCGACGCCGTCGTGCCGCCAAACGGTAATTCCATGTGCGTGTGCGGATCGATGCCGCCGGGGATTACGTATTTGCCGCTTGCATCGATCTCCACGTCGGCTTCCATGTCGAGCTTCGCGCCGATCGTGGTAATGGTTTCGCCGTCGATGAAAATGTCGGCTTTGTAGTTGTCGGTGGCGGTGATGATTTGGCCGTTAGTGATTAGGGTTTTCATATGCCGTGGCTCCGTAGGAAGCGAAATGTTTATAGAGCCCCGTTGCAAATAAATCAACCACCTTCCCTGTTTACGGGAGCATTGTCTACTTAACTCGGAGTTGGTATCTTGGTTCTACTATGCCGACCGAAAATGTAGTCGTTTCAGATGAGCAGCTCGCCAAGTTGATCGATGCGTACAAGACCATCCAGGAGTTTCTTGGCTCAGTGCTGTCACCGAACGAGATTTACACAGAAGAATTTCTTGTAGGATTGCGAGAATCCGAGGATGACCTTGCCAACAAACGCGTGAAGGAAGTGCGGAGTTTTGATGACTTCACCGCCTAAGAAGCTCCTACAGCGCAGCAACCGATTCGCCCGCGATCTGAAAGCTCTGCCGGAGAGTGTCAAGTTAGCAGCGTTCGAAACAGCCCAAAAACTGTGTGAGAGCATTTTTCATCGTGATCTCGATGTTCGACCGCTGACCGGATTCAAGAGATATTTCAGAGTTGTCGTTGCGAAGGACTACCGGATGGTTTTCACGTTCGATGACGATGCGGTTTATTTGCACCGCATTGCTCATCGAAAGGATATCTACCGCCGATTAGAACTCTGAGCCCACTTAACTTCCTCATACTCAGAGATTTCTTATCGCCAAAACTTCCTTCGCATCCCGACGATCGCCGGTGCAGCTGATCCTTCGTGGCGCATCCAGCTTGATCAATTTGTAACCGAGGTCGCGATACAAGCGCATGATCCGCGGCGTCGCCTGATTCGAAAGAATCACGGGGCCGCGGTGCTGCGCCAACCACTCAGCAGCTTTCACCTGCTCATCCCAACCAAAGCCGCCCTTCGAATATTGCGTGAACACGACGTCGTAAGGCGGATCGGCATAGACGAAGTCGTCCGAACGCAGCGGCACTTCATCAAAGCGGTTCGTCGTGAACTCCCAATTCGCGAACACCGAAACGTACTCAGAAAAGCTGCGGCGATAATTGATTGTCGCATAGCGCCCGAATGGAACATTGAACTCGCCACTGCGATTGAAACGGCAGAGGCCGTTGTAGGCCGTGCGATTCAGATAATAGAAAAGCGACGCGGCTTTGCGCGAACTCGATTTGCCACGGCGCAGCAGCTCATTAAATCGATCCCGATGCTCATAGAAAAGAACGGGATCGTTCCGCATCTCCATCGAGATCTTCAAACCCTTCTGAATCTGTCTGTAGAAATTGATCAGATGAGGATTGACATCGTTTAGCAGCGCTCGCTCGGGCGTGAGGCCTAATGTTACCGCGAGCCCTCCACAAAATGGCTCGACCAAACGCCGGTGACCTTCGCTCTCCCAATACTTTCTAAGGTGAGGCAGCTGCCAGCGCTTTCCGCCGGCCCATTTCAAAGGCGGCGTGAGCGACTTCGGTTCGCGCGATCTTATTTCCCTGGCTAACGCCACGGCAGTTCTGGCCATCGCGCGCGATTCTAGCACGAGGACATTTCTGCAATTTGGCGATTGCCTGATTGCAATTCGATTGAGGGTGCGAATGAGTTGTCATTTGGCATGCGTCATGCGGCTACCGAGCGTGGGCAGTCTAAAGAGTTCAAGAAAACGTGGTCGTTGCCACGAATCAGAACGGAGGCAAGTATGAAAAGGATTCTATCGATATCGCTACTGTTGCTTATGGTGTTCGGAACACTCGTATTCGTAGCCGCACCTGCTACATCCGCGCAAACAGTTGTTACCCAAACGACAGTAGTGCGCCATCGCCGGCATAAGAGAAGTTTCTGGAAGAAGCATCGTGACAAGTTGACTGTGGCTGGATCGGCGCTGGGCGGCGCCGCGATTGGCGGCATCGCTGCCGGCAAGAAAGGCGCAGCGATTGGCTCGCTGGTAGGCGCAGGAAGTGGCGCTCTTTACACGTACAAGATTCGCAAACGTCATCGTCATTATCGGCGATACTGACGTAAGACTTGGACGCTTGGCGCGTAACAAAATCAGCGCGCCAGGTGTCTAAGTTAGTAAGAGAACAAGGAGGGTTTCTTATCATGATTGGAAAGTATTTTCGCAAGATTGGCGGACTGTTTTTGACCGCGCTGTTGCTCCCCGGAATCGTTGTGGCGCTCTCCAGCACGCCGGCCTCGGCACAGCGACGCGTGATTATCGTTCGCCGACCAATCTATCGACCATTCTGGGGATGGCGTCGGTGGGACTATGATCCCTACTTCGACTATTACAGCCGCTACGGTCATTACGTTTTCAACAATTCTGAGAAGGCCGCCCGGCAGGGATACGATGATGGATTGAAAACGGGCGAGGGCGATGCTAAGCATCGTCGCACCTACGATCCGCAAAGGTCGCACTATTATCAGGAGGCGGGTTACGGTAACTTCGGAGAGGTTTATCGTTCGGGCTTCTTGAGGGGTTACGATAACGGATTCAAATCGTAACGCAGCGAAATAGGTAAACGCATGCCGCGATGGAAACGTCGCGGCATTTTCTTTGTGAACGCTGCGAGTATTTCGTGAACCTTGCCGCGTCTCTTGCCGTAAACGATTCTAGCTTTCCTTGAGAGTCGTTTGAGCCGATAATTCGCAGCGAAAGGATTTCTCTTCTTGGCCGCCATCTTTTGCCCACAATGTGGCAGTGAATCGAGCGAAGGACAGCATTACTGTCGTTCGTGCGGCACAAACCTGAAGGTCATCGGCAAGGTCGTCACCTGGAGCGATGTCCTTTCAAAGGAAGGCGTTCCACCGAGAGTCAAAGAGAGAATTGCCCACGTCACGGAAGAAGTTTCGCGCGCGATGAGCAAGGTGAATACTGAGATCACGCGCAATTCCGCCCAACGGCGATCGAAATTTCGCGAGCGCAAGGAAAAGACACCCGAAGAAAGGCGCGAGCGTCATCTGACGCGCGGCTTCATCAAGTTGGGTTGGGGCGGTGGACTCTCGATATTTCTCTACAGTGTCTTTCACGCAATTCAACTACAGTTACCTGGAGATGTCGTTGCGGCGGTACCGTTCGCGATCGATCCGGTCGTTCGGGTGCTTTGGACGATTGGATTAATTCCGATGTTGTCGGGATTTGGACACATCATCGCCGGCTTCACCATCAGGACCAAAGGCGCTCCGGAACTGAATGCGGTTGACGCGAGGCCGCTGAAGATTGATTCGACCGAGCCGTTAAAGCTCGATCCGGAGCTAACGGTTGCAAGCGTTAGGCAGACGCCTCCCAGCATCACCGATCGGACGACGAACATTCTCAATCGTGCTCCAGTCCCGGCAGAAACCAAGGTCAAATAGCACTCGGAATTTCGCTGGTGTTCAGTCCGAACGAGAGTATAATGCCGGCGGCTAACACTCTTCCCTAATCGTCCGTCCTTCCCAAAGGAGGAGTCATGAAAAGACAACTCGCGACGTTTTTCGCCAGCACTCTGGCGGTAACTTTTGTGTCAATCGCGTTGGCATCCGCAACCTACGCGCGCACGCAAGAGCGGCCCATGCCGGAGACGCAGCCGGTAACCCCGAGCGCGCCGCCGTCCATGCCAAGTGAGCCGCCGAGCAGCCCTCCGCCGAGTGCACCCGCACCCAGCAACCCGGCCCCGAGTTCACCGCCGCCCAGCACACCGAGCGAGCCGAGAAGTTCTGATAGCGGAAGCCGAGGCGGCGATTCGGATCGCGGTAGCCGAAACGACTCAGACCGCGGCAGTCGACGAGACGATTCAGATCGTGGCAGCCGCCGGAATGATTCTGATCGAGGTAATCGGGACAACAGCTCTGGTCGACGCAGCGATTCTGATCGTCGCTCAGTCGATCCGACCAGCGGCCGAGTTCGCAGCGGCGACGGCGATGGCAGCGGCAATCGGCGCGATCGCGCGCCAGTTGATTCCGGCACGACCGATACCACACGAACCGCCGATCCAAACCGTGGTAGGGACCGTGATCCAAATCGCGGCAGCGGCGGAGATCGTGGTTGGGACAGAAATCGAGATCGCGACAAAGACAAGGATCGAGACAAAGACCGCGACAAGGACCGTGACCGTGGCAAAGATCGGGATCGCGACAAAGATCGAGATCGCGACAAGGATCGGGATCGCGACAAGGATCGGGATCGCGACAAGGATCGAGATCGCGACAAGGATCGAGATCGCGACAAAGACCGTGACAAAGATCGAGGCAAAGATCACGACCGCGGTCATCATCGATATCGCGATCGAAATGGCCGCCCCATCTATGACGTCACCAACTACGACTTTTACACAACTGACTATGACGAGCGGAACTACGGCGGATACTCGCAGAGCCTCAGCGCGTACCAGCGTGGTTACGAAGACGGGTTGTACACCGGCGCCAACGATGCGCGAAGAGGACAGAGTTACGATCCTCTGCGTTCGCACTTCTTCGGAGGCACGCGCGGCTATAGCTCAGTATTCGGACAGCGCGCCAGCTACGAGCAAGCGTATCGTGACGGTTTCCTGGCCGGGTATGACGAAGGCTATCGGAACTGGCAGACGTACTTCAATGGCGGCGTCTACAACCGACCCCATCCCTAATTGACAATCCAATTACCTGGAAGCCGCGGTCAGAAATGGCCGCGGTTTTTTTGTTTTGAGCAGCGCGTCCATTCCATTTTGTCGATCAAATGCGACGCAACGCACGATATCGTGCCGATTGCCGCATGGCCCGCAGCAGAATTAGAATCTTTTTCGGCTTGGTTCGACCGAGGCCGTTCTGGCGGAGAATCGGCACGGCAGTTGCCAAACACCGCCGCGGAGGTTCGGATTATGAAATCACATTATCTCAAAAGCAGGATCAGCAAAGTCTTGTTCGCGGTGCTTTTCCTGGTAGGTGTTAGCGCGGTAGCTGGCACGTCGGTTCAGGCGCAGTGGCCTTACGGACAGGATCCTTACCGCCGCGATCGCGACCGCGACTATCGCAGAGATCGGGATCGCGATCGGGATGATCAATATCGTCGCAATGGCCAGTACGGCAACTATGGAAACTACAACCAGATAGCCATCAACCAGGGTTATCAGGATGGCATCTACACTGGTTCGAATGACGGCCAGCGCGGTCAGAATTACAACCCGCAACGGTCTCACTTCTACAGAAACGGCCATGGCGACAACGGCGGTTATGGCCGCGGCGTAAATTCGTATCAGTACCAGCAGGCATACCGCCAGGGTTTCCTGCGGGGATACGACGAAGGCTTTCGTCGCAGTAACTACAGTCGCCGGCGCAACAACGGGAACTATGGACGTTGGCCGTTCTAACGGCACTTAAAAAAAACACCCGACTCTTGCTCAAGCGGTGTCGCTGACCCAGACAGCGGCGCCGCTTTTCTTTGCGTCCTCGCATGATGATGCCTTCCTGTGGTATTAAGTCGCGAAACTTCAAATCCGGAGAGACATAATGAACAGATTTTCAGGTCGATTGCTGAAACAAGTTTGGGCGATATCGATTTTCGTGGTGGTGAGTGCGATGGCCGTGTGCGCCCAGGACATGACGCATCATCACATGACTGCCGATCCGACGATGTCGATGCCCGATGAAACCATCACACAGGATTGGGCCAAGGATAAGCTGGCGAAGTCACCGCGCCATCGCGAATGGGTGAAGGTGAAGAACGGCAACCGCGAAGTTAACAGCTTCATCGTTTACCCGGAGTCGAACAAGAAAGCGACGGCCGTCATTGTCATTCACGAAATCTTCGGCATGAGCGATTGGGTGCAGCAACTCACTGATGAATTGGCTGAAGCCGGCTACATCGCCATCGCTCCCGATCTGCTATCCGGGGCAGGTCCGAACGGTGGCGGCACCGCAGACGTCGCGACGAAGGGAAATAACGCGATTGGCCAGGCGATTCGCGCGCTGCCGCCCGATCAGATCGCGGCGGATCTGAACGCCGTTGCGGATTACGTTTCGAAGGTGCCCGGCGCGAACGGTAAGGTCGTGGTGGGGGGATTCTGCTGGGGCGGCAGCACTACTTTCTTTTTTGCGACGCGGCGACCGACGTTAAAGGCCGCATTTGTTTTCTACGGAACCGCTCCCAGCAACAATGCTCAGGGTCAACCGTATGCTATTGACAAAGACGCGCTCGGAAAAATCGGCGCGCCAGTCTATGGCTTCTACGCTGAAAACGATATGCGCGTTGATGCGACTGTTCCACCAACGGTCGATGCCATGAAGGAATTGAAGAAGCCTTATGATCCGGTGACCTACGCCGGCGCGGGTCACGGTTTTATGCGAGCGGGCGAGCCGAACAATCCACCGCCAGCCGCTGCACCCGCGGGTTCAGACGAGGCGACAACGAAGAAAGCTGCCGATGCGATGACTGCTTATCAGGCTAATCGCAAAGCTCGCGACGACGCGTGGGTTCGTTTGAAAGCGATCCTCGCAAAGCTGTGATTTTGATCGAACGGACGAGACCTCGATGAAGAAACTGCCGATTCTGCTAATAGCGATCGCGGTTTGCCTGGTTCTTATCCCGGCTCAGACGACAACGACCGCTGCGCCTAAGGCCGAAGATGACTTCACTCTCGTCCAGGTTGCTGACGGAATTTACGCGGCGATCGCGAAGCCGGGCGGACTTGCCTCGGGCAACGCAGGCTTCATCATCGGCGATGACGGCGTCGTGATATTCGACACGTTCTTTACTCCCGTAGCAATCGAAGAATTGATCGCCGAGATTCAGAAGCTCACCACTAAGCCGATCAAGTACGCAGTCAACAGTCACTATCATCTGGATCACACGGGTGGAAATCAGGTTTTGGTCGAGCGTGGTGTGCCAATCATCGCGCATGACAACGTCTTGAAATGGCAGACGGTGAAGAACAAGCGCTTCCTGCCGGCGCCCGAAGAGTTGCAGAAGCGAAAGAGCGATGCCGAGAAACAATTAAGCGACACGCCTGAGGATCAGAAAGACAAACGTGCCCAGCTCGAGCGGACCATTCGCCGAGTCGACGCGCTGATGTCAATCAAACTGACTAACCCGACGAAGACATTCGGCACGGGCGCGATGAAATTGAAGCTCGGCAAACGCGAAGTGATTTTGGGAACTCTGCCGGGGCACACGGGTGGAGATGTTTTCGCTTACGTGCCGGACGCTAACGTCGTCTTCATGGGCGACCTGGGCTGGTCAAAGACTCTGCCAAATCTGGTTGATGCGACGGTGAATGATTGGATTCCAACGCTTGACGCGATTCTCAAACAGCATCCGGCGTCAAAATACGTTCCTGGCCACGGCAATGTGGCGACTGCCGCGGACATCAAGGACTTTCGTGATTACCTGGATGATTTGCGCGCGCGCGTGAAGCAGGGAATCGCGGACGGTCTGACGATCGATCAGGCGAAGCAGCAATTAACTCTGCCTGAGAAGTACAAGAGCTTCGCCTTTCAAAACTTCGCGACACCCAACGTCGAAGACATGTACAAGGAGTTGAAAGGCACAAAACAGTAACATTGTACGAAGATTTACCACAGAGGTCAGCGATGAGTTCACGCCTGAGTTATAAATAGATCCTCCGTCAATGGCCGATTCAGATCCCGCTTTGGAAATCAGACAACGCCGCTCTGCGTTTTCTTCACTCCGGCATCGAGACTTTCGCCTGCTGTGGATGGGCCAGATCATTTCGGTGATTGGCTCGCAGATGCAGTTGGCGGCGATCAACTGGCACATCTACTTACTGACCGGTTCACCTCTGGCTTTGGGTTTAGTCGGTGCATGTCGAGCAGTGCCGATCATCTTGTGCTCGTTGATGGGCGGAGTTGTCGCTGATGTCGTCGATCGGCGGCGGCTGATGATGGTGACCCAGAGCATCATGCTCGTATGCAGCGGGACGTTGGCCTTCGTGACTTTCTCGGGCATGGCGAAGGTTTGGCCGATTTTCCTGCTGACGGCGATCGCCTCAGCCGCGTGGGCTTTCGACACGCCCGCGCGCCAATCGCTGCTACCGATGCTCGTGCCGCTACATGATTTTCAAAATGCGGTCAGCCTCGGCATGTTGATGTTTCAGACGGGATTGATTACGGGGCCGCCGCTAGCCGGCTTCATCCTTGCGAGTCATGGGCCCGGCCTCGTTTATTTGGTGAATGCCGGTTCGTTTGTTGCCGTCATCGTTGGACTCGCGCTGATGCGCACGAGCGGCAAACCTGAAAGATCGGAAGCTGAAGAACCTCGCATAAGCTTTCAAGCTCTCGTCGAAGGCCTGCGTTTCGTTTGGCGCACGCCCATCATCGTGCAGACGATGACGTTGGACTTCGTGGCGACCTTCTTCGCTTCAGCCAATCAACTGCTGCCGATTTATGCGAAAGACATTCTGGCTGTTGGCGCGCGCGGCTATGGATTTCTGGCAGCGGCGCCGGCGGCGGGAGCAATCATCGCAGGTCTGATCGTCGCGCGCATGGGGGCAATCAAGAAGCAGGGTGTCACAGTGATCGTGTCGGTCGCGATCTATGGCGCGGCCACGATCGCGTTCGGCGTCTCAAAGGTGTTTTGGTTTTCGCTGCTGATGTTGGCAGCGACCGGTGCGGCTGATACGGTGAGCACGATCCTGCGTCAGACGATTCGGCAGCTCGTCACCCCAAACAAACTCCGCGGGCGAATGACCTCAGTGAACATGATCTTTTTCATGGGTGGCCCGCAGCTAGGCGAAGTTGAAGCCGGAGCAGTCGCGGCCTTGATCGGCGCTCCCCTATCCGTGGTTACAGGCGGAGTGGCATGCGTGCTTGCGGCGGCGATCGTACTCGTCAAAGCGAAGAGCCTTAGGCGCTATGAACCGTGAAAGAGCAGAAGTCAGAAATCAGAAGTCGGAAATCAGATTTTTACTGATCTCTGATGTCTGACCTCTGATCTCTGACGTTTGTATGACCTGGACTGAACTCGAAACATCGACGTATCAACATCACGTTATCCAGCATGTAATCGGCGCGACCGTGCTGGGCTGGTTCATTGCTGAAGACGCGGTCCATTTCGTACTCGACGTGGGATTGCTCTGGACGGTTTATGTGAATGCCGAGATGAATCTGATGGCGCTGTTGGTAGCCATCGAGGATTTGGAGAACGAAGAATTGCCAAAGGCCGTCATTGATGAGCTCACGACCGATGCTCAGACACTGATCGATCAAGGTCGCGAGGCTAGTGGCCTTAAGCGCTTCACGGCGGCTTCAGTTGTCTGTCTGGTCGAGGAGATCAATTTGTTCGCTGAAAATTCGCAACGACGCATCGTCATTCACGGAGAGACCGGAACCATTGAGATTCGCACGTCTGCGGACGACGGCCTGATCAATGTTTCTGAAGCTGCTTGAGTCAGTGCTGGAAATCAATCACCAGCCGCGACGGGTTTCTTAGCTCAGTCACCCGAAAAGCTTTCCGCGCGCTCACACCTGCCACGAAGTCATAGACGCCTTCAAACAGTTCCAGATCATCGATCGACCACAGCGACGGCATGCGCAGATTGCCTTTCGGTAAGAAGCCTTTGGCTTGTAACAACCCTACTTGTTTATCATCAGCCGAAACTTGAAGCAGACTGATCATCAGGAAAGCTCTTCCCGGAGTGCGAATTCGTCTACGGCCGCCCTCGCTGTCATAAAAGCGCGACTTCGAATACTCAATTCGATAGTGCGGAAACGCTCCTTCGAATTCGAAAACGAAGCGATCGAAGTCTTTCTGTTTCGCCGCCCGCACGGTTTTGACGTAAGTGTTTTCGCTCGAAGGCTCCTGATCGCGCGAAACCGGTTTGACTGTCCAGGTGTCCAGCTTCCCAACGTTCCCAAACTGCGCAGCGGCCGGAAGAGTTGCCGCGAGTATGTACAACGTCGCGAGTAAGAATTGGCCGAAGCGCTTCATAGGTGCGCGAGTTTGACGTAGCTCAACTTCACGTGTCAATGAGTAGCTTGAGAATGGAGCGCGGGCATCTCTGCCCGCATGAGCGCGAAGCGCGAAATCAGAGCGCGCTGCGCGCGCTTTGCGGACAAGGATGTCCGCGCTCCACCGAATGAATGGTTGGCATCGGCGACAGAGCATGATAAATATCCGCGGACTTTCCGAAACGCTGTCGCGCATGACCTGGTCACAAGTTTATGATCCGCTCGGCAACGTCGTCCTGTCGACGATGATGGCCGCCTTGCCGATTGTGGTGCTCCTCGGCAGCCTCGGCGTGTTTCGCATCAGGGCACACTTCGCGGCGCTACTCGGGCTGGCGACCTCGATCGCCATTGCGGCGATCGTCTTTCACATGCCGCTGAAGATGACGATTGCGAGCGCCGCTTATGGAGCAGCATATGGACTGTTTCCGATTGGCTGGATTGTTCTCAATGTCATCTTCCTTTATCAACTGACCAGCGAGTGCGGACTGTTCGAGCAACTGCGGCACAGCATTACCGGCTTGACGGAAGATCGGCGGCTGCAACTGTTGTTGGTCGCGTTCAGCTTTGGCGCCTTCATTGAAGGCGCTTGCGGATTTGGAACTCCCGTCGCCGTGACCGGAGCGATTCTGATCGGGTTAGGATTTTCCCCGTTATCAGCATCCGGTCTCTCTCTGATCGCGAACACGGCGCCGGTCGCATTCGGAGCCCTGGGCGCGCCGCTGATCGGTTTGCAAGGCGTGACGGGGCTGGATCTGAAACAGCTCAGCGCGATGGTCGGACGTCAGCTTCCGTTCTTCTCTTTAATTGTGCCGTTCTGGTTGATTTGGGCGTTCGCAGGCTTTCGCGGAATGATCGAAATCTGGCCGGCGATTTTAGTCGCAGCAGTCGCGTTTGCGGTCCCTCAATTTCTGGTTTCGAATTTTCACGGGCCATGGTTGGTCGATGTGGTGGCGGCCTTCGTTTCGATCGCAGCGCTGGCGACCTTTCTTAAAGTCTGGAAACCGAAAAAGGTCTGGCGCAGCGTAGCTGCGGGTGGCGCAGCCGTGTCAGAAGCCCGACCGTCAGAGAGGGCAACTCGCGCAAATGATGACCATAAAGATTCGGACAATCCTTCGGCCAACGGTGCCCTCGTTCACACTCGGGCTTCTGACATGATTCGTCCCTGGCTGCCTTGGATCATTCTCAGCATCATCGTCTTCATCTGGGGCTTGCCGCAGGTAAAAGCATTCTTCGACGGAATTGCCGCGCCAAAAATTCCTGTCTACGCGTTGGACAAGTTGGTTCAGCGCGTGCCGCCCGTGGTGGCGAAAGCTGCGCCAGAGAACGCCATCTTCAATTTCAATTTCCTCTCGGCGTCGGGTAGCGGTATCTTCTTGGCCGCAATCGTTGCCGGT
>DATLVM010000208.1:0-3583 GCA_035577445.1 Pyrinomonadaceae bacterium
CACGCGTACAGGTGTTCGATGCGTCGGGAATTTTTCTGCATCAATGGACGGCTGATCCAAAGATGCCTCTGCGCGGTTTCACAGTCGATCGCAAAGGCGTCGTCTACATCGCGCAGCGCGGCGTCATTACGCGCTATGACGGCGAAACCGGACAAACACTCGGCACGGTGAAGTACACCGAAGACGGTTTTGACGATGTGACGGTTGCGCCTGACGGCGGGCTGGTGTGCGCGTGGTACCGAGGGCGCGACGACATCATTCGCTTCGACGCCCAAGGTAACGTCGTGCGCGAAATCCGTGGCGCGATCAGCACCCCGGCCGATCGCTCGGAGCTGAACACCCGCGTGGCGATCGATGGTCGCGGCAACATCTACGGGCTTGGCTCATTCACTAGCGGCGTATTCAAATTCAGTCCGGAAGGAAGGTTTATGAATCGCTTTGGCGGGCCGGGCAATCAACCCGGACAAATCAGCGCCGCGAGTGCCATTGCCGTCGATGGCAAGGGTCGCGTGTTTGTCAGCGACATCAAAGGCGTACAGGTCTTCGACTCAGACGGCCGCTACCTGTCATTTTTCAAACCCGATGGGCCGGCTTCGGGAATGGTCTTCAACGATAAGAATGAGCTGCTGATCGTTGAGCGAAAAAAGGTCGAGAAGTTTACGCTCAATCAGTAAGCATGATCTATCGATCGATCTGCGCCATGCGTTCGGGAGTATAGCGCGGGCCCGAGATCTTCTCAGGAGCGAGCGCCGCATCGAGTTCGGCTATTTCATCGGCGTTGAGGGAAATATCGACTGCGCCGGCGTTGTCTTCGAGGTGCTTGCGCTGCTTTGTGCCGGGGATCGGCACAATGTCGTCGGCTTTGTGCAGCAGCCACGCCAGCCCGATCTGTCCCGGCGTTGCGCCTTTGCGTTCAGCCATCTCTCTAACAACCGACGCGGCGCGCATGTTCGCGTCAAAGTTCTCGCCCTGATAACGCGGATCCTTGTGACGAAAATCATCGGGCGGATATTCCTCGGCACGCTTGACTGAGCCAGTAAGAAAGCCACGGCCCAGCGGCGAAAACGGCACGATCCCGATCCCCAGTTCGCGACACAACGGAATGATGCGCGGTTCGAGATTGCGCTCCCACAGCGAATATTCACTTTGCAACGCGGCAATCGGATGAACTGCATGTGCGCGACGAATTGTCTCTTCGCCTGCCTCAGACAAACCGAGAAAACGAACCTTACCTTCGCGCACCAGATCGGCCATCGTCCTCACCACATCTTCGATCGGAACGCCTTTGTCGACGCGATGCTGATAGAGCAGATCGATATGATCAGTTGCCAGTCGCTTCAAAGAGCCGTCGACGGCTTCGCGAATGTGCTCCGGTCGACTGTCAACGCCGGCCATCTTGCCGTTCTCGATCTTGAAACCAAACTTCGTTGCGATAACGACATCGTCGCGCTTGCCCTGCAGGGCGCGCGCCAACAATTCTTCATTCGTGAATGGCCCGTAGACTTCCGCCGTGTCCAGGAAATTCACCCCGAGTTCGAGCGCGCGATGAATCGTCGCAATTGCTTCGCGCTCGTCGCGCTCGTCCGCAGTTCCGTACGAAGCGCTCATGCCCATGCAGCCGAGCCCAATCGCCGAGACTTCTAATTGATCCAGTTTGCGTTTTTGCATTGTTCCGACCTGAGGAGGAAATTACATGCGATTTACACGAGCATCAACTCGCGCGACGGCTCTTCGTCGCCCTTGAACTGCAACTCGTACAACCGCGAATAGAGTCCACCTTGCGCGATGAGTTCTTCGTGAGTTCCCTGCTCTACTACGACACCTCCATCGACGACAAAGATGACATCGGCGCTGCGCACGGTCGCCAGGCGGTGCGCGATCACAATCGAGGTCTTGCCTTCCATCAAATTCCCCAGCGCGTCGAAGACGAGCTTTTCTGATTCAGCATCAAGGCCAGCCGATGGCTCATCCAGAATCAGAATCGGCGAGTCGCGAATGATCGCGCGCGCAATCGTGATGCGTTGTCGTTGACCGCCCGACAGAGTCACGCCACGTTCGCCAACCATGGTGTCGTAGCCATCTTCCATGCGATCGATGAACTCGTCAGCATTTGCGAGCCTCGCTGCACGGACGATCTCTGCTCGCGTCGCGTTCGGTTTTCCGTAGGCAATATTCTCGGCCACAGTCGCGCGAAACAGCAGCGTCTCCTGAAGCACAAAACTGATCTGCTCGCGCAGCGATTTCTGTTTGTATTTGCGGATGTCCGTACCGTCGATTTTGATTTGGCCCGAGTTAGCTTCGTAGAAGCGCGGTAGCAAACTGACGATGGTCGTCTTGCCCGCGCCAGTCGGACCCACGAGCGCCGCGAGTTGTCCCGGCTCGATGTGCAAGCTCAATTCGGTAATGACCGGCGGGCCACCATCGTAAGCGAAACTCACTTTGTCGAATTCAATTTCGCCTTTGAATCTTGGCGCCCGTTTCGCGCCGGGAAGATCGCGGACTTGAGTCTCATTCTCCAGCACTTCGCGGATGCGCTCCCAACCGACCTGGGCCTTCGAGATCGTGTCAGTCATTTTCGAAAGCTCGCGCATCGGCTTGTACATCTTGCCGAGATACAAAAGAAAAACCAGAAGCTCACCAGAGGTGAGCGTACCGGAGAGCACCAGTCTCGCTCCATACCAAAGCACGAGACAGGTTCCGGCCGCGACGATAATTTCAACAATGGGCGGCAGCTTAGCTTTGAAGTTGCGCGCTTCAAGGGCGCGTTCGACACTTTCGCGACTCTCGCGCTCGAAACGTTTCTGCTCATAGTCCTCGCGCGCAAAGGCTTTGACGACGCGAATCGACGACAGAACTTCTTCCAGGACGTTGACGACCTCGCCTTCCTGCCGGCGCATCGCCCGCGACGCGCGTTTGATGCGATGCGTGTAGTGATAGACGACGAAAAAAAGCGCCGGCGCGACCAGCAGCGCAATGACCGTGAATGCCCAATTCAAATAGAGCATCACTACCATCATGCCGAGCAGCGTCAGGATGTTCACCAATAACCCGAGCAGCACCGTCGAGATGAAACTCTGTACCGCATCGATATCGCTGGTGACCCGGCTGATCAAATCGCCGGTACGTTTGCGATCGTGAAAAGAGAGCGAGAGACGTTGAATGTGACTGTAGAGTACGCGCCGCAGATCGTGCATCACCCACTGGCCGACGCTCGTGGTGAGGTACTTTTCAAAGTACGAACTGATCGCGCCAAACAACGCGATGACGATGACGGCGAGCACCGCGAAGTTGAGAATCGAAAATTTGTCGGTGCCGATATAACTGACAATTGACGCCAGCCAATCCGGCATTCGCTTCGAGGCAAACACATGATCGAAGACAATTTTCAGCGGCCAGGGCTCGAGCACATCGGTAATGCTGGTGCCGAGTACGGCGAGAAAGGCGAGGGAGAGAGTGAGCCAATGCGGATAAAGAATGTCGGTGATGCGAATCTTTTTCTGCATGATCTTTCGTCGTTCCCTCTCCCTCTGGGAGAGGGCCAGGGTGAGGGATTACGGCAAATAAAATATCGAAAAAACTCTTC
>DATLVM010000209.1:0-3095 GCA_035577445.1 Pyrinomonadaceae bacterium
CGGCACTGTAACCAGATCGTGATCGTCGACGAACTTGATGGCTTCGAGCGCGAGGTCGCGAATTAATTCAGGCTGCTTGCCCGGTTCAACATAGGTGTTCTTGACGTGTTCGAGCGCCTTCTTCCAGTCATCGCCATAGCCGAGTTCGCGCGATGCCTTCTTCATCTCATTCTCGCACCACGCCATCTCTTTGTTCGCAATCGCGATCAATTCTTCCGGCGTGTAAGGAATCATCTCGAACTGAAGTTCGCTGAGCAGCGCGTCGCGTCCGATCGGATCGCCGACGATGTCGCTGGTGTCGCCGGCGCGCGCTGGCGCTGCACCGGCCGGTCGTTGGCCGCCACCTTGTCCGCCGCCGGCCGGACGCTGACCAGCTTGTTGACCCTGCTGACCTGAACCTGCACCGGTTCGCAAGCCGACCAACCTTTCACTGATGAATGAAGCATAGGCGCCCAGGGCCTCGTCGAATTCTCTGTAAGGTTGTTCGTTCCACCACGTGAAGACCGGATCGTAGCCGTTGTAGAACGTGTACCAGTTGCGCAGATTGCCGCGCAGCGAATTGATCGCGTTGACGGCACGGAACGCGACCGTCTTCTTCACCCGAATCGCATCCGGATTGTCACCGGGACGCAGACCGGCTTCGACTCTGAGCCGCGTCAAATCGAGCTGCTTCTTGAGATCGTTCAGCGTCGCCGCTGTTTTGGCCGAATCGATTGGCTCCATTCGGCGGCGCAATTCTTCGAAATCAACAATCGTCTTGCCAAATGGAATCAGCGGTTCGATCTCAGCTTGTTGTTTCGCTTCGAGGTCGAGTTGGCGCAGCTCGTGCTCGAGATGGTTGCGGAACAGGATATAGTCGACTTTGCCCTCCTGACTCATCCCGTCAAAGTTCAACTTTTGAATGCGCTCCAGCGCGTCCGAATAGAACTTGCGGAAACGATCGCGGCGCGTTGGGGAATTATTGACGAAAAACGATCGCTGCAAGCTGCCGCGATCGGCTATGTAGTATTCGATGAGCGCGCGCATCTCGCTGGGAGCGAGATCATCGGCAACGTCAGGCGAAAGAGACGCGATCTTTTGCCGTTGCGCTGAACTCTGAAATTGAAATCCGGCAGCGATAAGCACAACAGCAAGGATGAACCGGATTGACGCGCGACGAAGTGAAATCATGCGGGCTCCTTCGACAGAGAACTGGACTAACGGGCGCGTATAGTATCAGAAGCCTGACGGTTAGGGAGGGCAACACACGCGCTCGATTTCGATGCCGGTTGCGGATTGATTCTCCTGCCGTTGCTCACGCTCGGGCTTCTGACACGCTTGCGCGCCTGCGAATCCGTTTGTTATTATCCAGCTTCGCAATTATTGCGGCAGATGAGGCAATCATCTGGTTCGAATTTTTGATAGGAAGCTCCGGAAGACCTTCGTGACGAATCGAACGAGAACAACTCGATTCACATTTTGATTGTGCCCGCACTAGCGGGCGCGACGAAGGCGCTCCTATCGAATCCGATCATTGCATTAGTAAATCGTGAATCGTAAATCGTGAATAGGAAGCGCCGGCAATTTCGGTGTTCCGCGGCTCTGCCGCCTGATGTGGGGCGCTTGAGCCTCGCAGGAGCAAATGTTTATAGCTCCGAGTCTCTTTCTTAAGCTCCTTTAGGAGCGAAATGAATAGGAGCGAAATGAAATTCGGGGATTACGCTCCTAAAGGAGCTTGGGATTCATCGAGCACTCGCGGTGCTATAAATATTTCGCTCCTCCGGAGCGAAGAGCGTTAGTGGTAACAATCGGCAGATGAGTGAGATTAACGTTCAACTGAACAACGGCCCCTCAGCGCAGATCCCTGCGCCGGTCACGGTTGCCGAAGCTCTGAAGAAGCTCGACCGCGACCTGGCGAAGCAGGCTCTGGCTGCGCGCGTAAACGGCCAGGAAGTCGATCTCGCGTACACGATTGAGGCTCAATCAAATGGTGATGCGGTCAAGATTGAACCGGTGTTGCCCGAGACGCTCGCCGGGTTGGACGTCCTGCGACATTCGACGGCGCATTTGTTAGCGGCGGCGGTGCTCGATTTATTCCCCGGAACCAAGCTGGGCATCGGTCCGGCGTTGCTCGACGATCCGCGCTACGGATTTTTCTATGACGTGATTGCGCCGCGGGCTTTGACGGAAGCTGATCTGCCCGTCATTGAAAAGAAGATGCGGGACATCGCCAAGCGCAACATGCCTTATCGACGCGATGAGATTTCGAAGTCGGAAGCGCTGCGCATCTTCAATGAACGCGACGAGCCTTTGAAATGCGAACTGATCGATGAGAAGGCCGGCGCTAACGTCAGCGTCTATTACATCGATGGCTCACCGTTCATCGATTTCTGTCTTGGCCCGCACGTGCCGAACACGAATCGCTTGAAAGCTTTCAAGCTGCTGTCACTGGCGGGCGCCTACTGGAAAGGCGATGCTGAGCGGCCGCAAATGCAGCGCATCTATGGCACGGCGTACTTCACTCAGGCTGAACTCGACGCGTGGCTGAAGCAGCGCGAGGAAGCTGAGAAGCGCGACCATCGGCGGCTCGGTCGCGAGCTCGATCTGTTTTCGATTCAGGAAGATTACGGGCAAGGGCTTGTGCTCTGGCATCCGAAGGGCGGCGCGATCCGGACGCAAATGGAAAATTATCTGCGCGCGGAACTTGCGCAGCGCGGTTACGGATTGGTTTACACGCCGCATATCGCCAAGCGGGATCTCTGGCGCGTCAGCGGTCACGAAGAGAACTACGCGGACGTGATGTTCGCGCCGACTGAGTTGGAAGAAACTGAGTTTCGTCTGAAGCCGATGAACTGTCCCTTCCATATAGGCGTGTACAAATCGGCGCAGCATTCTTATCGCGATTTGCCTTTGCGGTACGCGGAGCTCGGCACCTGTTATCGCGCTGAGTTGTCGGGCACGCTGCACGGGTTGATGAGGGTCCGCGGATTTACGCAGGATGATGCGCACATTTTCTGTACGCCGGACCAGGTGCGCAGCGAGATCATTAACTGTGTCGAGTTCGCTTTCGATCTGCTGCGGGCCTTCGGCTTTGAAGAGTTCAAGATCGAGCTGTC
>DATLVM010000210.1:0-16704 GCA_035577445.1 Pyrinomonadaceae bacterium
CTGAACAAGGACTACAAGCTCACGATCGACCAGGATTTGCAGCAAGCGGTCGTCGATCAACTTAAAGGCAATCACGGCGCGGTCGCGATGTTCAATCCACAGACCGGCGAAGTGCTCGCGCTCTACAGCAATCCGTCGTACAGCTTGAAAGCCGTCGATGATGAAACCACCTGGTTGAAGCTCGACAACGATCGCAAAGAGAAGCCGCTCCTGAATCGCGCGCTGCGCGAATACTATGTGCCCGGTTCCACGTTCAAAACAGTGATGATGTACACAGCGTTCCGCAACGGCATGCAGGGCACGCGATTTACAACCAGCGGCGGATTCACGCCGCCGGGTTGCGCCAAGACGATCACGGACGACAACGGCGGCTGCGAGGCGTGCGGCAACATCGGCATCGATTCGGCGTATCAGCATTCGAGCAACATTTATTTTTCATACCTCGGCACGCAACTCGGCGGCGAAAAGATTCGCGACACAGCGAAGCTGCTCGGCCTGGGCGCGTACGACAGTGTGAGCGGTGAAGGCCAGGGACGACGGGAGCCGGAGATTTGGAACGCGAGTAGTAAAGCGATTCAGAACGCGATGGCGCCGACCGAATCCTGGTTGAAAGCAGGTCCACACTCGACGCGCTGCGAATTGATGTACGAAGGTTACGGCCAGGGTTTAGCTTCGCAGATGACGCCGTTTCAGATGGCGATGATCATCTCGGCCGCGGCGAATCTGAACGGACAGCTAATGAAACCAAAGATTGAAACGGATCTCGCACCTCAAACCTTCAGCCAGGTACTGACCCCGAGCCAGGCCGCTGAGATTCGTCACATCATGAACATGGTGACTGAAGGCGGCACCGGAACGGGCGCCATGACGCCGGTGCGCGCGGCCGGAATTCGCAGCGGCGGCAAGACCGGAACTGCGCAGAAGGCTGTGCCGGTGATCGATCCAAAGACAGGCGAGCCGCAAAAGAAATTAGTCACTGAGCATGACTTCAAAGGCAACATCATCGGCCAGCATTATGAAACGGTTTTCTACGACAAGTTGCGCAGCGACGCCTGGTATCTGAGCTTTGCGCCGCTCGATAAGCCGGTGATTGCGATGGCTGTGCTGCTCGAAGGTCCCGGCCCAGGCATCAGCTTTTACGGCGGCAAGAACGCGGCGCCGATCGCCGCGCAATTGATTTTAAAGGCGAACTCGCTCGGATATTTCGGCGGCAACGCTAACGCGAATCAACCGAATCAAGCGCTGACGCAGCCCACGCCGCGGAGGCGAAATAGATGACTGCTTGCTGGAGCGCGGGCATCCCTGCCCGCATGAGCGCAAAGCGCGAAAAAACTGAGCGTGCTGCGCACGCTTTGCGGGCATGGATGCCCGCGCTCCGACAGTTGTCCGCTCAGACACTAAACGTCGAATTAAATGCGTAATCGACTTTCATCACACTTGCTAGTCTTGCTCGCGCTCGTGGTCATCGAGATCGTGGGCTACACGGCGGTGCATCGCGCGGCTCTGATTCGCGGCTACGAAACATCCTGGATTGGCGGCGCGCGCGACCTGTTGATCTATCTTCCCATTGTCGTGATGGCGATTTGGGTCTCGGCCTTCAAGAAGTTCAAAGGCAACTGGATCCTGTTCACGACGGCCATACTTCTCTTCTCGATTGGTTTGCTCGTTCAGTACCGCCTGTATAGCGACCCCGAGTACAACGCGAAGAACAAGGCCGCGGCGCGTCAGGAAAAAACCGACACGCTGCGCATGCGCTACATTAATCAGACTTACGACACCGCCAAGCGGCAGATGATGGGCTTGCCCGCCAACCGGCCGCCTACGGAACAGGAAGCGCCAACTAAAGAAGCGAATTACACGATCGCGAATGCCGTCACGTCGAGCTACACCTGGATTCCGGTTCTGTCGTTGATTGCTTTCGCGCTCGCGTTTGCGTTCTGTGTGAACGATCGATTCCTGTCATGGATTCAGCGCAACAGTTTCATCGTCGTCTTGCTGACGCTGATTCCGCTGGGCGTCGCGATCATCAGCTCGAGCGCCGGCAAGGCTGTCGGCAACACGACGCCCTGGGAACCTTCAAAGGTTCCATTCCTGCTCGGCTTCGCCGGAATTCTGACGGCTCGCTACAAAGATCTGGCGCGAACTTACTGGGGCATTCCGCGGGCGCGCGACATCATTCCTCTCGTGGTGATGGCGGTGATTCCGTTCATTCCGTTTTTCGCGCTGAAAGATTTTGGACAGATGCTGATCTTCAGCGGCGCGTACGCCACGCTTTATCTCGTGGCCGTGCGACGCTGGCCGCAGCTTCTAGTTTTCGTGGGATCAGTTTTCCTGGTCATCTCGGTTCTGGTGATCGGCGCCTTGCCGCGCGACATCCAGGAGAAGTTTCCGATGATTCCGACCTTAGCGCGTCCGGTTCAGGCTGCTCTGCCCGCACGCATTCAGCAGCGCTTTCACCTATGGCTCGATGGTTTCGATCCACCGTCGCCTGACACGTCATGGTGGAAGAAAGATTATGACGACGCGCTGGCCAAAGATCCGAAGCTGGCTGAACTCGCCAACGAAAGCGAGGCGATGAAGAAGAGCGTCAACACGGACATCTGGTTCGACAAGCTCGCTTTCCAACCCGCGCAGGCAATCTTTGGCATCGCTTCAGGCAAGACAACCGGGCGAGGCTTGGGCCTGGGTTTTCCTGAAGTAATTCCGATTGCTGATTCGGATTATGTCTATGCCGCGGCGGCGGAAGAGTTGGGTCTGTTAGGTGGCGCGCTGATCGTCCTCGCGGTCATCATTTTTGTGATTGCAGGTATTCGCACTTCAATCGAAGCGCGTGATATGTTTACCAAGTTATGCGCGGCGGGCCTGACTGCCTTCATGGGTATTCAGGCGCTGGTGAATATTGGCGGAATCACGCGCGCGCTGCCGATGACCGGCATCACTTTGCCGTTCGTGAGTCACGGCGGATTCAGCCTGATTACCAGCTTTGCCATGCTCGGAATGCTGATGGCTTTTTCGCATCGCAACGCGTACGACGCGCGCGCCGTCGCGAGAATCAAGAAGCCCGAAGTTGAAAGTGAAATCTCCCTGGAGGCTGTTGAATGAGCACTCCATCACCTGCAAATCAAGTTCAGGTTGGATCGATTTCCGATCGCGGTCTTAGCGACAAGCGGCCGCTCAATGAAGACTCGTATCTCGCCGACGCGGCGCGCGGCATCTTTGTCGTGGCCGACGGTGTCGGTGGCGCGGACGCGGGCGAGATCGCCTCGCAGACTGCGGTCGACGTGCTCAACGATGCGTTTCGCCAGAAGATTACCGACGGCGAAGACGTCGAAGATCTGATGGAGCTGGCCATTCAGCGCGCCAACAGCTCGATTCATCAGATGGCCGCTGAGAATCCTCGCTTCTCGATGATGGCCACGACCGTCGTCGCCCTGCACCTCGATGGCCACCGCGCCACGATTGGCCACGTCGGCGATTCGAGACTTTATCGACTAACTCCTGACGGCCAATTGCTGCGCGAGACTGAAGATCATTCGGTCGTCGAAGAAGAAGTTCGCGCCGGTCGCATGACTCCCGAGCAGGCTGCGAATCATCCCAGCAAGAATGTGATCAGCCGCGCGCTCGGCGCTGAAAACTCTGTCGAAGCCGACATGAAGGTGATTGAAGTCGAAGACGGCAGCGCCTTCCTTCTCTGCAGCGACGGCATCACGCGACACATTCCCGACAACGAACTGCGGCAGGTTTTGATGAGTGCCGGGGCCCCAGCGGAGTTGTGCGAAGAGATGAAGCGTCGCTGTTATCAACGCGGCGCGGAAGACAATCTCACCGCGGTCGTGGTGCAAATCGGAGAGCCAAAGTTCGCAACCGTGCCGCTTGACGAAGAGCGGACAATCTCTACTGAGCGACCGCCGGCGGACATTCCGGCTGTGGCCTCTTCCGCTCCGGCTGACAGTCCGACGCGATTGACGCCAGCGTCGCGCATAGCTTTTCCGGGTCCGAGCGAAGCCCAACAGGTTCAGCCAAACGGGGCTATTCAGAAATCATCAGGCGCGGGCCGCGCGATACTCCGCCTCTTCGTATTTCTTCTATTCATCGCGATCGCCGCGGGAGCGTTCTACGGCGGCATGCGATATCAACAACAGCAAACCGCAACGCAAACAGCAGCATCGCCGACGCCGGTCGGCACTCCTGGCAATTCGGCATTTGCATCTAAGCGAGCGGCGGTTGACGCTGATCCGCAGAAGTGGCTGAACGACAACGTGCAAGCGCAAATGACGAAAGAAGCGATTTCGAAAGCGACAGATTCAAAGGACGCAGAGTTCCTCTATCTGTACGGCCGCGCCAAAATGCTGACCGGAGATCATGGCGAAGCTGATCAGGCGTTCGAAGCCGCGCTCAACAACGTGCGGGCAACTAACAACACAACGCTGTCACTTGATACTGAGTTGAAATTGGCATCAGCCGCCGCGGCCTTGAAGATGAACAAAGCCAACGCGCCGCGTTCCCAGGCTACGTCGATGGCTGAAGACAAGGCGATACGTGTTTTGGACGAGACCCTCGGACTGAAGAGCCCCGCCCCACCGAAGTAGAACTCTCAATGTCCGAACTGAAACTTCTCCAATGCCGGCTTGATGGACGCTATGACATCGAAGATTGTCTCGGTCGCGGCAGCTATGCCGAAATCTACATGGCCCGCGATCTCGCCGCGACGGATGAGCAGTTCCGCGAAGTCGTCATCAAAGCTTTGAATGTGCTGCTGCAGGGTTATCAGGATCCCGAGCTCGAACAGACCCTCATCCAGAATTTTCAGAATGAAGCAGTCGCCCTCGATCGCGTTCGTCATCCCAACATCATCAGCCGCCTCGGTCACGGCACCGCGCTCGATCTCAATGGCACCGCGTTTCATTATCTGGTGCTGGAATATCTCAGCGGCGGCGACATGGCGAAGTATTGTCGCGCAGAGAAACTCGGCCTCGATCGCGCGCTCTTCTATTTGCAGCAAGTCTGCGCCGGCCTCGCGCATGCGCACGCGTGCGGCGTCATTCATCGAGACATCAAGCCGCAAAATCTCTTGCTGACGAGCGATCGCGAAACCGTGAAGATCGCCGACTTTGGCGTCGCGCGGATTGAAGGCGGCGATGGCGCCATCACGCGCGTCGGCACGAACATCTATGCCGCGCCTGAGCATAACCCGCTCGTGCAAACTGCGGCGCTCCAGTTTGGCGCGAGCAGAGACCATGCCAGGCTGACACCCGCGGCCGACATCTATTCGCTCGCCAAGACTACTTACACGATCATCTGCGGAGTATCGCCGCGACAGTTCGCGCATCGAGCGATTACCGAATTGCCTGTGCCGATTTCGCATGAGCCCTGGGCCCCTTCGCTCGTGCGCGTACTCAAGCGCGCGACGCAGGAAGAACCTGAAGCGCGCTATCAAACGGTGAAGGATTTCTGGGACGAATTAAATGATGTGGGCATGCCGGTCACTCAACCACTCGCGTTGACCGCTGCAGCTCGGCCCAAGCGCATCAGTTCTGAATTGAAGGTTGAAGATGTCGTTACGCTTGCCGCGCCGCCGCGGCCTCGGTTCGAAACGTCGCGCGAATTGAAACAACATGAGGTGGCGGGCAATGGTGTTCCACGCCCGCGCATCGTCGTTCCGATCGCCGGCTCGCTCGCGGTGCATGAATTCGCCGCGCTCGAAGGTAACCGCGTCACCGTGCCGGTTGCGGGGCCGGTGGCGCGCAAAAGCGTCACAATCCCAACGCCGGTGGGGGTGGTCTCAAAGTCACGCAAGCGAGGCCGCGACTTCGTCGTTGGGTTGGCTCTTGTGTTATGTTTCGCTGGTTTGCTGGCGGCGACTGGTGCTTATGTTCGCTCTCTGATCAAGCAGCGCACCAGCCAGCAACAACAAACCACCACCCCGTCATCAGACGTTGGACGCGAGGCGGTCACTACCACTGATGTTAATTTGCGCGCGGGTCCTAACAAAGATACGGATGCAATCGGCTTGGCGGAACTCGGTTCGCGAGTGAAGATCATGAGCATCAGCAGCAGCAACGCCAACTGGTGTGAAGTGCAGGTCATCCAACACGGTCGGGCGAAGAAGGACCCCAGCTCAGCGGATCGGGGCTGGATGAATCGCACTAAATTGAATTTTGATTAATTAGTCGGTTGTCTGTTGCAACTGACCACTGACGGACATGAGCCTAATCGAATCGATTCGTCGTTGGATTGACGGTGAGACCGCCGACGACATTCTGGAAGAAGCTGAAGAGCACGCGCGACCTCGGCGCGTCTGGGAAGAGTTTCTCGTCAAGATCGCGCGCGAAGTAGAAGCCGTGATGCAGCGCGAGATGATCACTCCGCCCGGCGGTCCGACCTACATTCCGCGCGAATACATCGTCTATCTCTCAAACGACGACGATAAAGAATGGCAAGGCGATAAGCGCCGCGCGCTTGAGCAGGGACTCTTCCACGTGCTTTCGGAACGCGCGAAAGAGCTCGCCGGCTCAGTCCAACTGCAAACCAAATCATTCGCCATCGAATTGCGCGTCGATGGCACGCTCAACAAGGGTGAATTCCGCGTGCAACCGGTGTGGGATGAAACTGAGGCCGGCCACACGATGGTCACCGTCCGTCCGGCGGCGATGACCTCGTCTTCGTCCGCGCCTGCCACGGTCGCTGTCGAAGCGCCACCCGAAGATACCGGCGGCGTTGGCGCTACCACCGAAGGCGAAATCACCGTTGTTCGTCCGCGCGTCGTTGATTTGTATTCGATTGAAATCTGGCGCGAAGGCATGCGCCAGTCAGTCATGAAAATTACTAAATCCGAAATCACCATCGGGCGAGGTTCACGCACGGTCGCGGTGGACTTGCCGTTGAAAGGCGATCCCGAAATCAGTCGCGTGCACGCCACGCTGGTGTTCGACGATCAAGGACGCTACTGGCTGACGTCAAAGGGCCGCAATCCCACGCTCATCTCCGGCAAAGAAATCGAGCGCGAGCAACGCACTCAAGTCCAACCTGACGAGAAGATCGGAATTTGTAGTTTCACTCTGCGAATCCAGCCGAGGTAAAGGCTGATTCTAGTGGCTATCTCATTCACACCTCGCTTCAGCGAGGTGTGACAAAGCGACCGAAACTATGAAACCGTTTCAAACGGTTTCACTTGAGAAGCCGCTTGAGGGGCATTGATATATTTGACTCAGCTATCAACGGAGGTAGTCGTGGTCACTCGAATTAGAGCTGAAGCTGCGTCAGCAGCGTTCAGAACTAAGCCCAAGGCGAGGCTCCGCGAGCCTTGGGGTTAACGACCCAATTACAGCAATTGAGCCCCGCAAGGGGCGAAAGCATCGATAGTTCAGCCTGTCCGTTAACTCTCTGTCGCCGCTTCGCGGCTCGGAGATAACCAACGACCACCACCCAAGGCTCGCAGAGCCTCGCCTTGGGCTTAGCTCCTACCGCTGCTCCCGCTTGCGCCGGAAAGGGCTAGGTATTTGATGGGTCAAGTACGTCAATAGCGTTGAAACGGCTGCGGCGAATATTGTGGCCGTCGAATTTCACCTCGCTGAAGCGAGGTGTGAATGAAAGCAACTCTCCTACTTGCTTCTACGACTTGCTGGTCCCTTGATCTAGTCTCCAGCCTCTAGCTTCCATTTCTACCGCACCACTGGCAACTCAACATAGCTTGCCTGATTCGCCGAGCGATAGATCCGCTGCGTCGCCGGTCTGTAATCCTCCGGCTTGGCCCAAAAGATGTTCGGCACAAACGTCTGCGGATTGCGATCGTAGAGCGGGAACCAACTCGACTGAATCTGAATCATGATGCGATGGCCCGGCAGAAAGACGTGATTGGTCGTCGGCAAAGACCAGCGATAAAGCAACGGCTCATTCGGAGTGATCGCTTTTGGATTATCGAACCCTTCACGATAGCGCCCACGAAAGATGTCCATCGATACCGCAAGCTGATACCCACCCAACTTCGGATCGGGCGCCGTCTCATCCGGATAGACATCAATCACCTTTACCACCCAATCGGAATCAGTGCCGCTGGTTGAAGCGATCAGATTTACGATCGGCTGGCCGCTAATCTTCACCGGCTCTTTCAAAACATCCGAGGTGTAAGCCAGCACGTCCTGGCGACCTGAGAAATCTCTCTGATCGTCAACTAGCCAACAAGGCCATTGCGCGCAACTGTCGTAACCCGCCGTCGGCACGGGCCGAATGCGATTCGTCACCGGCTTACTCGGATCAGAGATGTACTCGTTGAAAGGTGGCGGAGGAAGACCGGCCATGATGCCCATCTTTGCCCAACTCAATCTAAAATTGTCGCGCAAATACAGGGGCATGCGCGTAATGCCACGTTCACCTCCACTCGGCCACGATTTCAGACTTCTCCATTCATTCGTCCCCGTCTCAAATGCCGTCACCGGCGCCACGTCCATCTTGGGCGCATCGTCTTTCAAATAATGATCGAGAAACGGCCGCAGAATCTTCTGCCGAAAATAAAGCGCCGTATCACTTCCCCACTTGATCGCGCCCAGCGAACTGCCGTCGGCGATCTCCTGCCCGTGATGCCAGGGCCCCATTACTAAAAATACTTTGTCGTTGTTCGTGTCCTTCGGCTCGATCGCTTTGTAAACCGCAATCGCGCCATAGATGTCTTCCTGATCCCAGAGGCTATGGACCAACATCACCGGAACTTTCAGAGGCTCTTTCGCGAGCAGCTTATCCACCGCCTGCTGTTGCCAGAAAGAATCGTAAGCCGGATGCTCGATGAGCTTTCGCCAGAACCCAACTTGTTCTAATCCGCGCTGCCGGCCCAACTCGCCCGCCGAGCCCGCCTGCATGTACATGTCGTAATCGTCAAAGTGCGTCGTCCACCACTTGTAATCGTTCGAACGCGAGCCGTCCTGCTCGTAAATGTAAGGCAGGTTCTGTTCGCGAAACGCGCCGTTGTGAAACCAATCGTCGCCCATCCAACCATCGACCATCGGGTTCATCGGCACCGAAACCTTGAGCGCCGGATGCGGATTCACCAAAGCCATCAAAGGCAGAAACCCGTCGTAAGAAATCCCGAGAATCCCAACTTTGCCGTTACTCTCCTTAACGTTCTTCACCAACCAATCGATCGTGTCGTAGGTGTCGGTCGCATGATCGACCTTCGTCGGATTAAGCGGCCCACGCAGCGGCCGGTTCATCACGTAATCCCCCTCCGACCCATACTTCCCGCGCACGTCCTGCACGACGCGAATGTATCCGCCTTCGATAATCACTTCGAGCGCATTGTCATAGCCGTTGAGGATCGGCCCCAGATGCGAACTCGCCGCATGACTCGTGAGTTCGGAAGCGTTATACGGCGTCCGAGTCAAAAGAATCGGCGCATGCTTGTTCGATTCGATCACGCTCTTCGGCACGATGATGACGGTGTGGAGCTTCACGCCATCCCGCATCGGAATCATCACGTCGCGCCGGTCGTATTCGAGGCCGTAGTTCGTCGGCTTGAATTCTTGCGGCGCCTCGCTGGGCAGAGTTTGGGCGTGCGATGGACCGAGAATCGTCACGACACAGAAAATCAAGCCGAAGGTTACAAAGATAGCTCCCTTTGATCGTTTCATCCGTTATTCCTTTTGTGATTGCTCCACCGAACTTCTTAAGACGAGCGGATGTTATAGCCCAAGATGCCAAAGAAAGAAAACGAATCGAAATGAATGCGGCGTCATTGTGTAGCCTGCTGAGCGCAGTCGAGTCGCGATCCGCTCAGCAAAAAGGCGTTCGCGCAACGCTACAGTGTGAGATCACGGAATGAATGTTACGATGGAACATAAATTAATTCAGCGAGGTGAAAACTATGGGATGGGACGGCGATGCTTTGGCCGGGCAGATGGAAGAAATCTTCGAGCGACAACAGACGGTAGCGGATGCTCGCAAAGTCAGGGGCACGTCTACTCCTAACGAGCGCGCCCGCAGCGCGCAGTTCGAATCGATGCGAATCTCGCGCTCGCGCATCATGACGCAACTCAGCAGCGCCACCAACCCGGCACACCGCGCGGTACTCGAGCGCGCGTTGAAATCAATAACTGATCAGATGGCGGAAGATGAGGCGCGAGCTTAGCCACAGACAGACAGATTAGATAACACCGGAACCCGGTAATTCAAAATATCCTTTTCTGATCTGTTTTATCTATGTTCATCTGTGGCCAATACTCTCACCCGCGAGTCAACTGTCGATATTTGATCCGGTGCGGGATTTCTGCTGCGGCGCCCAGACGCGTCTTTCGATCTTCTTCATAGTCCGAATAATTCCCTTCGAACCACATCACCTTACTATCGCCTTCGAAAGCCAGCATGTGCGTGGCGATGCGATCCAGGAACCAGCGGTCGTGTGAGATCACCACCGCGCAGCCGGCGAAGTTGTCCAAAGCCTCTTCCAAAGCCCGCAGCGTATTCACATCCAGATCGTTGGTCGGCTCGTCGAGCAAGAGAACGTTGGCGCCTTCCTTCAACATCTTGGCGAGATGGACGCGATTTCGTTCGCCGCCGGACAGCATGCCGACTTTTTTCTGCTGATCGGAACCCGAGAAATTGAAACGGCCGACGTAGGCGCGCGAATTCACTTCCCGATTGCCGAGCTTCAGCACGTCAGCGCCCCCGGAAATCTCTTCCCAGATAGATTTGTTTGGATCGAGCGTGCGGCTTTGATCGACATACGCGAGTTGCACGGTCTCTCCGATTCTAATCGTGCCGGCGTTGGGTTCTTCCTGCTTCGTGATCATGCGAAACAGCGTCGTCTTTCCCGCCCCGTTTGGACCAATTACGCCGACGATGCCGCCTGGCGGGAGCTGAAACGTCATGTCTTCCATCAGCAACTTATCGCCGTACGCCTTGTTTACTTTCTCAGCTTCGATCACGACGTCGCCGAGGCGCGGCCCCGGCGGGATAGGAATCTCCAGATCTTCCCGACGCTTCTCTGATTGCTCGCGCAGTAAAGCTTCGTATGCGTTCACGCGCGCCTGACCTTTGGCGTGCCGCGCTTTCGGCGACATGCGAATCCATTCCAGCTCGCGCTGCAAAGTCTTCTGCCGCTCGCTCTCAGATTTTTCTTCGCGCCTGAGCCGCTCCTGTTTCTGCTCCAGCCAGCTGGAATAATTTCCCTTCCACGGAATTCCTTCACCGCGATCCAATTCCAAAATCCAGCCCGCGACGTTGTCGAGAAAATATCGATCGTGCGTCACCGCGATGATCGTGCCGGCATAACTTTGCAGATGATGCTCAAGCCACGCGACCGATTCCGCATCAAGATGATTCGTCGGTTCGTCGAGCAATAGAATGTCAGGTTTTTGCAAAAGCAACCGGCAGAGCGCGACGCGCCTGCGCTCACCACCGGAAAGAATTTTCACCGCCGTGTCGGCCGGCGGACAGCGCAGGGCGTCCATCGCCATCTCCAGCCGCGAATCGAGATCCCATGCGTCGAGATGATCGAGTTTCTCCTGCACCTCGCCCTGGCGCGCTAACAACTTGTCCATCTCTTCATCCGACATTTCTTCGCCAAACTTCGCGTTGATCTCTTCGAATTCCTTCAGCAGCTCGACGGTTTCCTTCACGGCTTCTTCGACAACTTCGCGCACCGTGCGAGCGTCGTCGATCAACGGCTCCTGTTCGAGGTATCCGACTGTGTAACCCGGAGAGATGACCGTTTCGCCGTTGAAATCTTTGTCGACGCCCGCGAGGATTCGCAGCAGAGAAGATTTTCCGGAACCGTTGAGGCCGATGACGCCAATCTTCGCGCCGTAAAAATAGGACAGATAGATGTCTTTCAGGACCGGCCTCTTGTCATAGAACTTACTGACGCCGACCATGGAGTAGATGATTTTGTTTTCAGTGGACATGCTTATTGAATTTCGGAATGCGGATTTCGGATTTGAAGTTCATCGACGGATTACACAGATTCGCGGATAAGGAAAAGAGGAGTTGTCCGAATCAATATCTCACGAACTCCAATCGGTTTGAGGGCGGAATAGCCGTTCGGTAAAACCAGCCCCAGTCGTCTACGGCTGCGCTTCCGTCACCGGTAGTGCAAGCGTAACTTTCGCGATCTCACCGGGCGCCACGTTCACAAGTTCCGACGCGTCAAGCATTTCGTTCTTAATCTCACCTGATACGGCGATCCTATGAGGTCCGGGAGCCACATATCCGATTTGATACTTTGTTCCGCGGAGCATCGTTTTGACTTCCATACCGTCCAGGGTCACGGTAAAACCACCTTTCGTGTCCATTCCATTCGTTACTGTGATATCGATCGCCCCAGGGCGTGAGCTCTCGCCTTGCTCCTTGGCTGACTTTTCAATTTCAGCCAGGTTGGTCCTGAATTCCGAAACCCAGGCTTGGGTTTCCTGCTCGACATGGTTATTGACGGTTAGCAAGAACTCTTTCACACGTTGAATCATCAGTTGGACCTGGTCGGTTGTAGGTGAGTTTTCGCGCAACTTTGCCACCATCATTGCCCAGTCTAGTCTGAACTCAGATAGTGCTCTCTCGATTAACATCTTAGCTCCGAGGTAGCGCATCCAGCCGCTGGAGAAGCCAAAGAACTTGTCGAAGCCGACACATGCCGCAGCCAGGCCGAGCAGAAGATATCCCAATTGGCCAACTTGAACTTGCCTTCCGGGGGGACTTCCTATGCTCTGCAAACCCAGAGCAGCGATGATAGGTGTCAGCCCGCCCGCGATGGTGAAGATGATCGCCATACCACGCAGTATTCGTGACATGACAGCTTTCTTACGCTTTTGTTTACCATACCAGGCGATGGATTTACTCGCGTTCTCCTCAGCGTATTGATAAAGTTCGCCAATCGACGCCTGAATTTCATGGTCGGTTTTCCATTTCAGCTTGTGGACCTGCAGTCCTGGTGTGTCGATATCACCCGCCCGTTTTTCATGCTTCACATGAGTCAAGGTTTTTTCCTTTATCGTGTCCCCAGTGGCGATGTCGTTCATCATCAGGTCCTTTCTATTTAGCGAAATGTAATCTGCGCCAAGCCCACGGGAGCGTATTTGAATCCTTCTTTGCGGTTAGAGCAGGGCCGAGCGCGCAGAGTGGTTTGGCTTATGGCTCTGGAGTCTAAGGGTCTTCTTGGCGAATCGTCGCCTGAGGAAGCGCCTTGTATCACGGTTTTACAGGGCGTGTCGAGAGCCAGAAGCCACAGTCGCTTCTTTATCGAAACACTGTTTTACGGTCAGGCTACTGCCCGCTTTATTCGCGCGACTCGGACTTGGAAGAAAACCGGATTGCTGTTTTAGATTAATTCACCGACGCCATCATCGCATTCCCGTCGAATTCGACGAGCAGTCGATTCAACTGAGGCGTCACGGTCTCAATATTATCGTAATTGCGGTTAAGTAGATTCAGCAGGCGGCGCTCTCGCTTGCCTTCGATTTCTTTCAGAAACGCGCGGGAGAAAGCGCAGACGACGGTCGGGTCGAATTGCGTTCCCGTATTCACGCGAAAATCTTCCAGGACATCTTCGAGCGGCAGCTTCTTGCGATAGGGACGATCGGTCGTCATCGCATCGAACGAATCAGCGAGGGTGACGATCTTCGCGCCTGCAGGAATCTCGTCGCCTTTCAAACCATCCGGGTAACCTTTGCCGTCCATGCGCTCGTGGTGATAACGAGCCATCAGCGGAATTTCAGCGTAAGGATGATTGATGCGCGCGAGGATTTCATAACCCGCGGCCGGATGGCGGCTCATCTCGGCTGAGTCCTTGGCGCTGAATCGCTCCGGCGAGTTAATGACACTGAGGTCAACGATCAGCTTTCCGATGTCGTGCAGGTAGCCCGCGATCGTGATGCCTTCGACTTCATCATCGCTCCAACCCATCTCGCGCGCGATGACTTCACTGTACTTGCCGACGCGCACGGAGTGTCCCTGGGTATAGCGATCCTTAATGTCGATCGCCGCGGCAAACGCATGGACTGTTTCTCGATAGATTGTGCGCAGCCCGTCGTAGAGACGCTGGTTCTCTTCCGCCTTGCGCTTCACCTCGGCGAGCAGGTGATGACTGTTGATGCCGACGGCAATGTGACGCGTTAACGCAGTGAGTGTCTCGAGATCTTCTTCCGTGAACTGTTCGCCGCTGGCCTTTTCGCCAAGCAACACGACGCCAATCAGACGATCGTGGACGACGAGCGGAAGCAGAAGCTGAATCTCAGCCGACGCGAAAAGCTTCGCATGATCTTCCATGAATCGCGTCGCCTCGGATGTCGCGTCAGTAAGCGTCAGCGATCCGCCGAGGCTGGAAAGCTGTCGCGAGTGGTCACGATCAATTTTGAATTCAGCATCCGCTAGCTGATCAAAACCGCGCGCCGAAATAATGCGCAAGGTGTCTCGCTGACGATCATGTTGCGCGATGGCGCCGCGTCGGATCGCGACTGAGCCAAGCAGCAGATGAAATGAAGAGCGCAGCATGTCTTCAAAGTCAGGAGTGTTGGCGATCTCCTCGCCGAGATCGGCCAGCGCCGCGAATGTGTGAAGAAGTCTTTGGTTGTTAGTGTCCATTATCGGTATTGCCAGGCACAGACGACAAGAATTAGCCGCAGATGAACGCGGATTTACGCGAATAAGAAATCAAGATTTATCCGTTTCATCCGCGTGTATCCGCGGTCAATGTTCTCGACGCTGTCGACGTTTCCTGCGGCCTAATCCACGACAGCGCTTCGCTTTCATCTTTAGCAATCTGTACGTGTCGCGTCAGCCCGAGCATCTCGAATAGTTTCACCGTGTGATCATTGACGTCCGCGAAAATCAGTTGCGCAGTATTTTGTTCGGCGGCATCGATGACTCCGACCAGGATCGAAACGCCGATGCTGTTCACCAACTCAGTGTCACGGAAATTGATGATGAGTGTGCGGAAACCTGATTCGAGCTGTCGCTTGCATTCGCGCTCGATTCGTTCGCCGCTGAGCTTGTTGAGATAATCGCTGGCGTAAATGATGGCCGCTTCGCCCACCCGACGCGCCTGTACAGTAGTGTCCCGAGTTTCCGCCATTTCAGTAAGGCCCCCTCTTACTGACTCGTAACGCAAACTTAAGTTTGCGATCGCAATCTGAAGATTGCGTTACCTCAAATATTTCGTCATGCGCAGTTGCGTGCCATCATCGACGCGCTGAAACTCAACTTCGTCCATCAACGTGCGAATGAGTTTCAGTCCCCATCCGCGACGACTCTTGGCGCTGGGTTCGCCGTCTCCGTTGCCGCCGTTCTGCGGCGCAACTTGCGCAGGCCGTAACCCCCGGCTCGCAACTGTAACGACTAATTTATCATCTTCCACGACAAACCGCTGGTAAATCTTGCGATCAGGACTCAGGCTGTGCTCCGCCGCGTTGATGCACGCTTCGACCAGCGCGGTCTTGATTTGATTGATCGCTTCAGGTTTGAAGTTCACCCGCCGCGCGATCTCTTCGACGGTGCGCGCCGCGATCAATTCTGTATCGTCACTCATCGGAATGACCATTTCGAATTCATTGGCTGAGGTGGACTCAACTGCGCGCTCTTCATTTAGACGCGCCGTGAGCAATTCAACTTGCTGCCGGCTCGAGCTGAACGCGCCGCGTTCGTTGAGCAACTCAGACGCTTTGTTCGAGAAACCTTCCGGCGCGATCAACCATATCCGCGGGTTCTGAAGTTTACTTTCGCGGGCAAGCTGGGCCAGACGATCGCACCAGTCTTCAGCCAGCTCACGACTCGCTTCGAGCTTCGATTCCAGTTCGGCGACCAGCCAAACCACTTCGTTTTCTTCTGTGTATTCAGCAGCTTCGAACCCATGTCCAACCATGCATCGTTCCGCATCGCCTTGAATCGCAGCAGAGTAGGCAACGCCTGGCGCCACATGAATAACTTGCGGCAGGCGAATCAGATCACCCTCTGCGTCCAGGCCTTCATTAATCAGGTCGATGCGTTCGCCACGATACGATTCGCTGAAGCGATCGTAATGGAAGAGACTCGCCGGGAAGCTCTGACAATTGAACTGCTGAAGCAGTTGCCGCAAGCCCAGCGCGGCTTCACGCCGATACTTCCGCGCCATTGCGCGCGGTGCGCGTTTCAAAGTCTCGAGCAATGATTCGGCTACGACTTTCGCGCGCGACTCACCCGCAACTTCGAGTCGATGCTGCGTGCGGAGGTAATCCATCCAGACGTCTCGCTCGGCGTTTACTTCAATGAAAGCGCCGCTTGAATTCACCAGCTCGCACGCGTGCAGCACATCAATGATTCGCTCGAATTCATTAGCCGCGAGACCGAGCCGCTTCTTCCACGCCCAGAGCGATGATTTGCGCGTGTCGCTAATGGCGGATTCATAAAGGACGCGGAGGAGCGTCTTCTTCGTTTGCGGATCCTGCGTCAGCGCGCGCAGCAGTTGCTCAAACTGGCGGTGCAATCGTCCGCCCATCAAATCATCAACGTAAAGACGCTGACAATTTAGAAAGCTGGTCAGAGACACCTGCGCATCGCGCGCGGCTTGCATGAATTGCGTGATGAAGAAGGGGCTCGATCCGAGCTGCTGCACGATCAAATCGCGTGTCGGCTCGTTGGTTTGAATTTGGTAGCGTCGCGCCAGTGAATCCAAAGCCCTGTGTGCCTCATAATCGCTCAACGGCTCGAGATGAAGAGTGGCGGGTGGATCGCGATCTTCTTCGGCGTTATGCG
>DATLVM010000211.1:0-6263 GCA_035577445.1 Pyrinomonadaceae bacterium
TGCCCGAAGCAAAATCCGACGCGGTGTTATTAGAAGGATCGAACAGGCGCATCCAGCCGGAGCATAGGTCGGCGAAGAAATATTTGCCGACAAAGCTCGCGGGGAACATCACCGTAGTCGGATTGTAGAAGCCACCGCCGACAATGGCGCATCCGGTTGTTGAAGTCGATCCATGACCGTACTCAAATAGCGGATCTCGAAAGTTTGGATTCGGCGGCGAGCAGAAACCTTCGCACATGTTCCATCCGTAATTCGATCCCGCGACGCCGTCGTTAATTTCTTCCCAAGTGACCTCGCCAACATCGTTGATGAACATGCGGCCAGTGCCGGGCTGAAAGGCGAACGTGAATGGATTGCGCAAACCGAGCGCCCAAATCTCTTTACGCGCGCCGGAAGTATTGAAGAAAGGATTGTCAGAGGGCGGCGTGCCGTCAGCATTGATACGCAAGATCTTTCCCAGCAAATTCGCCAGCGTTTGCGCATTTGCCGCGTTCGCATTCTCGCCGACCGCGACGTAAAGCTTGCCGTCGGGGCCGAAATGAATCGCGCCGCCGTTGTGATTGCTGGCGCCGCTTAGATTATCGAGTTCCAAAATGTGAACTTCGCTACCGGTCGCGGCAAGGTCGCCGTTCGCGGTGAAACGACTCACCCGGTTGTGCGAAGGCGAGCCCGGCACCGTGTAGTAGACATACAGAAAGTTGTTGGTGGCAAAGTTCGGGTCGAAAGCTATGCCAAGCAAGCCGCGCTCACCCGCCGAATCAACCGTGAGGCTCACAAACGGAGTTGCCAAAAGCGTTCCGTTCTTTATCACGCGAAGCTGTCCGCCTTGTTGACAAACAAAGAGGCGGCCGTCAGGAGCAATCTCAAACGCCGTCGGATTGGTGAGCCCGTTCGTGACTGTCGTTTCCGAAAATCCGGTGGGTAGGGTCGCGGCCCTGGAAGCTTCGGCACAAACGCACACGAGAAAAATTAGTAAAGCGATTGCGGCTATTGGGCGTATGCAATGTCGCGATTTCGCATGTGATCTAACTAACCGGTTGCCAATCATAGAGAGCAGTCATCCTTTTTCATACTAAGGGATCCTGCACTGTTCTCCTGATTCATGAGCGCGCGCGAAGGCTCACTCAAAGGGCAAGCGGAGAATCGAGACTGAATATCTTTTGGGACGCAGCGGGGGCGTTGAGTTTTGGGTGCGTCGTAATTTCCGGGGCTGCGCGATTATACTACGCAGGTTGCGACGGCATCTAGAGAATTGTCTGGCTGCCCTACTTTGCGTTTCTTTGCGCCTTTGCGTCTTTGCGAGAGAATCGATTGTGCAGAAAAGGTTGGTTCACGCCAAGTCGCAAAGCAGCGCAAAGTGAAACTGGCACTACCATCTGGCGGATGAATTTTCGAATGTCTCAATTCGAACGGTTGAGAAAACAGAGCAGGCGACTGCTGGTCACTCTTTTCTTGATGTCGAGTGCGCTGGCACTGGGAATGAGCAGCATGCCGCTGCGAATGACTGATGCCGTTTCTGCGCAGGCTCAGCCGACGCCGCGGTTAACTCGGCCGCGAATAGTTTCGGCCAATCGAAGTACAGGCGTTCCCGATCTTGGTCCGCATGCGAGTCTTCACGGCAAGCAACTTTTTCTGCCAGACAATCCCTGGAATCAGGACATCTCGAATGCGCCGGTCGATCCGAACTCAAGGCGTTTGATTGCCGCGATCGGCAACGACGGGCGATTGCACCCGGATTTCGGAACGGTATATCGTGGCGCGCCGAACGGAATCCCTTACATCGTCGTGGGCGCTTCGCAGCCGCTCGTGCCGGTGAACTTCACTGCGTACGGCGATGAGAGTGATCCCGGTCCGTATCCCGTGCCGCGCAACGCGCCGATTGAAGGCGGCCCGAATTCTGATGGCGATCGACACGTGATCGTGATCGATCGCGATCGATGGAAACTTTACGAGATGTTCGGCTCAGTGCCGACAATCACCGGCACGAACTGGAACGCCAAGAGCGGCGCGGTGTTCGATCTCAACTCGAATGCAGTGCGGGCAGAGGGATGGACGTCCGCGGATGCTGCCGGAATGCCGATCTTTCCGGGCCTGGTGCGTTACGATGAAGTCTTTGAGCAGCGCGAGATTCGCCACGCTTTGCGATTCACGGTGGCGCACACGCGCAAGGCTTACGTTTATCCGGCGCGTCATTATGCGAGCTACAGCGATGATCCGAATTTGCCGCCGATGGGCATGCGCGTGCGCTTGAAGGGGTCCTTCGACATGTCGCAGTTCTCGCCTTCGAATCAGGTGATTCTGCGCGCGTTGAAGCGCTACGGCATGTTCGTCGCGGACAATGGTTCCAATTGGTTTCTGAGCGGGGCGCCGGATCCACGTTGGAGCGATGACGACCTCGGCATTTTGAAGATCGTTAGAGGGTCGGATTTTGAAGTCGTGAAGATGGGAGAATTGGGAACCAAACATTAAGTGAGTTGTCGACGTTGATGACCTTGGCGCGACTGGCGGCGTGTTACTTGAGTGTCGAAGAGTCTGAGGTAGTCGGAAAACACGAACAGTCGGCTTTTTTTGCGACCGGTAATTTCGGTGAGGATACTGAGCTCCTCGAACGCCCGAATCAAAGAACTCGCCGACTGATGGCTGATTGATAGTTTGTTAGCGATGCCATTTGCGTTCATCACTGGCTGGGAATATAGGGATCTCAACAATTCTTGGGCTCTAGCCGCTCTTTTACCCAACCCCAAAATACGTTCTTCGCATGTCCGCCGCAATTCTATGATTGCCTCGAATGTGCGCTGGCTGTTAGCGGCTGTTGCAGAAACCCCAGTGAGAAAGAACTTTATCCAATGCTCAATGTCGTTCGATCTTCTCACGACGGTCAGGGCGTCATAGTAGGCGCCTCTATTACGTTCGAAGAATTCCGAAAGGTACAGGGTAGGTCTGGTCAATAACTGCTTATCGACTAGATATAATGTTATGAGCAATCGTCCGATCCGACCGTTTCCATCAAGAAACGGGTGAATAGTTTCGAACTGATAATGACTAATGGCCACCCTGATTAGGTGTGGAATTGCTAGTTTTTCGTTGTGCCAAAACTTTTCCAGATCACTAATGAGTTCTGGTAGTTCTTGATGTGACGGTGGAATGAAAACGGCGTCCTTCAAACTTGATCCGCCGATCCAGTTCTGACTCTTGCGTATCTCTCCTGGATTGCGATGTTCCCCTCGCGCTCCAGACATGAGAATCTTGTGAGCTTGTCGCAGCAGCCTCATTGAGAGGGGCAGCTTTTCCAAAGAATCAATCGCATGATTCATCGCTTTCGTGTAGTTTTGCACTTCCAGCCAATCGTCTCTTCTTTCTGGCTCGATTTCTTCTTCTGGTAGTATGGCCTCGTCAATTTTTGTCTGCGTTCCTTCTATGCGGCTGGAGGTAGTGGCTTCTTTAAGAACATGCATCCTGATGAAGAAATCGACGTCAGGTACTAGATGAGAATAAGCATTTAGCTCGCCGAGCAAGCGCGTTGCGTCTTCGAGCAGAACGCTAATTGAAGGATCGCTCCAGTCAAAGGGTTTGTTGATTAATGTCGGCGTGAAGCTTTTGTACTGATACTGTTGTTTGTACGTGCCTGCCTTGAAGGATTGGAGTTGCATGCTGGCGGCAAGTTTACATACGCCTAGTCTAAATGTAAAGTTTGGCGCCTAACTTTACATTTGACTTGACGATATGTAAAGTTCGATGAGCTTCGAAAAATGGGCGTCGTCAGGTTGACCGATCAGAATGTCGTTGTGCCCTCCAGTAAGTACGCGCGCGTCGAGCGCGAGCGGCGTTATCTGTTGCGGGATATGCCGGAAGGATTGACCCGCGCCGATCACCACCTGCAAATCACTGACAACTACATCACGGGAACGCGTCTCCGCATGCGCAAAGTTCGCGATCTAAGAACCAACAAGTGGGTCGTTAAGTTCACGCAGAAGTTCGCGCCGAATCCGAACGACTTTTCGCGCACGATCATCACGAACACTTATCTGAGCGCGATTGAGGCTGAAACGCTCTCGATGTTCAACGCCAACGAGATTCGCAAGAACCGTTATAAGTTCGAGTTCGCAGGACGGAACTTTTCGATCGATATGTTTCTGGGGCCTCTGTTTGGCCTGGTCCTGGCGGAGACAGGATTTGAATCCGATGAAGAGATGGAAAATTTCCCGTTGCCCTCGTTCGCGCTGGCGGACGTGACAAACAATGAGCTGTTCACTGGCGGAAGATTGAGTGAGCTAACATTCGCGGACATTCAAAGTGAAATCGAAAGAAGCGGTCTATTGAAGAGGTCAGTACCGCCTGCGTAACTACAAGGTGTCAGAAGCCCGACCGTCAGGGAGGGCAGGTCTCAGTGATGGCGCCAATTTTGAAAATTGCCCTCCCTGGCGGTCGGGCTTCTGACACTGCTCCGCGGACCCATCCGCTCACGCGGATGGTAGTGACTCTATACTGAATCAATTACGAATAGACAGAAGCGATTCGCAAAGGCCCAATGAAAACCAATTCGAGAGCTTTAATCTTCTTCTTATTCGTCGCCGCAATCGCCGGAGCGTGCCGCAAGCAGGAGGCGAACAAGTCACAGGCGAATAGCAGCACACCGGCAGCGACGGAAGCGGCGGCTGGCGGCCAGGCCCAGCGCGGCGATAAGTTCCTGTTTCGCGGCAACATCGCAAACCTTTCGATCGAGATGTCTCTGGTGCGCGATGACGATCGGATTACTGGCACGTACTTCTATCCGCGTGTCGGCAAGAACATCGCCATCACCGGGACCGTCAACAGCGCTGGAGAGGTCGAGCTGACTGAGGCAGACGAGACTGGAAAACAGACCGGTGTCTTCAAGGGTAAATGGCAGCCGCAGAAGGACGGCCCCGATTCGTCGCTAGCCGAGATCGAGGGCAAATGGTCGAAACCTGATGGCTCGAAATCAACGGACTTCGTCGTCACCCAACAACCGATCAACTTCACGTCCGCGGTGCGCGTGTTTCCTAAGACGATCCGCGAGAACAGCAAAGAAAAGCGATATAGCGTCGACGCTGAGTATCCCGAAATTCAGGGCGATGCGCGCTTTGACGGATTCAATCGCGAAGCGCGCAGCCTCGTGACCAGGGATGTGGGCGCATTCAAAGCTTCTGAGACCAGCGACGAGTCTGCCGAGGACACGACCCTGCCGGCTGAAACGCTGAACTCAACGCTCGACGTGCGATACGAAGTTCGCTATGCGACTGATGATCTGATCAGCATCGAGTTCACGGAAAGTTCGTACTCGCGGGGCGCCGCGCACGGCAACAGTCTGACGACAGTCCTGAACTACGATGTGAAGAACAATCGAAAGTTGGCGCTGAGCGATCTGTTCAGCGCGAAGAACTATTTGAGTGCTATCGCGAATTACTGCATGAAGGATTTGAAGGATCGAGCCCGGAACGATTCTGACTCAATGATTTCTGAAGAGATGATGCAGTCAGGCGCGTCGCCGCACGCGGACAACTATCGCGCAGTGGCCATCACGAAGAAAGGGCTTTGGGTGACGTTCGATCCTTATCAGGTCGCGCCTTACGCAGCCGGTCCGCAGTACGTGCTCGTGCCTTACTCAGCTTTGAAGGACATTATTAAGCCTGACAGTGCGATTGCTCCGCTCGCCGGATAAGGCAGGCGCTCCAAAAAAAGAAATCGCGAGCCGCTGAGAATCGGATCTCAACGGGCTCGCGGTCTTTCTTTAATCAAAAATTTTGGCCGGCTTACTTGTGCTTCATCGTTACGCGAATCGGGTCGCCCAAATCGCCAAACGGAATGATCAATTCCTGCGACTCGTAACCCTTGGCCTTGATCTTGAACTTCAGATTGCCCATGTGAATTGGCGGCAACCCGGCCAGGCCGTGCGCATCCGTGTTGTTCCAACTCTCGCAGAAAAACCCATCCGTGCGGCTCGATTCTAGTTTGACGTAGGCATCTTTGATAGGATTGCCTTGCTCGTCATAAACACGAACATCAGCGCGCCCGACGCCGTTAATCATCTTGGGAGCAACTCCGGTGCTGGGCGGATCGTCGTTGCGGTTTTGGTCCTGCGCCACTGCGAACGTAAACGCGGCGAGGACGACAAAGAGGGCTGAAAGAACTTTCGACATTGGTTGTAACTCCTAATTTGTAATTGCGCCGACGCTGATGCGTTGTCGAGGGACGGCGTTTCGGACTATCGAGTGGGCAAGGGACGTTGTCGCAACTTCCCGGGG
>DATLVM010000212.1:0-7908 GCA_035577445.1 Pyrinomonadaceae bacterium
CGACAAGTTCGCGGCTGGAACTCAGGAGCCTCTCAAAAGCAATCGCGCGCGAGGTTGCCCCGTCGTAGAAGAAGACGGCTATCGATTTGGAATCGCGATCGACGTACCGATAAGGGACGCTCGTGTCGATCCCGTCGCTACCGCTCCGGGTTCTGACACATTTAGCTTGATGCGGCGCGAGGATCACGTAGCGCAAGTCTTCATCGATCAGTGCTGACATCACCCGATCGTTGCAGGCCGTCTCTGGCAGCCACAAGCTTTCAGCTTCACGGCCGAATCGGTAACGAAAATCGGCGAGCCCCCAACGAATCTGGGTCCTCAAATCGCGATCATTGCAGAGCGGCAAAATCGCGTGACCGTAGGCCTGCGCGATCGCGTTGCCGTGACCATGGTGCTGCAAAGCGCTTAATCGATCGGCTTCGCGAATGCGCTCGTACGTGTATGAATGGTTTTGTTCTAACCAACTCAACAGCGTCGGACCAAAGTTGAAGCTCAGCAATTCATAATTGTTCACGAACTGCTGATCCGGTTCCTCATCGCTGAGGCGAACGAATGCATTAGGTCGATAACACTCGAAATGAATCCGCTCATTCCAGTCGTGAAAAGGTGCGGCGCTGGGTTGGTCTTCAACGATACCCGTCCACGGATTTTCGCGAGGAGGTTGATAGAAATGACCGTGAATGATTAGAGCGGGCATGAGTCAAAAACATTTAGCCACAAAAAAGCACAAAAAGGCGGTGTCAGAACCGCGAGCGGTAGCGACCGGATCAAGTCATTTCAGTCGAGGTTGGCGTTAGAACAATTTTCCTGGCGCGGTCTCTTGATCCGGTCGCTACCGCTCGCGGTTCTGACACTTTAACCCTTCCTTCTCCCAAACATGTCGAAGCCAACCGCGGCCACCAGCACGCCGCCCTTGACGACGTACTGCGCCCAGTTCTCAACATTCAAAAGCGACATGCCGTTGTCGAGGCTCGCGAGAATCAACGCACCCAGGACCGCGCCGAACACTGTTCCTCTGCCGCCCATCAGGCTCGTGCCGCCGATGACGCATGAAGCGATCGCATCGAGCTCCATCAGCGTGCCTGCATCGGGCGATCCGCTGCCGACGCGTGCGGTATGCAGGATTGCAGCGAGTCCCGACAGTGCGCCCATCAAACAAAACGCTGCGAGGATGTAACGCTTCAGATTGATTCCCGACAGGCGCGCCGCGTCAGGATTACCGCCAATGGCATAGAGGTATCGACCGAAGGTTGTGTTCGCGGTCAGAAAGGCTCCCGCCAACGCGACGGCCAACAGAAAGATCACCGGAATGGGAATGCCGCCGGCTTTATTCATCAGCACGACGAAAGCGATGATGACTATCGATGGAATAATGATGCGCAGAACCGTCGAACTCATCGTCAATGCTGGCAGTCCGTGCTTGCGCCGCGCGCGGTTGCGACGAATGTTTGACCAGGCGATTGCCGCAATGGCCAAGGCGGCGAGCACCATCCCAATTCGCGGATTGATGAAGTCGCGGCCGAGGGATCGAAAGAAGGGAAGCTCGACCGGAATCGTCGCGCCCTTGGTCAATTTCAAGATCGCACCGCGCCAGGCCTGCAAGCCGCCGAGCGTCACGATGAACGAGGGAATATTAACGTACGCGACCAGCGATCCCTGGATTGCGCCGATCACCAGCCCAACGACGATCGCCAACGCCAGACACGGAACCAAACCCCAACCTTGCGTCATCGCGGCGATGCCACCGGCCAGGCCTACAACCGCACCGACCGAAAGATCGATGTTGCCGCTGACGATCACCATCAGCATGCCGACGGCGAGCACTCCCGTTACCGCGGTCTGCTGCAGCAGCTTCGAAAAATTTATGGCTCCGAGAAAAATTCCGTAAGGATGATTCGGATCGATTGTGGCCCACTGAAAGAACAGCCAGATCACGATCAGCGCGAGCAGCATCGTGTACGCGCGCAGCGCCGAGGTGCGAAGTTTGAGGCGAGGAGTCGCGTTCTCTGTCATAAAGTTATGCAGCAAGCCGCGCGCGACCGGCAGCGCACGACATGACAGCTTCAGGGCTGGCTTCGGCGCGCGTGAACTCGCCTGTGACCCGACCTTCGTGCAGGACGATTACGCGATCAGATAGTCCCAAGACTTCCGGCAACTCAGAAGATACCAAAACAATCGCAAGACCACTTTCCGCCAGCCGATTTATTTGCGCATAGATTTCCTGCTTCGCGCCGACGTCGATTCCGCGCGTCGGCTCATCCAGAAACAGCACGCGGGGATTCGTCAGCAGCCATTTCGCCAGCACCACTTTTTGTTGATTGCCGCCGGACAAAGTTCCGGCGATCGTGAAAACTGAATTCGCTTTGATCCGCAGTTCGTTCGCGGCGCGCTCGCCCGCGCCAGCTTCCGCGTCTTCGTTGGTGATGAAGCGGCCGGACAGGCGTCGCAAACCCGCGAGCGTCATGTTCCGCAAAATCGTCTGATCGAGAATCAATCCAAAACGTTTGCGATCTTCCGTGACGAAGCCGATGCCGTGATTGATCGCGTCGGCAGGTTTGCTGATCTGAACTCGCTCACCGGCAACAAACAGTTCGGCTGACTTGCGGCCGGGATGCGCGCCAAAGATCGCCATCAAAAGTTCGCTGCGGCCCGAGCCCATCAATCCGGCGATGCCGAGCACTTCACCTTTTCTAACTGAGAAACCGACATCATTGACGAGCAGCTTGCCGGGCACGGAAGGATCTTCGACGGTTACCTGACGAACTTCGAAGACGACTTCGCCGCGATCGTGTTTTGATACTGGAAAGATCTGATCCACTTCGCGACCGACCATTTGCGCAATCACCCGCGCTTCGCCGGTTTCAGAAGTCGCAGTCGTGCCGATCGTTTTCCCGTCGCGCAGCACCGTGATCCGATCGCTGATCCGAAAAACTTCGTCGAGCTTGTGTGAGATGTAGATCATCGCGACGTCACGCCCGCGCAACTCGTTCAGAATCCTGAAGAGCGTCTCGACTTCGGTGTCCGTAAGCGCAGCCGTCGGCTCGTCGAGCACGAGGATGCGCGCTTTCTGCGACAGCGCCTTGGCAATCTCAACCAGTTGTTGCTGACCAATGCCCAGGTTGACTACAGGTGTTCTCGGATCAATTTCCAAATGAAGCTCGTCCAGCAGTTTCTGCGCGCGGCTGTACAGGTCTTCCCAATTGATGATGCCGAAGCGTCGCGGCTCGCGCCCCAGAAAAATATTTTCTGCGACGTTCAAATCTTTAACCAGCGACAGCTCCTGAAAAATGATCGCAATGCCTGCATGTTCAGAATCGCGAACGTTGGTAAACCGCCGTTCTGATCCGTCGAGAATTATTTCACCGCCATATTCAGGATGCGGATAGACACCGGCGAGAATTTTGATGAGTGTTGATTTGCCGGCGCCGTTTTCGCCGACGAGCGCGTGAATTTCGCCGGGCTTGAGATCGAAGGTCACGCCGTCCAGAGCTTTTACGCCGGGAAAAGCCTTGGTGATGGCCAACATTTTCAGAAGCGGCGATTTCATCGTGTTAGGTTGGGTACGCACGCCTCCGGCGTGCTATTTCGCCGATCTTGTTGAAGCACGCCAGAGGCGTGCGTACCCAGAGTCACTGCTTCGGCCACTGATCCTTCGGCACATTTTTGTAGACGTCTTCCAGCTTGTGATAGCCGTCTTTGATGACGGTTTGCATCACGTTCGATTTGTCGAGCACGATCGGTTCAAAGAGCATCGACGGCACGTCGATCTTTCCGTTATTGATTTTGTCCTTCGCGTCCACCGTTTCACCGCGAGCCAATTTGATTGCCGAATCAACGGCCGCATATGCGAGCGGCTGAATCGGTTTATATATCGTCATCGTTTGCTTACCGTCGACGATTCGCTGCACGGCGTCGAGCGACGCGTCTTGCCCAGTCACCAAAACCTTGCCGACGAGTTGCGGCGGCAAAGCTGAAATCGCGCCGCCGGCCGTCCCATCGTTTGAAGCGACGATCGCCTGGATGTTGTTGTTGGTCTTGGTAAGCGCGTCTTCGGTAATTCGCAAAGCCTCTTCCGCTTTCCATTCTTTGGCGAATTGATCGGTAACAATTTTGATGTCGCCCTTCTCAGTCGCGGGTTTCAGGATTTGCATCTGGCCCTCGCGCAATAGCAGCGCATTATTGTCCGTCGGTGAGCCTCCAATCAGAACATAGTTTCCGGCCGGCTGATTCTTGAGCGCGTATTGCGCCTGCATCTGGCCAATTTTCACGACCTGATGCGAAACGTAGAGATCGACGTCTGAATTGCGAATGAGTCGATCGTAACTAATCACGGGCACGCCCTGCTTGTGCGCGGCTTCAACTACCGACGCAGCGATTTGGCCGTTGTGCGGCGCGACAATCAAAACGTCCACACCTTTGGTCAGCAGGTTGTCGCATTGCTTCGTTTGCAGTGAATCGTCACCGTTCGCTACCTGGATCTCGCATTCGGCGCCAACTTCTTTGCAGCGCCTTTCAACCAAATCCTTGTCGCGCTGCCAGCGCTCTTCTTTCAGGGTGTCCATCGAGAAGCCGATGCGCACGGTTTCGTTTGGCCCTTTCTTCTTCATACCGGTATTTGTCTGCGGGCCCTTGACGCAAGCCATCATCGCTGCGGTGGCGACAACCGTACTCACCAAGATCATTTTTGTTCGCATCAAACTGATCCCTTCTATCGTTTCTGGTCTTTCAGATTTGATCGCGAGTCTATCAGGTTAGCGTCGGGATTTACATCGGAAAAAGTTTGGTTTCGCCTGTGGAACTCATTCGAACATACTGAATTGTGTTATCGGATCGAAGCGATCTTCAAGGCGGCAAAGCGGTGAACGGGTGACGGCAATCGTAAATAACTTTTAGTTGAAATTTTGCAAGTTCGGTGCTAGCTTGAAGCTCCCCAAACAATTTGTGTTGGGTGGCTCAGATGATGCGAGTGAATACGATCTGAGCGGCTTGACTCGGAGTTCCCAGGACACACCCACAGCTCAGTTAGATCGCCCCAACAAATTTGAGTTAGGTCTCCCGTTGAAAGTTGGTCTCCCCGTTCGTAACAACAGAGAACGATCCAGGAGGTTCGACCATGCCTAGCCCAAACGTTTGTGTGCGCGTGGGCGGTTGCGGTGTGTTACTGCTTTTCTTGAGCATCACCGCCAGCGCGCAATTCCGAGCAAGCATTCAGGGAACAGTAACTGACACGAGTGGTGCGCTTGTGCCGCAAGCCACTATCACAGTCACCAACAAAGAGACCAGCAAGAGCGCCACGGTGACGACCAGCGACGAAGGCTTTTATAGAGTTTCGGCGTTGCCGCCGGGCAGCTACACCGTTACCGCTGAGAAAGCCGGATACAAAAAGAAAGTTCTGGAAAATGTTTCGGTCGCCGCCGAAGCATCTCAGGCAGTTGATATCAGCTTGGACGTTGGTGAAGTCAGCGCGACAGTGACAGTTTCGCAAGAGGCTACCTCACCGCTCGAATCCGAACACGCAAACATCGACAAAGGGATCACCACCCAGGAGATCCGCACGTTGCCGCAGTTTGGCCGCGATCCTTATGAGCTGACGCGCCTGACGCCGGGCGTGTTCGGCGATGCCGCACGCAATGGCACGGGCGGAGCCGTCGCGCTGCCGAACACGGCTGGTCCGGGAGGATCGAATCGTTCGATTTTTCAGACTGAGAACCAACCGCAGATTTCAGCGAACGGTCAGCGCATCACGGCAAATAATTATCAGATCGACGGCACCAGCGTGAACAGTTTGACGAACGGTGGCGCGGCTGTGATTACGCCAAATCAGGAATCCATCAAAGAGGTGCGCGTGATTGCGAATGTCTATTCGGCTGAGTACGGCCGCAACACCGGCGCGCAAGTCCTGACAGTTTCTCAAAACGGCACGAAGGATTTTCACGGAAGTCTCTTTCTCAAAAACAATAGTCCCGGGTTGAATGCTTTCAACAAGTACGGCGGACCTAACGGCGCGCCGGATATTCGGGTCAACCAACATCTCAGTCAATTCGGCGGCAGCATCGGTGGGCCAATTCACCTGCCCAGATTCGGCGAGGGCGGACCGAGCACTTATCACTGGAAAGATCGAGCCTTCTTTTTCTTCTCGTACGAAGGCCTGCGCAGCAGCAATACTGACTCAATCAACGCCTTTATCGAAACGCCCGACTATCGCGCCGCGGTGATTGCTGCGCGACCCGGCAGCATTGCCGCACAGATTCTCAGCGCTTCCGGCATTTCTCCGCGGGTGACTTCAGTAATTCCGGTGACATGCGGGGTTGCCGGCTTCAATGCCGGCAACTGCACCCAGCTTGCCGGTGGCCTGGACATCGGTAGCATTCGCGGAGCGCGAGGGCAATACCTCTCGTTTGGCGATCTAAATGGCCCGCGTGACGGCATCCCTGATATTCAATTTGCGCAACTCTCCGTTCCCACAACCAGCCGCGGCAATCAGTTCAATCCGCGCATCGATCTGAATGTCACGAAGAAAGACGCGCTCACGTTCAGCTCCTACATTTCGCGTTTCCGAGGCACCGGTGCAGACGCCGCGGGCCGCAGTCGTCCCATGGGCGACATTACGACGGCGCCGCAGAACTTGTTTGGAATGGTGACATGGATACGCACAATCTCGTCGACCAAAACTAACGAAGCGCGTTTCAACGCGACGCGGTTCTCGTTCAACGAAATCGATTCGTCATCGACCACGAACTTTGGCCTTCCGCGTATCGAGATCGAAACGTTGCCATTCGATCGCATTCGCTTTGGCGCTCCCTGGGCCGAAACGACGCCAGGCATCTTTTCGGAAAATACGTTTGAGTTTCGCGACACCTTTCGTTGGTTGCGCGGCAATCACGGTTTGAGCATCGGCGGCGAACGACGTTGGGAGCAGGACAATAACGATCTCTCGGGAGGTTCGCGTCCGCTCTACACGTTTGGCGGGCTCTTCAATTTCGCGAACGACGCGCCGCTGTTTTATCAAATCAATGCTGACCCGCGCACCGGTGGGCCCGCCCAATCCAAGCGCGCTTTTCGATCGACTACGGACGCTTTATTCTTTCAGGACGATTGGAAGTTCCGGCCCAACTTAACTCTCAATTTGGGATTGCGCTGGGAATATTTTGCTCCGTTGTCAGAGAAGAACGGAATTCTGAGCAACCTCGTGTTGGGTTCTGCCGGTCAGGAGTTGACCGGGGCTCGCCTGGTTACGACTAAGAGTCTGTATCCGTCAGACAAGAACAACTTTGGACCACGCGTGGGCTTTGCCTACAGTCCCAATTTTGGCGATAGCTTTCACGGATTGCTCAGCCAAAACAAACTCGTGCTGCGCGGAGGATTTGGGATGGCTTACAACCGCATCCCGATGCTTGAGTTTGCCAACACGCGCGGCAATCCGCCGTTCTTTGCGCGCTATGCAATCTGCTGCGGAACGTCGCCCTTAGACTTCAGCACTCCATTCAATGGTGGCCAGATTCTCTATGCACTGGGCGCGAATAATTCGCCGTTCAGCTATCCGATAAATCCAGCGCTCAAAATGACCTTCAATGCGAACGGCATTCCGAACCTGGTGAATGGCGCACAGGTTGAAATTTGGGGCGCGCCGGCCGACGTGCCGACGCCTTATGCGTACACCTATTCGCTGGAAGGACAATACCAGTTGCCGATGAAGCTGGTCGCGGATCTTGCTTACCAGGGAAGCGCGAGCCGCCATCTGGTGCGGTTGGTCAATGAGCGCTTCTTCTTCACCGATCCGGGAATCTTTTCCAATATTCTTTTCCCGACGCCCGACACTACGTCGAGCTACAACGCTTTGATCGCGCGGCTTACGCGTCGCTTTGGTCAGGGATTTCAATTCGACGCCATCTACCGTTGGAGCAAGAG
>DATLVM010000213.1:0-7531 GCA_035577445.1 Pyrinomonadaceae bacterium
CGCCGAGAAAACTAATCCGCCCGGCAGCCTGGTTACGTGTGGCGAGTTCGGCGAACCGATTCAGTAGTTCCAGCTCAGACATCGCCGCGGGCACGTTTAGGTGATCGCGGAGCCGCAAGTTTTCCGGAATTGAATCGAAAAGATTTTCAATCGAAGCAACGCCGACTTGCTGCAACATTTCAGCGCGCTCTTCAGGCGAGTTGGGAATGTAGCGCAATCTATTTACTCTTCAGCTTTCGTAAAATCTTCGTACTCGGCGGCGGTCAGCAGGCTGTCGACTTCACCTGCATTTTTCATCGTCATTTTGATCATCCAGCCGTCGCCGTATGGATCTTTGTTCACCTTCTCAGGCTCGTCATTTAACGAGTCGTTCGCTTCGGTGATTTTACCGGCGACAGGAGTGAAAATTTCCGACACAGCTTTCACCGATTCGACTGAACCAAACGAGTCGTTGCCGGTGAATTCATCGCCGACCTTCGGCAGTTCGACATAAACGACGTCGCCGAGTTGTTCCTGTGCGTGATCGGTGATGCCAATGACGGCGGTGTCGCCTTCGACGCGTACCCACTCGTGATCCTTGCTGTAGTGAAGATTATCGGGAACGTTTGCCATGATGCTCCTAAAAAGAATTTTTAGTTTTGAGTTCTCAGTTTTAAGTTTTCGTTGGCGTCAAACCTAACCGCCGATATTAGTTGATTCAGAACTGAAAACTCAAAACTGAAAACTGCAAACTACTTCGCTCGCTTGTAGAACGGCAGCGGAACAATCTGCGCTCCGATCAATTTTCCGCGACAATCGATCTGAATCGACTGCCCGGTGATGGCGAATTCTGTCGGCACGTAACCCATGCCGATATTCTTCTTCAGAAACGGCGCCGGGCTGCCGGACGTCACCTTACCAACGCAACTGCCATCGATCACGACGTCCTGACCATCGCGAGCGATGCCGCGATCGATTACCTCAAATCCGATCAGTTTTCGCTTGAGGCCTTCATCTTTCTGCTTCTGCAAAGCTTCGCGGCCGATGAAGTCGCCCTTGTTCAGCTTCGTAATCCAACCCAGGCTGGCTTCGAGCAGCGTTATTTCTTCATCGATCTCATGGCCATAGAGGCACATGCCTGCTTCCAATCGCAGAGTATTCCGGGCCGCTAATCCGCACGGCAGCACGCCATCGTCTGCGCCAAAGTTTCCCGCGTCGAGCATTTTGTTCCAAAGCTGCTCAGCCTTGTCAGGCGCTGCGTAAACCTCGAAGCCATCTTCGCCGGTATATCCGGTGCGCGAAATGATCGCCGTCACATTGTCCACTTCGCCATGCGTAAAATGGTAATACTTGATTTCAGAGAGCGGTGTCGCGGTCAGCTTTTGCAGAATCGTAATTGCGTCCGGCCCTTGCACCGCAATCTGACAGTACTCGGCGCTGGCGTTGCGCAACTCGACGTTTTCGCCGGCGTGATGAGATTTGATCCAGTCCCAATCTTTATCCGTAGTGCCGGCGTTAACAACTAACAGCAGATGATCTTCCGCGAGTCGATAAACGAGCAGATCATCGATCACTGTTCCGCGTTCAGTCGTCAGGGCCGAATATTGCGCCTGCCCGTCGATTAACTTTGAAGCATCGTTCGACGCTATTTTGTTGACGAAAGCAATCGCGTCCGGCCCGCGCACGTCGATCTCGCCCATGTGCGACACGTCGAACAATCCGGCGTGCGTGCGCGTGCGCAGGTGTTCAGCGATGGTGCCGGCGGGGTATTGCACCGGCATGTCCCAGCCGCCGAACTCGACCATGCGACCGCTCAACTTGCGATGCGCGTCGTTCAGTGGAGTCTTTTTGAATTCGATTGCGGGCGTAGCCATGCGCGATTTGGGCTGCTTGATAAAGCCCTTTTGCTGATTAATTAAAGTGCGAAAGTCGGTAAATCGAAAGCTAACATGCAGGTCTAAGTGCGTCAAGCGGGCGAATCGCTTCGCCTTCCCAACTGTTCACCACGGCTTGTCTGACTTAAAATGCGCGCGTGAATCTAACGCGGCAGAATGTGTTTGTGCGGTACTCAGCCGCCATCTTGTTGGTGACGGCTTCGCTGCTCGTGACTCTCTTGCTGTGGCGAGTCGTACAGGCGCCGGCGACACCGTTGTTCCTCGTTGCGATCATCATCACTGCATGGTTCGTCGGTCGCGGTCCGGCAGTTCTGGCTACACTGCTCTCTGCCCTGACAATCGACTACTTTTTCATTACGCCGCAGTACCAGCTGAGTGGAAGTTGGGATGATCTCGGTCGCGTATTCGTTTTTTCGATTGAGGGTATCACGCTGTCGTTGCTCATCGTCTCGCGCCGCCGGACAAGCGATCAAGTTCGTGAGTCCCGCGAAGAATTGCGCGCGCTGACAACTCACTTACAGACGATCATTGAACGTGAGCGGGCGCGCATCGCCCGTGAGATTCATGACGAACTTGGGCAGGAGCTGACCTCGCTCAAATTTGATGTAGCCTGGCTGAAGGAACGAGCGGCGGGCGCGAACAACGTCGCCGAGATAGAAAAGCTTACGAGTATTCTCAGAAACATTGACGGTGCGATAAGTTCAGTGCGCCGCATTGCGACTGAGTTGAGACCGGCGGTGCTCGATACGCTTGGGCTTACGGCCGCGATTGAATGGCAGGCCAAGGATTTCCAGGATCGAACCGGAATCAAGTGCAAATTGAATCCGATGGAGGAAGACATTCAGCTCAACGATGAAACCGCGACAACAGTATTTCGCATTTTTCAGGAGTCATTAACGAATGTTGCGCGTCACGCGAATGCGACCGAGGTCGGCGTTGGCGTCGATCGAGTGGATGGACGCCTCATCATGCAGATTGAAGACAATGGGAAGGGTCTCGATCCATCGACGATTCACGGCAGGCACTCGCTAGGCATCATCGGGATGCAGGAACGCGTGCGCTTGTTGCATGGAGAAGTGACGATTGAAGGGCGCGAAGGGCTGGGCACCACTGTCCACGTTGAAGTCCCCATCGGCCACGGCGCAACGTCCGCGAATCAGGAAGCGAAATGATTAACGTCTTGATAGCCGACGACCACACGGTCGTTCGTCAGGGATTGAAGCAGATCCTGTCGGACGATCCGCAACTCACCGTCGTCGGTGAAGCTGCCGACGGTAACGAGGTTCTGACGGCGCTCGAAACTCTGAGTGTCGATGCGCTGGTTCTGGACATCACCATGCCAGGGCGCAACGGCCTGGACGTGTTGAAGGAAGTGAAGCGGAAACGGCCGACGCTGCCGGTGCTCGTCCTCAGCATGCATCCGGAAGATCAATTTGCGATTCGGATACTGCGCGCCGGCGCCGCCGGGTATATCACGAAAGAAAGCGCACCTGAAGAGTTAGTGGGCGCGCTCAGAAAAGTTTGCAGCGGCGGCAAGTACGTCAGTCCGCAACTTGCCGAGAAGCTGGCGGTCTTCATCGAAGACCAAACCACCCGACCGCCGCATGAGAAACTTTCCGATCGTGAATTCGAAGTGCTGCGCATGCTCGCCCTCGGCAAGACTGTAACGGAAGTTGCTGAAGAACTCCTGCTCAGCGTCAAGACCGTCAGCACCTATCGCTCGCGCGTACTCGAAAAGATGAAGATGACGAGCAATGCCGACCTCACTCGTTACGCTCTGCAAAATGAGTTAATCACCTAGTCCACGAAATGTAGGACAACGGCTGACAAGCGACCGCCTCGTATTCCCACAGAATAATCAGAGCCTGCTGATTGTGGCGCGATTACAGCGCGAGTATCGTGTGCGCGCTGTGCCGGCTGCCCCCAACCTACCGTCTACTCATCGATCCGAGATCCAATGTTGGGGCTGTCGCGATTCAGCGCGACCACAAGTTGATCGTGCATACAAGATTCAGCAGAGCTGAGGCCGAAGCGTTACTTGGCAGGCAAGTGCGCACAAAGCTCGCAATTGATGGCGTGCCTGCCGGAGCTGTGGGCCAGGTGATGCAGCTTGATGAAATGGAACGTGGCGCATTCGATCTGATCGTTGAATGGTCCGTGCTGGTGCACGGTAAGCGACAGCACAACTGGTTCAGCAAGGACGATTACCATCAGCAATTGGCAGAAGTGGAGGAGCTTTCAACAAATGCCTGAGTCATCGAGAAAGAAGAGTAAGGGACCCGACTTTCGAGTTTACGTCGGCACTAGTTTCCCGAATACGATCTTTTGCGAGATCGAGGTGCTGGCAAAAGATCACGGATTGGCGGCTGCTCAGGTTGTGCGCGAATTGTTTCTGCGCGGGCTCGCTGCCTATCGTCGAGACGGAAATCTTAGCGAAGTGGAAACGCAGCGCCAGACATTAATGATCCGTGGACAAAACGAATCAGTCGAAATCGCAGCCTGATCCCTGCTCTTAGTCTGCAGCAGCTTTTCCCGCCCACCGAATCAGCGGCCGAACTGTCAGTCCCTGAACGACAATCGAGAACGCTACCACCGCAAATGCCACGGTGATGATCGACTCGCGGTCCGGTACTTCAGCCGGCATGGCCAGCGCCAGCGCAAGAGCCAGCGCCCCGCGAAGACCACCCCAAAACAGAATGTGCTGTCGTGCAAGTCGCAAGCGCCATCTGGAACGCGCGAACAGGAGCGACAACGGATAGACAGCGATGGCCCGGCCTAACAGCACGACTCCGATGGCGATGAGCGCGCTCAGCCAAACAAAAGAGTAATTACGATGCGCCACGTGCATTCCAATTAAGATAAAAATGAGCGAATTCGCGGCGAACGCCATGTACTCCCAAAAATCTTCTACGACTGCATGACCTTTCTCAGATAAAGAAAGCTGACCGACATTACCGACGAGCAGGCCCGCCGTGAGCGTCGACAGAATTCCGGACAGGTGAAAGTGCTCGGCGACGAGGAACGAGCCAAACGCCGCAATCGTGGTGAAGGTGATTTCGACAAGATGATCTGTCGTGGCCCCAGCCAACAGCACGGTTACGCCACCAATTAGCGCGCCACACACGATCGATCCGACGAACATCACCGCGAGCGTCTTCGTGACTCCAAATGCGCTCGCTTGCTGGCCGGTGATGATGGCGGTTGCAATCGCAAAAGCCACTGCCGCCGTGCCGTCGTTGAAGAGGCTCTCGGCCTCGACCAGCAGTCGCAGGCGGCCGCTCACTCCTGCATGCTTGAGCATCGCGATGACTGAAACGGGATCTGTGGCCGCGATCAGAATCCCGAATATGATCGCGCCAATCCAACTCCAGTTCGCGATGTAGTGCATGCCCGCGGCCGTAACTACCGCAGACAAGACGACGCCGACGGTCGCAAATGTGAGAATGATTAAGAGATCCCGGCGCAGCTCAAGCCAACGAATTTGGATCGCTGCTTCGAAAACCAGCGGCGGCAAAAACGCAGTGAAGAGAAGTTCCTTGGTCAGCTCGATATGCGGGGTAAAGGGCAACAGAGCCAGACCCACGCCGGCGAACACCAAGCCTATGCTGTAAGGGATGTTGAGGCGCCGCGCGAGCATTGCTACCAGCGCCGCGATTAGCAGCAGGATCTCGATTCTTTCGATGCTGAGCGTCATGAATACTTCTATTTCGGATCGCTGGTCGGATACGATCCGACTTTAATAACCTTCACCAACCGCAGTCGATCGTTCACCCATTCATAGAAGTAAATGCCGCTTGGCCCGTAACGCTCGTCTTTCAGATTTCCAATCCGCGGACGACCGAGCATGCGCAAGAGGCGACTGTCGGCGCGAGTTTGCTCCTCATACTCTGGCTCGCGATCGAAATCACCGACGATTCCTGTCCATCCATTCAATGGCTGGGGAAAGAAAGCTCGTCCTGTCTGCGCGTCCACGATCGCGTTGACTGAGCAACCAGCGCCGCAGCCGATCGTCGCGAACGTGTAGTGTCCCGCGAAGTTGATACCTTCTTCGTGCAAATTCTCCCGTAGGCGCGTGCGATACAAGCGGGCCAGCGGATGACTGCGCAAGTTGAGCAGGTCTGCTTTGCCCGCATAAACCGGCGCAGGATAATCCTGAAACCGCGGCTCGCCGGTGTTCTGTTTCTCCTGTGCGGTGACACGCTGCGAGCCACTCGCGACTAGCGCCGCCGCTATCATGATCGGCAGCACAAGATATCGTTTCGTGATCATTCGTTGTCCTTTCGGGCTGATGGATGGCGATCAAAGTTATCCCATTTCCCAACCGTTGCGGAATCATTTTCGCGCAGGACTTCGTGTTTCGTATCCCTCGAGTTTCGAAAAGCTGGAGGCTGGGTAGTGTCTTAATCTGAGGATGAGGTCAGTACCGGGAGCGGTAGCGACCGGGTAACATACTGGCAAACTATATTGTCTCTAGACTGCGACCCGGTCGCTACCGCTCCCGGTACTGACTCCATCACGTCAACGGCAAATCAAGACATTACCGGAGGCTGGCGCAGCAGTGAAATTCCAATCTCGCATGTTACGATTGCGTCGATGCGTGAATTAGCTCACCTTTTCGAAAACAACCGCGCGTGGGCGGCAGACATGACGCGACAGGATTCGGAATTCTTTCGCCGTCTGGCTGCTCAACAGGCCCCGCAATATCTGTGGATTGGCTGCTCTGACAGTCGCGTGCCCGCAAATCAGATAGTCGGTTTAGTTCCCGGCGACATGTTCGTGCATCGCAACGTCGCGAACGTGGTGATCCACACCGATCTCAATTGTTTGGCGGCGATCCAGTTCGCGGTGGACGTGCTGCGCGTCGCGCACATCATCGTCTGTGGGCATTATGGTTGCGGCGGAGTCCTGGCGGCGTTACGGGACGAGAAGTTTGGCTTAATCGATAACTGGTTGCGTCACGTCCAGGACGTTCGGGCCAAGCATCGAGACGAACTCGAGCAGCTGACTTCGGAAGCGGAGGAGCATGCTCGGCTGTCTGAACTGAACGTGATCGAGCAAGTTATCAATGTCAGTCAGACCACCGTCGTGCGAGATGCTTGGAGGCGTGGTCAACAGCTCGCCGTACACGGTTGGATCTACGACATCAACGACGGACTGTTGCGCGATCTCGATACGGGCATCACCAGTGAAGTCGCGGCGCCCGCGAAACTGCCATCGAAATGAGGCGCCAAGCGCGGCGATTGAACCCACCCTCTGCGCAAACAAAAACCGCGCCGGCCTCGCACTCGGGAAACGAGACCAGCGCGGCATGATCGCTGCAAAGAAAAGCAGCGCTCAAGCTGAGAAGATTCTATTCGCACTGACGCTCTACACGTTCAAGCAGCGAAGCGGCCACATCCTTTCGTCCTGAGTTCTCCAATGCTTCAACTTCGCTCAAGGCCAAATCCTTGCGGCGCAAATCAATGTAGACCAATCCTAAACCGTAGTGCGCTTGCACGCTCTCGGGCTCGATTTGCAGAGCCTGATTAAAAGCTTTGGTTGCCTCGGCATAGCTTCCGATGTTGTAGTAAGCCATTCCCAGATTGGTCCGCGTGTCGACCGAATTCGGCGCCAGACGCAACGCGCGCATATAAGTCTTGATTGCTTCGATGAAGTTT
>DATLVM010000214.1:0-9190 GCA_035577445.1 Pyrinomonadaceae bacterium
GCGCAATGGTACCTCGCCGCGAACCCGGGCAAGATGGCCGTCGTGCTGATGTCTGAAGCGCACACTCCATACGTTGCTCCGCTGCTCCGCCCTGAATACCACGGCTTCCGCGAAATCGCGCGCATGCGCAAGAACGACAAGCTGACTGATAACCAGTTCGAGATGCAGCGAACCGAAACGACGCTCGTGATTCAGTCGATGTTGTTCGGCGACGGCGCGGTAGCGTTGTTGCTCGGTCAGGATATTCCCGGCAAGCCGGCGTTCGGTCCGATCGCGCACCTGACGAACGATGCGCCTGACGACATGAACCTCTTGACGATGGTCAGCAACAGCGCGCAGCTCAACGGCAAGCCGCAATACTTCATGCGTCCGGCAGTTCCGGCTCGCGGCGCGCACTATGCGGTCACCACGATCAACGACGTGCTGCACAATCCGCAGTCGGTCGTTAACGACATGGACCAGGTTGATGATTGCTTGATCCACACCGGCAGCAAGAAGATTCTCGACGGCGTCTGCTCGCAGTTGCACCTCGACACCGATTCGACCAGGGTTCACAAGTCCTACGACGTGCTTGAGAACTTCGGCAATCTCTCCAGCGCTTCAACTGGGTTCATGCTGGCCGGCAAGAAAGAATGGGCCGGCCCGGCGATGGTGGTGGGCTTCGGCGTAGGATTCACCGCCAGCGCTGGCCTGATGAGCGTCAACTAATACGTAGTAGCAGTCACGATAAGTTAACTAACCCGAATCATCCAGAAAGGACACAGCCATGAATAACTCGACCACAACCTCAATCGAAATGAACGAGAACTTCTCCAGGATCGTCAGAAAAAATTCCGACACTGCGCCGATGGTAATAACCCGATTGTCCGGCTGGATCGATATCGGTGAGGTTACGACCGCCAATCCGGCTTGGATTATGCCGACCAGCACTCCCACACAGGCCCGATAAGAACAACCGAAACCGGCGGGTTCCCATAACCGAAGCGGCTACAAGTTGAGTAGCTGCTTGATCGAATAAGTGGGAGGCCAACAATGACGCCCGACATGCTTGGCGAAGTCATCGCCACTCGAGAATTTTCTTTTCCAGACGAAAACGATAGAGACGCCAGCGCCAGCATCCTCATCGGCAAGCCTCTTCCCTCACTAGACTCTTCAGGGTACCAATGCCACTTCTTGATCAAGGGCCTCGGCGACGAACGGATTCAGATCGCCCGCGGCTATGACTCGCTGCAAGCACTGCAATCCGCGCTGATCCTCGCAGGCGCCAGCCTGAACCACTTAAATGAAAAAGCCGGCCGCAGATTACGCTGGGCCGGAGGCACGCGGGGCGATTTAGGCTTTCCGTAGACTCGCTAGTTGACCAATACCTCCTCTTCCTCTGTTTGCACAACTGGCATTGGTTCGCTGAAGAGTCGCGCCAGCGTCGCCGTCACCTGATCGAAATCAAAAGGCTTCCCGATTATGCCGGCAACCAGACTTGTTTCGCCTGCGGGCGGCTTGGCGGTGGCGCCATAACCAGTGACCAGCACCACGGGAAGTTCAGGTTTCAGTTGTCGAATCGCCCGCGCAGTTTCCCAACCGTCCATCTCTGGCATTGCGAGGTCCGTGAACACTATGTCAAACGAGCCCTCGGAAACCTTTGCGACCGCGTCCTTGCCACTTTCGACCATCACGACGCGATGATTTAGATCCGACAACATATCGGACAATGTCTCGCGCACCACTTCCTCGTCGTCAATGACCATGATCGAGAGCGATTCAGTCGCGGTCGTCGATCGAATCTCTTCGTGAACCGGAGTAGCATTCTCAGCAACCGGCAGATCTATGCGGAACGTCGTGCCCTTACCGATAGTCGACTCGACACTGATCATGCCCTCGTGCCGCTCGATGATGCCGTAACTTACAGCGAGACCAAGGCCGGTTCCGTGAACGCCTTTCGTTGTATAGAAAGGCTCGAACACGCGCTCGCGCACTTCTTCAGTCATGCCCATGCCGCTGTCCGCAAATCGCAAGTGGACACGGTCACCGTGCCGTTTGCAACAGATCTTGAGACTGCCACCGCCCCGCATGGCATCCACCGCGTTAACAATTAGGTTCACAAACACTTCGCGCAACTCAGAGGCATTGCCCATCGTGGCGACGCTCTCTTCTGCGTTGAGGGTCACGTCAATGTTCATGCCTGCCGCGCGAGCTTCGTTCTCCCAGCGCGTCCGTGTGATTTCGATTGCGTCGCGAAGCAATGCCGGCAGATCAAGCAACTCAAGATCGGCGGCCACCGATTTGCGCGCAAAGGTCTGAATGCGCCGCACCGTCGAGGCAGCATCTTCAGCAGCGGTAACAATGATCCCCAGGCTGCGAATCAACTCTTCGTCTTTGACGCGGCGCAAGACTAATTGCGCGCGGCCCAGGATGGCCGCGAGAGAGTTATTGAAATCGTGGGCGACCCCCGACGCGAGTTGCCCAAGCGCGCGTAGCTTGTCGGCGCGGGCCGCCAGTTCGCGTTCTTGTTTCTGCTCTGTAATGTCGTGGGCAATGCCCAGCACACCAGTTGTCTTTCCATCGACAATGATCGGCGCCATATTCACTGCAGCGAATCTGATGCTGCCGTCGCGAGCAACATAGCGCGACTCAAAGCTTTGCGCCTGGCCATCGAGCGCCATCTTGAATAGCTCCCAACGCATGTTGCGATCGTCTTCGTGAGTTCGCTCGAGGAAGCTATGCCCAATGACTTCGTCCAGCGTGTAACCAGTCATGTCGAGCATCGTCTGGTTGCACCACTTGTACCGGCCTTCTTCATCGAGGGCGTAGATGGCTTCGCGGGCGCTCTCCATGATGTTGTTCAAGAGCGATTGACGCTCGCGCGCGACGGCTTCGGCCGTTCGCAGCTCAGATAGATCGCGTGCCGTCGCTACGGCGCCCACTATCTGGCTGCGCTCGTCGAGCACGGGCTCAACTGTCACCAGCACCGGCCGATTGAGGTTCAGCGGCACAATTTCCAGGTTGATGCTGCCCGATTTGCGCAGCGCCTGCTCGACAACACAAGCAACGCCATCTGAACTCGTGCGCAGGATGTCGCAACACTGCCGACCCAATAATGACTCGGGCGGCGCATTATCCATTGCGGCTCCGGCGCGGTTGACGCGAACCAGTTGGCCGTCTTTGTCAAAGATGAAGATGCCGTCCGACATCGCATCAAAGGTCGATTCCCATTCCTTCTTGGCGCGGGCCACCATTTCGAACAACTCAGCCTGGCCGATACCGGTGGCGAGTTGCGCCGCTACGGCTTCAACCAACAGGACCTCATCTTCAGACCAGTGACGCGGCGTGTCGATTTGATGAATCGAGATCATGCCGCGAAATTCGCCGTTTACCGTGAGGGGATATTCAATCTGTGACAACACGTTCGCGTTTGCGACGCGCTTCCGGATGGCCACGGTGAGTTCGTCGTGTGAATCGTAATTCTGCGCATCATCGACGACCACGGGCTTAAGAGACCTGTAGAACCTGCCACGCAACAAAAGGTCATATGCCGGGTCAGCGTTCTTTAGGGGGCGCACTCCTGCGGCCGCATGTTCAGCCGTAGCCAGCACATGATCTCCGCCGTTGAAGAGTCTCACCTGGACCCGCGAGGCCGAGAGCGCGTGTCCAAGTTCACGCGCCGCCGTGTCCAGCACTGAACTCAGGCTCAACGAGGCGCGAATCGCCACACTCAACTTGTTGACCAGCGCTTCGCGCATCGAAGTGGCTTCCGCCTTCTGATACAGGCGCGCCTGGCGAATCGCGATGCCGGTCTGATCGGCCGCGGCCTTGGCGACTTCAATATCGATGTCGCTCCAATGACGCAGCTGCTTTGTGGTTGATAAGGCAAACGCTCCCAGCAACTCATCGCCGACTGTCACGCCGACGTACATGATCGATTTGACGTCGCGCTTGACGACGGTCTCGTACAGCATGCGACTGCTGGCGTCACCGGCCACATTATCGAAAACCATAACGCCGTGTTTCTGCATGGCGGCGTTCAGACCCTGAACTTGTGGCAGGTTGAAATTAGTTCCGGCGGGCGCTACATCCGGTACGTGATATTCGGCGGCGTTAATTACCCGACTCGCCTGCTCGTCTTTCATGAACAGCGAGCAACGATCGACTTGCAGGTGCATGCCGAGTTCACGCACGGCTGTGTTAAAAACTTCCTTGACGTCGAGCGTGCGGCGGACCGCTTGCGAAATGCGATTGATCAGTGCGGCGCGATCGGCTTGCCGGGCCAGCACATTCTCGACCTGCTTTCGCTCGGTAATATCACGCGCCACACCCTGGACACCGACTGGCTTGCCATCGCGAAATACTAATCGGCTGCTGAGCTCCAGCGGCAGGCGGCTGCCGGATTTCGTAATGATGTCGGCCTCATAAACGGTTGACTCATCATTTGCCTCAATTTTCCGGGTCAGGTTCGACCTCACCAACTCGAGGTGATCAGGCGCGACGACCTGGCTAATATTCATTTGCAGAGCTTCCGTCTGCGAATATCCAGTCAAAAGTTCTCCGGTTCGATTCAATGAGGTGAAGTTCCCCGCCAGGTCGATCGTGTAAATGATGTCATTGGCGTTTTCGAATAGTTCGCGGTAACGCTCTTCGCTTTCCAACAACGCCCAATCGGCCTGCTTCTTCTGGGTCACGTCACTCGCCATTATCAGATAGGCCGCGCGACCGGCGAAATCGAGCTTGTGCCAATTAACTTCAACGTCGAGCACCGTGCCGTCTTTCTTTTGGTGCTGCCAGACTCCCGCGGCGGCGTGACTGTCTTCCTGCTTCGCCAGGTAAGACTGTAAACGCGGAATATCTTTCGCTGGTCGAATATCCAAAGCGGTCATCTGAAGGAATTCTTCGTACGTGTATCCGTACTTATCGATTGCCGCCTGGTTGACGGCAATGAAGGCCATCGTCTCTTGGTCACAGACGTACATCGGACACGGGTTCGCTTCGAACAAGAGCCGGTATTCTTCGTTCTGCGTCTGCAAAGCAAGCTCAGCGCGGCGACGATCGGTGACATCGCGGAGGACCCCGCGCACGCCCAGGCATTGCCCTTGCGCATCACGCTCGACGGTGACAATCCCTTCCAGGAAGCGATTCTCTCCCGAAGCATTCTTGACTTCATCGGTGAATCGAACCGGCGCGAAGTTCTGCGCGTATTGGGAACTCGACGCATGCACCGCCTTGGCTTCTTCCGGAATCCAGTCACACAGCGGCTGGCCAACAAGCTCAAACGCAGGCTTGCCGAAGAAGCGCGCGCCGGCATCATTGATAGTTCGGATGGCGCCGTTGATGTCGCGCGTGTAAATGATGTCCGCGGCCTGTTCGACAATGTCTCGGTAACGGCGTTCGACTCGATGCCTTTCAATAAGCCGCGCGACTTTCACCAGGAGTTCTTCATGGCGGAAAGGTATCTCGAGGTAATCGTCGGCGCCTGCGGCAAACCCCTCGAGCAATGCCGCATCTTCTTTTCGGATTGCGCTGATGAGCAGAACCGGAATCGGCGCCGTACGAGAATCGCGCTTCAGCCGCCGGCAGAGCTCCATGCCATTCATGCCCGGCATAACGACATCAGAGATGACGATGTCCAGTCGGACCGCGGCCGTGATCTCGAGCGCCCGTTCTGCGTTGTCAGCGACGAATATTTTGTAAGCTTCGGCCTCGAGCAGTTCACGAAGCAGATCAAGCTGTACCTGATTGTCGTTGACGATCAGCACAGTTGCTGGATTTTCGAAGGCCTGGTTCATCAAGAGAGTTAGCGCCGTGCGTGGCGAGCAACGAAGAAAATCGAGGAGCGGATTTACTTTGGGCGAGCGAACTTGAGGAAGAATCCGGTCGGACTGACAAAGCCCGGCCTATGACCAAGCCAAGTATAGCAAAGCTAAACTCTGTTTGTCATCAACGGGAAATATAGGGAAAATCAGGGCTTTTTGCCTTCAGACGGGCTCGCAGCAATCGGCGTCTTGGCGAAATAGCCGGGGCGATAATTGAGTTTGAGTTGCTTTCGGAGTTCTGGATCAGTGACTTCAATGGTGATGCGGCGATACGAACCGTCGCGTGTTTTGTTAGTGGAAGAGTAAGCCACGAGATATCGCTCCCGCAGATCGCGATCGATTTGGGCAAACGCTTCGTTCAGTTCGCGCTCGTTTCTGGGAAAGTAAGCGCGGCCGCCAGTCCCCTCGGTGATCTTCTTCAACGAGCCTTCGTCGATTCCGAATTCATAGCGATCGCCAATGCCGATTGCATAGATGAGAGCGTCGGCTTTCAGCGCGCGATTGATCGCTTCCTGCATACGTACCTGGCTGATTGTATCGACGCCGTCTGTCAGCAGAATGATTGCGCGCCGCTGATGTTCGGCAGATTCCATCAGCAGTTCGTTCGATGTTGCCCAGATCGCATCCCAGATCGCGGTCGAGCCGGCGAGCGTCTGCTGGGTTCCGGAAATCGGAGGGGTGCCGCCAAGGACTACGTTGCCGCCCATGTAACCTGATGGCGGCACGAACCTCACGTTATCGATCGCGCGACGAAGACGAGCAAGGCTCCCGGTGAGTCCCTGTTCGAGTGTGACCTCGCCCGTGAAAGAAACGATCGCGGCTTCGTCTTTCTCCGGACGCAGGACTGATTCAAGAAATGTGCGCGCCGCTGCTTTCTCTTCGGGCAGAGTCCGCTCTTCGGACCCGCTGCAATCGATCAGCACCGCGAGCGACAGCGGCAGATCGCTGTTCGGCTGGAACGTAAAGATCGGTTGCGCCACACCGTCTTCAAGGATCCGAACATCCTCCTTCTTAAGCGTGCTCACGAATCGTTTCTGTTTGTCGGCCGCCGTGAAGAAGATATTCGTGAGGTTGGTTTCGACGCGAACGACATCGTCAGAAGAGAGGGTGACTTCTTCTTCGTTCTTCGGAGGCGTGGGACTCGGCTGCGCCGTATCTTCAGCTCGTCGCTGCCGAAGGTTCGACTGAGCATCGCTCTGCGCGCGCGATATGTTCAGACTCGCGCACAAAGCGAGCACCGCGATAGCGGAGATTGCCAGGAGACGTACCCCAACTTGTTTTTTATAAATGTTCACTTCGGTGTAATTGCGTCGGATACCGCTTTGTAGCCGCGCTTCGTCCTTAATTTGTATTTATCGTTCGCGCTCGTCAGTTTCACGTCCACTTTGCGATAGCTGCCGTCATACTTATCGTTGACTGGCCGGTAAGTGATGAGATATTGCGAGCGCAGTTCCTTCGCGATTTGGGCAAAGGCCCTTTCGAGCGCGAGCATGTCCCCGGTGAAAAGCGCGACGCCGCCCGTTTCGTCGCACAGACGTTCGAGGCCCTTGTCACCTGTATCTTTGACTGTTCCGGACTCGACACCTGGAACCGCACTGGACAAACCCGCCTTGGTCGAGATGGCAAAAATCGTTGTCTCGGTCCGTTGCGCAATGTCGATCGCGTCATTGATGTCAGCGCGGCTATAGGTATCGTCGCCGTCCGTGATTATGACAAGCGCGCGCCGTCCCTGCGCTGCGCGCATCTTTTCGTCACAGAACTGCCAGATCGCGTCATAGAGCGCAGTCTTCTCGCCTGTCTTCTTGACGCCGAACACTGCGCGATCGAGCAGTTCCAGACGATCAGTGAAGTCCTGTCGCAGCGTAACTTGATCGTCAAACGTCGCGAACAGCACGCGATCGCGCCGCGGCCGGACGACAGTCTGAATGAAGTTCATCGCTGATTCCTGCTCGAACTTCAGCTTGCCCGCCGTAGACGGCGAAGTGTCCATCAGCACGCCAACATACAGGGGCAGGTTGTTATTCTCTTCGCTGGTGAAAGAATCGATCTGCTGCTGCACTTTGTCTTCGAACACCGCGAAATCGTTTTGCGTCAGGCCGGTAACGAACTGCCCTTTCTTATCTTTGACGGTAATCGGCAACCTGACGCGCCGGGTGGTAACGACGACCGGTTTTTCCTGCCCGGGGTCGGGCGTCGGCGATGCAGTCGGCTTTGGCGTTTGCGCGGCGATTGCCGTGCTCAGGAGAAAGCTTGCCGATAGGGCGTAGAAGGTTTTCTTCATTACGTGGATTGCGAACTGAGGCCCGGGCTCGCCGACTTTGGTTCGATGCGGCGAAAACTTGCGTCAGTTGCCCTTTCAGGTGAGTAGCTTATCGATCTTGGCCGCCAGCACAAAATCGCTTTCCGTGAGCCCATCGATCTTATGCGTCCAAATGGTGATGTCGGCTTTACCCCAGCCAAAGCAGATGTCGGGATGGTGGCCTTGTTCTTCGGCTAGTTCACCAACCCGATTGACGAAATCGAGTGTCTCGCGAAAGTCTTTGAACCGATACGGCCGCTGGAGATGATGTTCGTTGACGACTTGCCAATCCGGCAACTGTGCCGACATTTCCTTTATCTGGTCGCCTTTCATGGGCGGCACACCGCCCCGACACGGCACGCATTGTCGCTCGGCTAATTCACTCATAGCTCAACCTCTCTGCCTTGAAGCATTTGAGATTATCACAGCTCGAACCTTGATGTTGCCGCAGCGATACTGACTTCTGCAATCTCGTCTGACATAATGGCTGGCGATTTCTCCAAACCATGAGTGATGCTCTCGACAAAGTTCTTGGCGTGCGCGAGCTGCCAATCTTTCCGTTGCCGGTTGTGCTCTTTCCCGGCATGCCGATGCCCCTGCACATTTTTGAAGAACGTTATCGAAAGATGCTCGCGGACATTCGCGCCGGGAATAATTTGTTCGGTCTCTCGTACTTCGATGCGGGATTATCCGACAAAGACATGCCGGCGGCCGGCCATATTGGCTGCGTCGCTGAAGTGACCGAATCCCAGGCGCTGCCCGACGGCCGGTCGAATATTCTCGCGGTGGGTGTGGTGCGCTTTGAGGCTGAGTCTTATGTGGAACGCGGTGACTCATATCTGGTGGTCCAGCCGAATTACTTTGAAGACGATCAGGAAGACGAGTCGGCGCTGCTCGCGAATTCGCGCGAGGTCGCGAACATGTTCATGCGCGTCGCCAATTCGATTCGCGTGATCAATGACGAGCGCGGCAGCCTGCCCGATATCAGCGACACAGAACCGCAGAAGCTTTCGTTCCTGGTCGCGGCGGCCATGGAAATTGAGCCTGAGACGAAGCAAGAGCTGCTCGAATTGCGCTCGACGTCCGAGCG
>DATLVM010000215.1:0-3713 GCA_035577445.1 Pyrinomonadaceae bacterium
AGAGTCGTAGTCGACCCGGACTCATGACTCTCGACTCATCACGCATAACTTCATTACTGTCTTTAAGGTACTTTGCCGGGATTCTTTTCCGTGTTGATGAACTCTTCACCCTTGGGAACGGGCTTGCTGACGACGATGGTCTTCGATGCCGGCGCATCCATCGGTGGACGTTCAGCTCCGGGCATTGCCTTGAAGGCGACCGCGACGTGAGGGTCGCTGACCAGGACTTTCGCGAAGGTCACCGAACTGTAATCCTGCACCGCGATTTCCAGCTTGTAACGGGCGCTCGCGTCAGGCGCAAGTTCAGTCGATTCGGGCATCACCACGCGGGTTTCGATTCCGCCGCCGGTGCGCTTTCGCAGTTGCAGTTCGACGGCCACGTTGTGCAGCGCTTCTCCTGAAATGTTATGCACCGTCCCGCCGAGAATGCTCTTCTTCCCCTCGATCATTGCGTCATCGACGATCACTTCGACCTTGGGTTTTGATTTCTCAACTTTCTCTGCCGCAGCCGCCGCCGCGACCTGGCGTTCGTGTCGCTTGCGCAGAAATAGGTAACCGCCAAGGACGCTGCCAGTGAGAATCAGCGCGCACAGCACGCCCACGAGTAATCGCCGCGTGTGCCGCTTTTCTTCTTCTTCGATCGGGATGGGTTCAGTTTCGAGTTGATTTAGGATTTGCATTAACTATTACTGATTTCAGGGTAGCTTCAACCGACACGACCTTCGTCCCGGTGGTTCGCTACCACGACTGAGAATTTCATATCTGTTTGCGGCCCCTGGCCTGACGTCGTGGGCGCTCCGCCGGTCACTGCTTCGATCAGAGCTGCAAGGAAGTCCTGCTCTGCAACGCCGGTACTCCGCAAGGTGATCCATTCCGGACCGGTTGGGCCATCCGTGCGGCCTTCAATTTTTGCATTCACTGAGACGTTCGCGCTGACGCCGTCGATTGGCTGCACTTCCACAGTGATGGTGTAACGACCGCGCGTCCAACTGCGGGTGTTGTCGTTGACGATGTCAGCATAGCGATTCAATTCCGATTGCGACACGACCGCGCCTTTGATGAACGTATAGGGTTGGCTGACCAGGATGCCTTCGTCGGACTTCGAGGAAGCTTCATCGAGAATCAACTTTCGATCGCGCATCACGTCGCCGACGGCTTTCATGATTACGTCGCGCCTTGCGGTCAGGCGATAAGGATTCGGCAGCATCGGCACAACCTTGGTTTTGTCTTTGCCGAAATTGATTCCTGAGCCAGTCGTGCCCACGTCGGTCTTCGCGCCATTGTTTGCCGGCGCTCGATTAGCGCTGTTGTCGGTTATTTTCTGACCCTGTGAATCGACTCCTTTCCCCTGTCCGAATGCGGCGGTCGAGAGCCCTAGGATGACGAGCACTGCGAGTGAACTGATTGCGTATTTCATGACAACCTCATCGTGAAAGAGAAAGCGGACTGGGGACAAATCGAGAATAGTCTGATTGATGAGTAATGACAAGGAATGGTTGGATTCGAAGTGCGGCGACCTTTCGCGTGGCGAGTTCCACATTACCGTTATTGCTTCCGCGCGGCCGCGTGAACTCCGCCGTTCGACATTGCTTATCGCGATCGACGGAACTTTACCAGGCTCGTCAGCATCAAAGGCTTCATGCGCACGAGCAACGCGTTTCGGATTGTTCTCACGTTCGCCCCTTCAAATTGCCTTGTGGTCTTACTGCTGCTCAGTCTTACTGCGTGTCAGGGACAGACACTCTCGAGATGTCGCCCCACGCCGCCGATGCCGCCAAATGTCAAACCAGGTGTTGGCGGTTTAAGTTTGAGTCGTGACGGCAAGACCCTTGTGATTGCCGGAGGCGATGGCAAGATCAGGTTTGTCGATATGACGACCGGACAAGTGCAACGAACCCTGGCTGGACACACCAACGCACTCTACCGAGCCATCTTCAGCCCAGACGAAAGCTTGCTCGCTTCTTCCAGCCGCGATCTGACAGCAAGAATCTGGGACGTCTCGACTGGCAGAGAGCTCCGCACACTCGACGGCTTTCGTTGCTCGGTCAAAGCGGTGGCCTTTAGTCCCGACGGACAGATGGTCGCCGCTGCGGGCAATGATGGCATGTTGAAGCTCTGGGATGTGAGAACGGGAAAACCGTTGAAGTCGTTAGTGCACATCAACTCAGCTGAGGTCGACATGTCGGTTTACTCGGTGGCGTTCAGTCGCGACGGCAAAAAGATTTATGCGGGTAATGGCGACGGTACGATTAGCGAATGGGACGTGCTTGCGGGAAAAGAAACGCGCGTGTGGAAAGCCCACGACCCCACTAATCTAAAGCTGGTATTCAGCCCTGACTATTCATTGCTCGCATCATATGGTGATGGACTCGTCAAGCTCTGGGACACATCGAGCTGGCGCGAAGTCCGCAGCATGTCGACGGTCCGCGCCCCGGCCGCCTTTAATTACTCCAGTAAGATCGCTTTCAGTCATGACGGACAATTGATCGCTGCCAGTGGCATTGGGCTGGATCAAAAGCAAACCAGCTATTTATTTGTTCAGACGCTTGTTTGGAGAGTGAACAGCGGCGAGAAACTATTCACGCTTGAAGGACACAAGTTCGATGTTGATGGCTTGGTTTTCAGTCAAGACGATAGCTTCCTATTGACAGGCAGCGTTGATGCTACGATTAAGTTCTGGAACATGAAAACGGGAAAAGAAGCGCGGACGCTCACGATGCCACCAAATGGTAAACCGAATTGACTGAATGTCCGTGTTGATGTCTAACAAATCGGGTATGAAAGTCGGAGTCAAGCAGAGAGGTCTCCTTAACCGCCGGAGTTGATTAACTTCGGAGGGCTATTCACGACTCGCCGGCTGGCGTCTCAAGTTTGGTCACCAAGATCCTTAGCAGTTAGCGCATCGCCGACCTACACACCTTTTTATCGACCGTTTTTGTGGTTTGCTTGCCAGCCATTCAGGTATGTGAGACCTCACGCGCTGAGGCGCGGCCTATGGTTCGATTGGGCTTTGGTGGTCGGTGCGGGCCTAACCATTGGACGGGACTCAAAAAGAGTTATGCTCCCTCGGCCCACGATTTAGTTTAGAGACTCCGCACCGGCCCATAAGGTGTTCGGTGGCGATCAGTAACTCTCACTTGATGACTCAGCAACTCACTTCACTCAGCGGCGATCGATGTGGATCATGGTTAACGCATCAGTTCATCACAATAGGGTGTCTGGTTAAGCCACATCGCTCGCAAGGTAGAGACAATCTTGCGCTGCACCGTCAAGCGCGCGTGCGTAGCATCGTGCGTAGTGTCGAGCGCGCGCTGGTAAGCACGTTTGAAGCCGTTATCCTGGCGCGAGCGCACCGCCACGTCGAAAGCTTTGCGCGACACATCCTTCAAACGACCACAGCCGGAGCGGTCGAGTCGCGGCCGGCGCAAAGGCTTGCCGTTGCTGCTGCGGTGACTGACGCTCAGCCGGCAGTACTTCCATAGCTTGCGCTTCGAGCTGAAGCGGTTCGGGGTGTGAATGTAAGCACTGAAGCGACAAGCACCGATCGGACCCACGCCGGGCACGGTGCGCAGCAGTTTGATTTCCCGGAAAGCTTGGGCTGCTCGCAGCATCAGTAATCGAGCTTGCGCTTGTGCGGCGACCGACTGGTCCAGCACCTCGTAGAGCTGCTTGATGGCGGTGCGCAAGTCGCGGGACTCGACCCTGGCCAACAC
>DATLVM010000216.1:0-8091 GCA_035577445.1 Pyrinomonadaceae bacterium
AACCAGGCTTCACTTCAACAATGTCGCCAACTTTGTATCCCGGCGGATAGATTGCATCCTGGCCCGTTGTCATGACGGGGTCGCCGGCTTGCACTTTTTCCATTCCGGAAACATAACGCATTTCCAGCAGACCGCTTTCACCCAAACCTTTGATCGAGCCTAAGGCATTCGATTGTCCCAGCTGGCCCACCACGGCTCCAGCGCCGGACTTTTCGTCTGAAAGCAACATCACTTGCGAACTGAACGGGCTGGTCGAAATTACGCGCCCGACAATTCCACCCGGAGTCACCACCGGCATATTCACTTCGACACCGGCGATCCGGCCTTTATCGATCGTGAGACTGTCGAACCACATTGACGGATCGCGCGCAATCACACTGGCCACGACGCTTTTGTATGCGCTGGTGGAATTAAGTTTGAAGAACTCGCCAAGTCGATCAGCCTGGGCTGCGCGTTCGCGTGTGTCGCGCAACTCAGCCTGCATCTGTTCAACCTGCTTGCGAAGTTGCTCGTTCTCAGTCGCCGCATGACGTAGCGCGCCGATATTTCCAAAGAACCCACCGACCCAATTCGCTGCGCCAGACGCGCCGCGCTGTACAGGATACATGACTGATTGCGCGATTGACCGGACCTTGCGCTGCTTGGTGTTGGCGTCGCGCGCGTCATAACTCATCAAAGCGAAATTGAGCACCAGCAACCCGAAGAGATACCAGGGCGCCCGTTGCCGAATTTCGCGTTGAGTACGAATTGCAGCCATAAAAGCAGGCCTCAGAGGTCAGGCGATCAGAAATCAGAGGTCAGCGCGATCATCCAACTGACGTCTGATATCTGACTTCTGACATCTGCAGTCACGTTCCCGTTGTCAAACTATTGTCCCACTTAACGCGCTTGAGCAGATCGAAATCCGAAAGCATCTTGCCGGTTCCGAGCACGACCGAGGCGAGTGGATCCTCAGCGAGCGAGACCGGAAGCCCGGTTTCAATAGAAAGTCGTTTGTCGAGGTTCTTCAGCAGAGCGCCACCGCCGGTAAGAACAATGCCGCGCTCGACGATGTCCGCAGAAAGTTCGGGCGGCGTGCGTTCCAGGGCCACCCGAACGGCGTTGATGATGGTCGATACCGAATCAGCCAGAGCTTCGCGAATCTCTTCATCGGTGATCGTGATGGTCTTAGGAATGCCTTCAATCAAGTTTCGCCCACGCACTTCGTAAGACAATTCTTCGTCGAGCGGAAACGCCGAACCCAATTCGATCTTGATCGCCTCAGCAGTTCGCTCACCGATCAGCAGGTTGTACTTTCGCTTGATGTATTGCGTGATGGCTTCGTCCATCTCGTTGCCGGCCACGCGCACTGAACGCGAGTAGACGATGCCGCTCAAACTGATGACTGCGATGTCGGTCGTGCCGCCGCCGATGTCCACCACCATATTGCCGTGCGGCTCGGTGATCGGAAGGCCGGCGCCAATCGCTGCGGCCATCGCTTCTTCGACGAGATAAACTTCGGAAGCTTTCGCGCGGTATGCCGAATCTTCGACAGCCCGACGTTCAACCTGGGTAATCTCAGATGGAATTCCGATCACAACTCGGGGGCTGACCCAGGTTTTGCCGTTGTGAGCTTTGCGAATGAAGTGCTGCAACATCTTCTCAGTCACTTCGAAGTTTGCGATCACGCCGTCTTTCATCGGCCGAATCGCAACGATGTTGCCGGGCGTCCTGCCCAGCATCTCCTTCGCGTCGCGACCTACTGCTTCGACTGCATTCGTGACTTTATTGATGGCCACGATCGAAGGTTCCGAGACGACGATGCCGCGCCCTTTCGCATAAACCAGAGTGTTCGCCGTACCGAGATCGATAGCGAGGTCACTCGAGAAGAGACTAAAGATCGATTTAAAAGCCATCTGAGACCGACTTCCCTAACTGAAATTGAATTGTTTGAATCTGAAGAGGTGAGCGGTTAAAACGAGTGCAGGCTAGAAGGCGCGACGGGCGCGAGTGGCCTGGCAGATTAGAACGACAACTCACCGAAGCAGAAACCGAACGCACAAAGATACAACGATTCGCGAAGTAACGCTATTGATAAATGGAAATCTCCTCCGAAAAGTTTGGCTGGCCCAACGATGAACACCAAGCAGCCTTAACTTCGGCGACTTCCCGAGAGGGTTCAATTGGGGCGTCGGGGACCGGCAGCTCCTTAACTGGATCGGTTGAGGGGCACTCGATAACTGCTGGCGTTGCCTTGCTGATCGGAAGCCTGAAGCGTCACTTCGCGCGTTCCAGGCGGAACCGTGATCTGAACTTGAAATGTTCCTTCACCTGTGGCCGAAGCCTCTCGGCCAAGCACGCGAATGCTCACCCCGGCAGACGCTGAGCCGTTTATCAGAAATACATTTCCACCCAGATGCACGGCGTTGAGATTCGAGACTTGCACCGTCACAGAATTTGCGCCGCGCGCGATCACAATAAATTTTAAAGGCTCACTCCAATCACTGGTCTGACCGGAAGTGGCGGTCGCGCGCACGCGCCAGAAGTATGAACCAGGTCGCAGATCACTGACATTAAACTGAGGGAGCATCAACTGATCTCGCTCAATTACAATACCTTCGCGGACGAAAAATGGAGAAGTCGCAACTTCGACGCGATAGTTGGCCGGTATCCCAGCCTGAGGTTTTTGCCAACGCAACTGCACAGTAGCTGAACCGGTACTCGCCGCGGAAATCTTCTCCATGTCCTGAGGCTGCGAAGGCTGCGGCACGTCCAACAGCCGTTGCGGTTTTGAGATCGCGCCTGATTGGTTCACCGCCACGTACTCGCCGCCGTGCAAGGCCACCCCATCACCATTGCTACTCGCGCTTTGGACCAAGCCGCGGTTGACGCGAATCTCTTCACTGCCGCCGGGGTTCACCCCAAAGCTCGCCGCGCTCTGGCCTGTGATCTGATTTTTGGTCTTCGGCGTTTCGACTACGTTCTTGCTCTCGTCAGACTGTTCGGCTGTGCTCACGAACATTTGGCCGCTATCGACGACGACGCGCACGTTCGAACGCTTCCCATCTTCAGCGCTTTCATTGTCGCGAATAATGATGGTGCTGTTCGGGCGAACCACAACTGTCGATCCGTCAGCCATGCTGATGCGCGCCCGGCCATCGGTCTGCGTCTGCACCGTGTCGCCAGGATAAAGCTGAAGATCGTTGTTAGCTGAAACGACTTGTCGGGTTGCTGCGCGAATCACTCGCACATCACCTTCGAACGTGAGGAAGCGCGCTCCGGGCGGCGCATCGACTTTCAACGCGACGTTGCGAAACGGATTCCCATACTTCCAAACATACAGCGCGCCGGAGGCAAACAGCACACACAGTAGGATCGCAAACGCGGTGAGATACACACCGCGCTTTTGCACGACCCACCAGTCGAGTTCGAAATGACTGACTCTTATAGTTGCCATGGGGTAGGCAGGCGCTGAATGTGGGCCCTGGGAGAGACCAACGTCGCCAAACGTAGATTAACACAGTGGGCGAAGTGCTTCAAGACCCCAGTTTTATTGAGTTCTAGCCTGAAGAGGCCTCCGTTATTTGAGGTAGATCGGATTGGAGATGACCCAGGGCTTGCCTTGGGCGGGCGAGGTCAAGCCGCTCAGGTAGGCTTCAATTCGGTAGGTACCGGGGCCGCTGGACAGGAACTCAGCCGAGGTGCCGGTTTTCTCTTCAAACGGAATTCCGTTTTTCATCAACACCAACCGAGCAGGAAGCGGCGTTCGCACAGTCAGTTTGGGTTGGTTGTTCGCGGTCAGATCATCACCCATCATTCTGTCAGTCTCTGCCGCGGTGAAACGAAATCCGCTCGCGTCGCTAAACAAGTCGAAGCTGATATAGCAGTGTCCTTGCGACAAAGCTTCCACCAGCGATTCGCGCGTGAGACCCTTGTCCTTCTTGATGAGCACATGCGTCCGCACAGTGCGAAAGCTTCGCTCGTAGGGATCAAGTTTGATTCCCATTAATTGATTACCGCTCTCGTCATTGAGGCTGACACCGATATTCGAATGCGCGTCGTTGCCGGCAATCGCCACGAGCTTTCGGTTACTGCTATTCACAGCTTGATCCCATCGCTTTAGGTTTTCATCGGGTCGCGAAAAGAAGTTCGCGAACATTAGATCGGCGTAACTGCGATACGACCAAAGGCCGTCAAAGAAAAGCCCAAGACGGTTAGCCTCTTTGGTGTTGGTAAAGAGATTGTAAACCTCAACTCCATTCGGCGTGGTCGATTGCCAATTCTGCGATTCACTGGGATAGGCGACGAACGCGAGGCCCGCCGCTGCATTTTGCTGATCGATGATTTGCTGAGTACTCGGCGAATTCATAGACGGAGCATTCGCGGTCCCTGGAACTAACAGCAACCGGTCTCCGTTCGCAGTCGAAACTTCGTTGCCATTCACAAAGAGCACGCCGCTATGAACTCCGCTCAGAGTCATTGCCGATGTATCGAACTCAGCTTGCGGATGCTCCGTCATAATCACGAAGTCGAGTTGATTCGTTTTCGCGGCGGCGATCAATTCTGCAAACGTTCCGTTGCTATGACCACCAAGCGAGGTATGAACGTGAATCACTCCTTTGTAATCAACATAATCGTCCGCTGAAGTCTCAGGCGTTGGGCGCTGAGCCGACAGATTTGCTATCGCTGTGCGTAAGCGCGCCAAGCGATAACGACGATACGCGAAAGGAAGTTGAGAGAGGATTACGAGGACGAGGATGGCAATGAAGATGCGTCGTTTCATAAACCGGAGCGCAGGCATCCTTGCCTGCGGTTCGCCGGCATCCTGCCGGCTTGGGATCCCAAACGAAATAGCGAGCAAGATGCTCGTGAACCGCCGACAAGATGCCTGCGTTCCAATCAGTCCTCGAAATCGACCTTAGCCATCGTTTCCGTGATCGTATGTCCGAATTCGACGACCTTCACATGATCGGGATGAAAGGTGTAGGCGTCCAACACTGAGCGGTCGCGAAATAGCGCGGACAGGCCGGTATCGTAGGATCGAGGCGAGTGCAGAAAGTCTGCGCCAACCGAGAAGCTTTCGATTCCCGGGACAATTTTGTCGAGCGCGCGAAGCTGGCGGCGGTGATCCTCGCGAGTTTCTTCAGGCACGTCGTCCCGATATTTCCACATCACTATGTGAGTCACCATAACGTTACCCCTTTATCGATGGCGCTGAAGTTGATCATTCAGCAGGTCCCAAACCTGCTTCACGTGCTTCTCGGTCGTGCGAATGTTTCCGATCGAGAGCCGCAGCGTCAACTTGTCATTCAGTTTCGTATGAGACAGCAGGGCCTTTCCGCTGGCGTTCACGCCGTGCATGATTGCTTCGTTCAACTCGTCGAGATTCGCCTGCCGATCTGAGGGAGCTGCGCGGAAGCACACCAAAGCGAAGGGCGTCGGCGCCATCAACTCCCAGTCACCGGATTCGTCGATCCACGACGCAAACACCTTCGCCAGGCGAATGTGCTCACGGATGCGCGCTGCTAGTCCTTCATGACCGAAATACCGAATGATCATCCACAGCTTCAGCGCGCGAAAGCGACGGCCAAGTTGCACGCCATAGTCAGACCCGCTGCGCACTTTCTCTTGTTCCGGCGTGCGCAAATACTCCGGCACGAGCGAGAACGCGCGCCGAAGCAAGTCGAGATGGCGACAATACAGAACCGAACAATCAAAAGGCGTGAACAGCCACTTGTGCGGATTTAGCACCAATGAGTCCGCGCGATTGCAGCCGTCAAGAATGTGCTGCATCTCCGGAACGATTGCCGCTGAGCCTCCGTATGCCGCGTCAACATGCAGCCACATCGCGTGCTGTTCGCCAACTTTCACGATCTCTGGAATCGGATCGATGCTGGACGTGGACGTTGTGCCGACAGTTGCGACGATGCAGAACGGAAGCATCCCATTTCGTTTGTCTTCATCAATCGCGTCTGCCAACGCTTTGGTGTCCATGCGGAACTGTGAATCAGTAGGAATCTTGCGCAGACTCTTTTGACCGAGGCCGAGCGTGATGATTCCTTTGTCGATGGATGAGTGGGCTTGCTCAGATGCGTACACGCGCAGCAGCGGCAGATCCTTTCGACCGCTCATGCCTTCTTCACGAATGCGCAGCTCGACGCCTTCGCGCGCAGCAGCGATCGCGTGCATGCTCGAAACTGAGGCGGTGTCATAGATGAAGCCGCTCATTCCCGCATCAAGCCCCAGCATCTGCCGCAACCAATCGAGGGTCACCTCCTCGAGCTCAGTCGATGCAGGCGAGGTGCGCCAAAGCATCGACTTCACATCGAAGGCCGCGCTCAACAACTCACCAAAAATGCCGGGCGCGGAAGTCGACGTTGCGAAGTAAGCAAAGAACGAAGGGTGACTCCAATGAGTTAAAGCGGGAACGATTAGCTTATCGACATCAGCCAGAATGGCATCCATTGATTCGCCATGTTCGGGCGGCGTCGAAGGGAGTTGAGCTTTGAGCTCGCCGGGTTCGATTTGCGCGAGTACGGGCAGGTCTTCGATGTGTTCGAAGTAGTCGGCAATCCAGTCGATCAACTCATGCCCGTGCCTGCGGAACTCATCGGCAGGCATGTCGCCGAGCGGCGACGCTTTTCCAGCTTCTGGTTTTGTGACATGCGACATCGTCTTTTCACAACACTGGCGGTTCGACGGATTCCAACATCCGTTTGCCGTGGATGACCGCTGCAATTGTAACGACGCGCTCGCGAACGCGATAGATGATTCGGTAGCTGTAAACGAAGTGCTCCCGCAACGAGGAGTCCTGGAATTCAGGAACAATCCGGCCGGCAAACGGAAATCGTCGAAGCATTCTGGTTGATCGGATGATTTTGGTTACGACGGCAGATGCGTGGGCCGTCGAATCGCGGGAAATGTACGACGCAATTGAGTCGACATCGTCCAGTGCTCGAGGCGACCAGACTACTCGGTAAGCCATTTGCTCAACCGCTCTTCCGCGTCGTCCTGTGGAACTTCGCCTTCGATGGCTGCGTCCAGTCCGTTCCGTACTTTTTCGAGGACGTAGAGATGATACTGAATATCTTCAAGTGAACAGTCTCCGGGCAATCTTCCAAGTAACTGCTCGACCTCTTCTTTTGCGGTAGCCACGCGGAAATTATAACGGACAATCTCAGGTCGCGCACTAAAATCCCAGCGGCTGCAAAGGCCGCGGTTGTGTGCCTTCGAAGAACCAGCTCGCGCCGACGCGCAGGCGATGATGCCAGGTCGGCAGTCGCGCCGTGTACATTGCGAAGCGCGCCTGGCGCGCCAGCGGGCCGCCCATCACTTTGCCGCCGGTCAAAACGGCTGCGTTTTCCGTTCCCAAACTGACGGCTTCACCGAGCTCAACGAAGTGTTTCGTTTTCAGTTCGCCGCCTTCGAGGAACGCCTTGATATTGCTGGCGCAAAGGTGCGACTCCTGCAATGCAAGCTGCGCCGTGCCCGCCAGTGTTGGTTGCACGTCCTTATAGAAGGCGATGTCGCCCAGCGCGAAGACGTTTGGATATTCGCGTAATTGCAGAGTCGGCTCGACCGGGATCAACCCTCGTCCGTCCCTTTCAACTTTCAAGTTGCCGAGCAACGGATTCGGTCGCACACCTGCCACCCAAACAACCGCTGCCGTGTTCATACTCTCGCGCTTCTGTTTGTGCTCGAGCGTTATGCTTCCGGAAGTCACTTCCACAACTCGCGTGTCCGTGTAAACTTCCACGCGCAATTCCTCGAGGGCATTCTCGACATGCCGGCGAATGTCTTCGCCCATTCCGGGAACCAAACGATCCGCCATTTCAATGATCACAACCCGCGGCTCTCCCCGCAGGGCCCTTCGCTTCACAGCATCGCGAAGCAAGTCCGCCATCTTCGTCGAAAGCTCCACTCCGCTGGCGCCGCCCCCGACAATTGCGAACGTCAGCGCGCTGCGAGTGTCCTGCGGCGCAGCGTCTGGTTCGATATGATCGAGCGCTTCAGTCATACGCCGTCGCAGACGATTCGCATGAGTGAGCGTGCGAAACGGAAGCGAAAACTCTTCCGCGCCCGGCACTCCTGCGTAGTTGGTGATCGCGCCAG
>DATLVM010000217.1:0-4747 GCA_035577445.1 Pyrinomonadaceae bacterium
GGCGCGGAAAAGGAAGTCCCGAATCTTTATCGACAGTTCGTCAAATCTGACTCAGCTTATGCTCAAACCACCAACTCGGACCAAGAACCTGCCCTCTTTGACTTCTCAAGGTACAGAGATCGAAGTGCAACCAACCATTGAGCATATTCGCGTCGCGCACTGGCTCGTAACCATCGTGGCAACGAACGATTCGTTGAGTATTTAGAAGTGACACACCGTCCCCCAAACGTCCCCCAGCGATACGCAAATCAGGCAACGCATGCACGGTATGCAGCGCATGCACGTACAATTTTTCTAAGTGATTTTGTAAGTGTTGAAAATACAGGATCGAAAATTCTGATTCCCAAGTTGGTAATACGGGTTCGATTCCCGTCGCCCGCTCCAATTCCTTAGTAATCCTTAGATTCAAGTTTCAGAGAGACTTAGATGCGTTCCGCAAGTTCGCTCTGCGCGAGTGTCAGCCTCCAGAACTGACACTCGCGGCTGATCATCAGAACGTTGGAGACGAGATGAGCTGGTCGTACCAAACCCACAAGCCAGTCTTTATATACTGTGCGGTCGTCAAGGTATGGCATCGGCTGCCACGTACTGCCACCATCTTAGTCTCATCTTTCGATCCAACATGCAGTTTCAGCGAAGTCTATTGAAAACAAGTCGTGATGAAGCCAAATCGTGAAGACAAATCGTTGACATTGGGTTGGCTTTGGAATATCGTGCGCTCGATTTCTTGAAAATTGGTGGCTGAATTCCCACGAGCCCCTGCTTCCTTGCATACTCGCTAAATCCAGCCTTGAATGATCCCTTTTCAGGGATGAGCAACCTGTCGACTTCACAGAAGCAACTAGATTGCTCAAGAGTTCAATTGTACTCGACGGCCCCTCATGGCTAAATTTTTCTTCTTCACGGATCCGAGTTTGCTCGATGCGCAAGTTCAAGCGCAGGCCTTCGGGCCTGCAGGCACTTCAGCGGGTAAGGACCAATTCCGTATCACTGATGTGCATACTTCATCATCGGCCACCGACGTTCCTGCGTTTGCGGTCTGCGACGGGCTGATTTGTGCACAGGTCGACGACCAGGGCACGCTGACGTTGATCCTCAAGCCATGGGTGCAGCCCCCGTTTGACTTTCCGGCGATCAGCTACATCCTCTACAAAGGCATCGATCCGACGAGTTTGTTAACGAGCGGCGGTGCCATCGATATCGCCAAAGAAACAGAAAATGAGTTAGTCAAGACCATCAAAACGGCATGGGAACTCGAGGCTAACAACAACACCGGCCCCCCAACACGCGCCTGTTTGGGACTTCATCTAAACCCAATAGACTATCCTGCGACCGCAAACCCTACTCGATTTGCCTCTTCGCAGTCACTCGACACATTGTTTTACGACGGCGACCCCCAAGTCCAACTGCCGCTGGTCCGTGGTGGCTGGCGACTCGGAACATTTTCGTCGAGCTTGCTGTTCGGCATCGAGATCGTTGTCGAGCGCATCGGCCGCCGGCCGAAGATAGCGCTCGCGCGAACGGCGACGACTATCGTTCAAGTTAGCGCGTTGCCCAACGGCGCCAATGCCTCCGATGTTTTTCGCCACTGGGAAAAAAAAGAGGAGATTTTGGACTTCGTTGATCCTTGTGCGTTGTGGGGATCGTTTTTCGCGGCGAAGCTGCGCGTTTGGGACAGTGCTAACGATGAATTCGACAAGTTGTCGGGCAATGCGATCTACGAAACTGTGCTGCGCGGGACGGTTACAGGCGCAGCTAAGTTCGCCAACCGCAATCGGGCGTACATCGACATTCGTAACGAGCACGGCAACTCGCTGAACTATTATCAAGCGGACGGACCCAACATTCAGCTTACGCTTGATGCTGCCGCCGATATAGACACTTGTGAAGTGAACTACTATGCGAGCGGCTGGCCAAGCTTCGCCGTCGATAATACGAACCTTCCCGCAGGAACGACCGGCAACAAAATCGACGTGCGCTTCGCTTTACCAAAGACCGCGAACACACGTCCTTTGATCTATATCTCAGTAGGCTATCGCGGTCGCTTTCGCCGATTGAAGGAACGCAAGCGCTTTATCGACAGTCCTCGCCGGGCGGATGCTCAATATCTCTATGAGACTTCAACTACAATTCCAATCGCGGACGATGCTGGAGTTAAACGGATCTACGCAGGATACCAGAAGCTACACGACTTCAAGCGGCCCATAATCTTCAACGGTCAACCGGTTCCTCCCGCGGATCCAAACAGCCTCGCGCCTACGCGCGCAAGTGTCCTCGACTATCTGGTTCCATTACTTGGTGTCGACGATTTACCGGTCGCAGACGCGCGCGTGATTCTGCGAACCTTCGACGACGTGTTCTATGTCAACGCGGGCGGTTCGGACGCGGATGGGTTCGTTGCGAACCCGGGCGTGGGAGCGGACCAGGACAACATCGTACTAATACTCGTTCCGAAGGCGCACGACGTTCCCGCTCATAGCTCACGTCCGACCAGACCGAAAGTCGCGTGGCCGGCGCTTGCGCTGCGCAATGAAGGCGAATCCATTTTCCAGTACCTCGCCGGGCTTCTTCCTGCGCCACTGCAAATGACAAGAGTCGCTAATCCCCAGGGAAGCGGTGACGTTGAGCTACTCTACAAGGACAACGTTGCTGGAATTTTCCAGTCTGTCATGCAAAACAACACCTCGGCGATCCTACTAGGTCTGTCACGCTCAGACATTTCAGATCTGAAAGCTATCGTTACGGCTAATTTACCCGTTTACGGTACGCCCATGCTGTCGCTGGAGGTCGAAGCAGCCCACCTAGATGGCTTAACGGCTTTTGTGGGATTCAAATTGAGACTGAACTTTTTGTCGGGTACCCAAATTATAGGAAACGTAATTCAAACTTCTCAGATACAAGTTTATCGCCATGTGGATCTTTAGTTCACGTCGTTCGAAGACAAAATTCAAACCAACCAAGCTGGATCTGCCAATAGGTGCGCTCACGTATAAGACGAATCCCTCAACCGACGAACGCTCGGACACAGTCAACCCTGATCTGCCAAAGATTCTGGCCCGGTTCGCCTACTATTTAGACAAGGAAGCACATGGCACAATCTACAAGCGGGTGTACAACCAGTGGTTGTTTGACTACCTTGTGAAAGACGCCACCAATCCCACCGTCGCCGCCACCGTCGAGATTGACGGCAATAACACATACGAGATGCTCTCCGATCGGCAAAACACGACAGACCTGTTCGTGAAAATACGAGACTCCTTCAGCAGTATGGGTGTCAACGAATACCTGGTTTATATAGGGCTTTATCTGTTCGCGGCTTGGTTCTTTCTGGTGGATTCGGTGGATTCGGGCCTCTTCCCCGGCATTCTGAGCGATCGCGTCTTTAGTAATCGCGTTCGGCGTTATCTCGCAACGCAATGCCTGGACTGGACGTGGACCGGAAAGTCGAAGGCGGTCAAAGTTAATCGTAATTTCGTACTTGAGGCAGGGACAGCGAACTACACCCTTCAATTCGTCAGGCAGGCAAAAGTGGACGCGTATGAACTTGACGTAATGACCGGAGCCACTAATCTTGGTGATATCAAAACAATATTCGGCGTTCCCGCTGAGTTGGTCAAAGAGTTCCGCGCAGCCGATAACGATTTCATAACATTTTTCCGCGGGCTGTTGGTCAAGATTCTCAGGGAGGAGTTTTTGAGCCTCCTGCGTGAAATTGATCCGCAGTTGCCCGGCAAGCTCCAAGATTTCGGCTTTTACGCGGTGGGAAATGGTACCTCAACCGTCGGGCTCTTTGGCGCACCGCCGCTCGGGATTTCCTTTTTTGATTATGAAATCGATAACCCAATAAGCACGCACCGCTATCGGCCCTTGCAAAAGCGCGAGGTAACCTTGTGGCGAGGAGGCGGCACGGCGCCGCCGACAATTTTCCTAGCGCAGTTCGGATCGAATGCTGATACGCCACTACAAGCAGTCTGGGTTACGATCGGAAAAAACAAGTCCTTAGAGGGAATCAAGGCCGTGAAGGCGGATCAGTTTCTGAAGTCTTTGACAACAACAGATTATTTCTACAATAGCTCGACGGGATTGCTGACGTTCAAGAAAGCAACCGACAAGATCGTCTTGACATACGACACAGGAGGGGACGAAGTCGCGTTCTTCACTTTCAGTTTTTTCGCATCCACCTCGAGCACGGTCCCACCGCCTTCGCCCGATCCACGTCTGCGCATCGATCACTTGTTCCTTGACAACGAATTCGCCATTCCCGTGTCCAGCGTACTGGCGTTTTGGATTTCCCAGTCAGAACAAGCTGCGCTGGACTCGCTTGTCTTGAAGATGCGAGACGATCCGACCTTCCAAATCATTTCCTCAATTTCAGGAAAGGGTATAGGCGTGCGTGTGGACCTGAATGGCCCTGATGAGTTTGCGTCTGATCTAGTGTCGGCGCCGGATCAATCCGACAACCAAACACCCAATTCTGTAGCGACGGGTAATCAGGGATTGCGCTACGCGTATGGAGAGGCAATTTGGACGACCGTAAGCGGCGAACCCAGTGTTCTAAGTATCTGCACGGAAGGTTACGCCAGTCCGCTTCGATGTACCTGGGACAACTGGCCCGCTTTCCAACTCAACACGCAGCCTGAGTTTGGTGGCGGCCGCAAGATCGACGAATTGCAAAACGATATCGGACAGTTTCTACAACCCTCCTTCGGGCGCGGCGCGAGTTACAACACCGCCCTTAGCGCATTCC